>JBAZRJ010000041.1:0-17698 GCA_041662985.1 Clostridia bacterium
ATTCCGATTAATCTTTCCTTCGATATATTCTCAATTTGCTTATATGCGATATTTATTTCAGGATTGTAATATTTAATAGGTGTCGGCAAATCGCCTGTTATTATTTCATTACTGTCGTGAAAAATGCCCATTACAGCGGCTTTGTTCACATCAACTTTTCCGTTGAAATAAGTATTCTTTATGACAGCAAGGGCGTGAGCGATAATCGCCACCTGCAGACTGTGCTCCTGAATGTTTTCGGGCAGAGAATTTCTCATCAATCCCCAGCGGTTGATGTACTTCATCCTTGATAAATATGCGAAAAAGTGGTTTCTTTTATTTTTCATGCCGCCATCCTACTCTTCTTTAATAAAATTTCCTTCAGTTCAATCCAGATCAATCAACTCATAATTTCGTGTCCCGAGCCCTATTTTTTCAGCATGCCTAAGACAAATGTCCCAATCCGTTATAGGATGAATATGGTTAAACTTATCTTCACCCTCAATATATTCTTCATCCTTATCAAATATAAAGCTGTTTTTTAATGCAGGCGCTTTATTTACAATATCCGCACACGCCCTGTCAAGCGCAACCGGATCCATGGATGCGGCAATTCCGATATCAGCAACGACAGATGCATCATTGTTGCCCCAGCAGTCACAGTCCGGAGAAATATTCATTAAAAAGTTAATATGAAAATTTGGTTTATCCTTCAAAACCGCATAAGAATATTCAGCAATTTTTTCATTGGCAATTTCTGTTGAACCGTCCCATACCGGAATAGCGGCGCCGAACATGCAAACTGCCACACATTGCGCGCAGCCGACACATATTTCGTAATTAATTTCTGCCCTTTTGGAGTTATTCAGATGAACCGCAGAATGAATGCAATTCCTGACGCATTGATTGCAGCCTGTGCATTTTTCGGTATCAATTCTTGGCTTTGATGTACAGTGTATATCTAATTTGCCGCCTCTTGAGGCACATCCCATACCAATGTTTTTCAAGGCTCCGCCAAATCCTGTTAATTCATGTCCTTTGAAATGATTCATCGATATAATTATATCTGCGTCAGCAATTGCCGAACCAATCATTGCCTTTTTACAATTTTTCAGATTAATTTCAATTTCTCTGTATTCGGTGCCTTTTACACCATCCGCGATAATAGCATTGCAACCTAAAACCATAGGATTGAAACCGTTCTCCATCGCAGCGTTCAAATGGTCAACAGCATTGCTTCTCTGCCCGGAATAAAGAGTGTTTGCATCGGTAACAAAAGGCAGACCTCCGGTTTTTTTTATAATCTTAACGATTCTTGCAGCATAGTTTGGTCTTATATACCCCAAATTTCCCGGTTCTCCAAAATGGATTTTAATCGCAACAAATTTTTTCGCGAAATCGATGTCCTTGATTCCTGCTTTATCTGCAAGTGTCTCAAGTTTATCCAACAGATTCTTTCCGGGTTTTGTTCTAAGATTGGTAAAATATACTTTTGACAATTCCATGTCCCCACAATCTTCACTTATAAAAATCTACTATAATCCATTATAATATGAAGGCAGGAATATGTATATATTTTGGACCGGAAACACGGAACTAAATTGAATTTTCCGTTAAAAGAATTTCAATGATTGTTCCGGTGAAATAGTCAAACGATACGTCTTTGATTGCACAAAACATATCCAAGTAGATATCGTTTAACGCTTTATCTCTGGCTTTCTCCCATTGTATCTTTTTAAATTTAACAGTTTTCCCAAGCTCATTTTCTATTCTTTTCATAACAATTAATTTCAATAAATCATCCATAATTACCTCAACATTATATTTCTTGTATTATATTACCAATTATAATTTTGCTTTATGTAAATGTCAATACATATTTTCACGTTTAGTAAAGTATTTAATTATAAAGATACCCCTATGGTATAATGAAAAATATTTACAAAATGTAAAGGAAACACCGATGGAAACTAATATTCTGGGAATCAGACTTAAGAATTTAAGAGAAAGCAAAGATTTAACTCAAATAAAATTATCAAAAATATTGAACATAAGCAATTCAACCTTGTCCCAGTATGAGGCTGGAAACCGTGCGCCCAGCGATGACATAAAAAGAATAATTGCCGATTATTTTGATGTATCCGTCGACTATCTTCTTGGCCGCACTGATATCATGAAATCCGGTGATAAAAATATCGAAACAAAAGCCTTCCATAATCTTGATTTGGAAAACCTGCCCGAAGATGCAATTAGGAAAGTCGAGGAATTCATTGAGTTCATCAAGCAAAAATACAATCCCGACGGAACTCCGAAGTAGTTCGTTTTTCCATTCATTGCTTTCCTAAACTGTTAATTTGTGGTACAATTATCCCATTCTTTTGATAAAAGAAGGGGATTATTTTAATGATTGAAACAGAAAAGATTGAGGAATTGTTAAGAGAACAAGGTATAATAAAATCTTTTGTGCTTCTTGATAATTCAATTTTTGGTTATTATTACTGCGATGGAAACTATAAAATAATTCTGATGAATCAGTCAATAAAAAATGACGAGCGTCTTTATCGGTCTGTTCTTGCGGAGGAAATCGGTCATCATATGACCACATACGGTGACATAACCCAAAGAAAACATTCACATTATTGTACTGACAATGCAATAAACAAACAAGAGGACCGCTCAATAAAATGGGCTACAGATTTTCTTATTCCGACAAAATCACTTATTGCAGAATTAAAAGACCGTAACCTGAATTCTCCTTACGATCTTGAAGATTCTTTCCTGGTAACCAGACAATTTCTTATGAAAAAATTTATGCAGATGGCATATGAAAAACCGATCTGGGAACTCGATTCCGAGAGATATTTATATCTATATAATTTCCCATCGATATGTATCTTAAATTCACCAAAAGATAATGAAGCCGTCCTTGAAGAAATTTTTCGCTATGAATAAATACAGAAACTGCATTTCCTGTTGAAATCCATAAAATTGTCCGAGACAGAGATAAAAAAGATGCGACAAAATCAAATATCGCATCTTTAAATCTATTTACTTGATTTCTACTGCAGATTATAGCAGTTTATATTAATGTCTAACTCTTTTTTATTCTTTTTCTGCTTCAGATTTTTCTTCGGTCGCAGCTTCCTTATCAGGCGCTTCCTCGACAGGCATTTCATCTGTGGTTGTTTCATTTGTCATTTCTTCGTCCGTCATTTCTTCATCAGTCATTTCTTCGTCAGTCATGTCTTCCTCTTCCATTTCTTCGCCGACCACCATTCCGAAACAAGCCGAAACCTTCTTAGTTAGTGCGGATAGTCCGAAAAGTACACAACCGATTCCAATGATTCCTATTGGCTCGAATATACCCGGGAATAACAATTGCATCATTAACTGTTTAGAAGCTAACGCATACTGTCCTTGAGATACATAGTAATCAACATTGTCCTTATAAAACAAAATATTGTTAACGAGCAGTGCAATACCTGCCAATGCAACAACTATTGCGGTAACAAACAAGAAAATTGAAATACCGCTTCTTTTACAGCACGTATTCTTTCCATTCATCATTTTAATTCGTCTCCATTCCGCCATACGGCTATGTGTTAATTGTTTTAACTTTCAAACCGAAAATTTATAATTCACTTTATTATATACTAATTATTTGATATTTAAAATATTTTTTTCATTGATTTACAGTTTGTTTTCAATTTGCTCACACTTTACGCTTTAAACAAACCGATATCAAATTAAATCGCTTTTAACCCTAATATAATTTTTATACCCGCCTGACAGATTATAAGCAAACTTGAATCCATTATTAATAAGTATATTTTGCGCGGCATTTCCTGAAACACCCGTATTGCAATAAAGGACAATCTGCGCATCTTTGTCCATTTTTTCAATAGAGCCCCTGAATACTTCGAGAGGAATGTTAACTGCATTCCTTATATGCCCCTGTACATACTGCTTCTGGGTACGAACATCGATTATATTTACTTTTTCACCCTTTTCAAGCTTTTCTTCCAGTAATTCTGATGTAATAAGTTTCCGATTTCTTTCAGTTTCGTTTGTTAAAACCATGCCCGTGTACATCACCGGATCTTTGGTTGTGGAAAACGGCGGTGCATATGCAAGATCAAGATGGAAAAGATCCTGAACTCTCGCACCAAATGTTAATGCTGTTGCAAAAACATCAATGCGCTTATCAACTCCTGCTTTTCCGATAATTTGCGCCCCAAGCAGTTTCATTGTTTTTTTATCGGCAACCGCTTTTATCATCATTTCTTCCCCTCTATAATACACTTGGCTGTCCGGCTTGATTATATGGCTCACTGCAACGTCATATCCTTCAGTTATAGCTTCTTTTTCGGTTAATCCCGTTTGTGCTACTGTGAAATCGAAAATCTTAAATATTCCTGTACCAAGAATTCCCTTAAACTCGAGATTCCCACCTGTCATACTATCTCCTGCAATCCTCCCCATTTTATTTGCCGTTGAGCCCAATGGTCTGTATATATCCCTTCCCGTAATAAGAGAATAGCTTTCAGCGCAATCCCCACAGGCATAAATATCCTTTAGATTTGTTTCCATCTTTTTATTTACTTTTATTGCCCCCGTCAGTCCTATCTCAATTCCTGCTTCTTTGGCAAGACTCACATCCGCTCTGATTCCCGCTCCGACAATAACGATATCAGTCTCAATCTCAGTTCCGTTTTTCAATCTTGCCCTTCTCGCAAAGTCTTTACTACCTTCCAATTCAGATACAAAATTATTTAAATAAACCTTTACATCGCTCTTATCAAGAATTTCCTTCAAATACGACGCAACATCTGCATCCAGGTTTTTCATCAAATGTTCTTCCTTCTCAACTAAAGATACATCCATTCCAAGAGCTTTAAAATTATCAAGAATCTCAAGTCCAATGAATCCCGATCCAATAACTAATGCTTTTTTGGGTTTGAACTTTGCAATATAGTTTTTAATTTTATCCGCACTTTCGACATTTCTTAGAACAAAAACATTCTTTTTATTGACACCGGGAATTTCAGGCAAAAATGGTCTTGCACCTGTTGAAATTACGAGTTTGTCATAATTTTCGATGTATTCTTCTGAAGTTGCAAGGTTCTTCACCAACAGGCTTTTAGATTTTGGATTGATTTTTAAAACCTGCTGCCTTGTTAAAATATCAACGTTGTATTTTCTTTTAAAAAATCCGGAATCTCTTGGGACTAAATCTTCTCTTTTTCTGACTTCATTTCCAATATAATATGGAAGACCGCAGGCAGAATAAGAAATATCACTGTCAGTTTCAAAAATCTTAATTTCAGCTGTTTCATCATTTCTTCTTGATTTTGCAGCAGCAGATGTACCTGCCGCTACTGCTCCAATAATAAGAATCTTCATGCTTTTATCCTCCTTGGAAGTCCGTTCTCGTCAAAAAATTTGCGTTTGAATAAGAGAGCAGCATTTACCAAAGCAATCATTACCGGTACTTCAACCAAAGGACCGATGACTGCCGTAAAAGCTACGTCGGATGCGATTCCGAATACCGCAACGGCGACCGCTATTGCGAGTTCAAAATTGTTGCTCGCCGCAGTAAACGCAAGAGTAACCGTTTGCTCGTATTTGAATCCTTTTTTATATGATATATAGAAGCTTGCGAAAAACATTATCGTGAAATAAATTAAAAGCGGAATTGCGATTCGAATTACCTCAACCGGATTGTTTACAATATCGTTTCCTTTGGTTATAAACATAATAATTATAGTATATAACAAGGCAATTAACGCAAATGGTGAAATTTTGGGAATGAAAACCTTATCATACCATTCCTTAGTTTTAATTTTTGTTAAACTGATTCTCGTAATAAACCCAGCTGCAAAAGGAATTCCCAAATAAATCAGCACGCTCTTTGCCACAGACCACATGGATACATCGACGATTTGTCCCCCCCATGATAACCCTAGCAATTTGGGCAGAAGAGTGACAAATATATAAATATATACCGCATATAAGAGTATCTGGAATATTGAATTTAAAGCGACCAATGCAGCACCATACTCGTTATCGCCCTTTGCGAGAGAATTCCAGACAATGACCATTGCTATGCAACGCGCAAGACCAATAATAATAAGCCCTATGGCAAACCCGGGTTTATCGCCAAGAAATATTATCGCCAAGAGAAACATTAAAATCGGACCTGCAATCCAGTTTTGAATAATCGAAAATGTGAAGACCTTCTTATTTTTCGAAACCCTTCCTATCTCTTCATATTTAACCTTCGCAAGCGGAGGATACATCATGATAATGAGTCCGATTGCAATCGGCCATGATATCGTTCCGGAACTCAGAGAAGTCAGCGATTGTGCTAGCCGGGGAAATAAATAACCCACTGACACGCCTGCAGCCATAGCAATAAATATCCAAAGTGTCAGAAATTTATCTAAAAAAGATAATCCTGCTTTATTGTCGCATTCTTCCATAAAAAACCGTCTCCTTTTGAATTAAATTGTCGCCTGAAATTTACCATTGAATTTTTTATGTCATTTGTCCTACGAACTGCGCTTATTTTTTTATCGCCTCAATTGTATATGATGCGACATAGTCCTCAATATTTTTACCGGGCACCCAAGTTGAAATAATCTCTTTACTGTTATCTTTTGATGTCATTTTTATATCTTTGAATCCTGAATTTTGAAGCATTGTTCTGATATCTTCAACATATTCAGCTCCGCCGATACAACTTGCAATCAGTGCGAGATCTTCTTTAATTTTTTGAGGCAGTTTTGCGGTTGCAACAATATCCGACGTCGAAAGTCTTCCCCCACGCTTTAAAACCCGAAATGCATCTTTAAAAACCTGCTCCTTGTCCGGAGAAAGATTAATTACACAATTAGATATTATCACATCAACTGAGCCATCAGCTACAGGCAAATGTTCTATCTCTCCCAAACGGAATTCAACGTTCCTATATCCGCCTTTTTCTGCATTCCTTCTTGCCAGATTTATCATCTCAGCAGTCATATCCACTCCGATTACATGACCACTTTCTCCTGTTTGTATACTTGCAAGGAAGCAATCGAAACCTCCTCCGCTCCCGAGATCAAGAACGGTTTCTCCTTCTTTGATTGATGCTATTGCAACCGGATTCCCGCATCCGAGACCCATATTCGCATCCGGCGTTATCCTCGAAAGATCATCTTCTGTGTACCCAACCTTAATGGATGAGTCACTGATATCCAAAGGTATACTATTACAGCCACATCCGCTGCTACAGCAACTTCCTTCAGAAGTTTTACTTGCTATCTTGCCATAATTCTTTCTGATATAATCTTTAATCTCGTTCTCGTTTTTCATTATAATCCATCCCATTCTTTTTATATAAATTTTTCGAGAATTCTAACTATTTCATTCGGCTTCAAAGCTCGTCCTAATGAAACAACCTTCTCATCAACAACTAAAGCCGGCGTCGACATTACTCCATAAGCCATTATATCTCTGAAGTCCGTAACCTTTATGATTTCCGCTTCAATTCCCATTTCTTTCAATGCAGTCTCGGTATTTTCCTTCAATGTAACACAGCTTCTGCAACCCGAACCTAAAATTTTGATTACCATAATATTTCACTCCTTAAAAACATTTTTAAAAGCCTAAATAAAACATGTAGAAGGCTATCAGCATAATTAATGATCCCATTACAATTTTAAGTATGACACTTAGCTTTCCGTATTTATCGCTTGCTGAAAGCTTATGCACAAATCCAACCGATGTCCCTGCAATAATCACCAAAAAGCTGTGCCCTACTGAATACAATAACAAAAGCAGTATCCCCCATATCAGGTTTCCTTGCTCAGCAACCATCGCAAGCAATACAACCAATACAGGCGTCGCACAAGGTGATGAAAAAAATCCCCCCAGAATTCCGGCAAGAAACGCTCCAACAAAACCACGTTTGGTACTTTTACTGATAGCAAAGGAGGACGGAATAAAATTAAATATTTCCCATGTTTGAAGTGCCATCAATATCATAAGAATTCCAAGCACAATATACCACCATGAACCCGCGCCCTGCATAAGTCTTCCAAGAAGCGATGCCGTTACGCCTAAAGCAGTGAAAGTTGCGGCCATGCCGACGGCGAATATAACTGACAGGCGAAAGGCTCTTTTCGAATTCTTTTGACCGGTGCCGCCAACATATCCTATTACAAGAGGCACACTGGTCAGTGCACATGGTGTAAATGAAGTTAGTACTCCTGCCAACAGCGCTAAAACAGGTGCCAGCCAAAAGTTTGCGGAAATTGCAGTTGATAAATGTTCAAGCCACTGGTTCAAAATAACTTCCATTATTTCAACCCCATTTCCTTCAATATACTTAATAGCTGTTCCTTCTCCAATCCTCCTAAATGAGCAGTAAAAATATGTTTCTTCGTATCTTCTGATGAATAAAACTTCATTTCTATAGACTCAGAATCTTTGGGTTTATATGGGTTACCTTCCGCATCTATAAAAATCTGCGTGGGAATCGTACTAATCGGGTAACCGTCGGCAAAACTAGGGTATTTCCATACATCAACAAATCTCACAATTGCCCTGCCTTTATATTCAGAGTTTAATTCTTCTAAGACCGGAGCCATCAATTGACAAGGGATACAAGAGTCTGAACCAAAGTCAATTACAATAGGAACACCATATGACTTAAGCTTTACGATATCAAGTTTTTGAGTCACAAGTAATGCAAAGTCAGGATTTTTTTCGTTTTCCGGATTGGAATTATTTCCGTTGTTTTTAATAATCCATAGTCCGGTTAAAACGAATACAATTAAAATCGGTATAATGATTTTTAAAGCTATACCTTTTTTAGCGATTGCACTTTTCTTTGTGTTTTTAGTTTTCCCGGTTTTTTTATTCACCGGCAACAACCTCCGTTTTCATCTCCACATGCACCGCATTCAGTACATTTTTCATAATCTATAACAGGATACCAAATTTTCGACATAAAATACTCCTTCCTAATCTGTTTATTTTCTTATCTTTTACATTAATAAATACCCAAAAATATTAAATATGTAACCAATGATAATTATTCCGGCAGTAACTATTCCCGCAAATATTAACAATAACTTTGTTTTAACAACTCTCTTCAGCAGAATCATTGATGGAAGCGAAAGTGCAGTCACAGCCATCATAAAAGCCAATGCCGTTCCAAGACCGACGCCTTTTAAAACAAGTGCTTCGGCAATCGGAAGTGTCCCGAAAATATCGGCATACATAGGTATACCTACAACTGTAGCCAACAAAACAGAAAACCAATTATTTTGACAAGGACGGCTGTAATAATATTTTGAGGAATCCAATTATGAATTGCCGCTCCGATTCCGACACCAATCAATATGTATAACCAAACTTTCTTAACAATACTTAAGACTTGTTCCAAAGCAAAACTAACTCTTTGGCGTTTTGTCAGTTCTTCCTGTTCAATCTCAAATACCTTGTTATTGTATACAAATGGTTCTACATACTTTTCAAGCTTCGATTTACTTATTATTGTCCCGCCGATAACTGCAAGAATAATACCGACAACTACGTAGGCTATGGCAATTTTCCAGTTAAAAATACTTGCAAGCAAAATTACGGATGCCAAATCTACAAGAGGAGATGATATTAAAAATGAAAATGTAACTCCGATTGGCAGCCCTGCGCTCGTAAACCCTATAAATAAAGGTATTGATGAACATGAGCAAAAGGGTGTAATCGTTCCAAGCAAAGCACCCAATAAATTTGCGGTTATTCCTTTATGCCGCCCCAATATTTTTCTGGTTCTCTCCGGTGGGAAAAAGCTCTGAATGTATGAAATCGTGAAAATTAAAACCGAAAGCAGAATAAATATTTTCACAACATCATAAATGAAGAAATGTATACTTCCTCCCAATTGTTCCTGTGTATTCAGGCCAAATACTTTTTCAACCACAAATTTAACTATGTTTGAAAGCCACTCCATTTTAAGCACTTGATTATTTAACCATTCAAAAATAAACATTTAAAATCCCCTTCTTCAAATTGCACTATTTTCTTAAAGAATCCTTTGTCTCATCAATTTGTTTTAAAATCAGTTTCTCCGCCAATTCAATCATTTGTAGAACCTCCGGACTTTTTATTCCGTAAATAACTTTGGAGCCTGTTTTTTTATTGTCCAGAATTCCCTGATTGCGTAATATCGAAAGATGCTGTGAAGTGTTGGACTGCTCGGAATCTATCTTCGGAAGAATGAAGCAAACACAGAGTGGCCCGTCTTTCAACAATTTAACTATCTGAACCCTTGTCGGATGAGCTAATGCTTTAAAAATATTTGCCAGCAGCTGGTTTCCCAAATCAGTCATATTTTTTCCCCTTAATCATATTAGCATATTCTAATATGTTAATTTAATTATATGGCACGTTCTCTTTTTTGTCAACAAAAAATATCCGCCTTTTGAGCGGATATTCATTAATTTCTCTTCAAACTTATTTTATAATCAACTTGCATTTGGCAGTCTTCTTTCCATCAACGGTAGTAACTGTTATATAAACCGTTCCCTTTGCTTTTGCTGTGATTTTCCCCGATGTGCTTACTGTTGCTATTTTCTTGCTGCCCGTTTTCCATATAACTTTTTTGTTGCTTGCGTTTGATGGACTTATCGTTGCGACCAATTTATATGTTTTTCCTTTTTTTAATATCAGACTTTTTTTGCTGAGTTTTACACTTTTAACAGGTTGAGTGACAGTAACCTTGCATGTTGCTTTTTTTAGTCCGCTGACAGTAGTTACAGTAATTGTGGCAGTACCTCGCGCTTTTGCCGTGACTTTTCCTGTCGATGAAACAGTTGCAACTTTATAATTGCTTGTAGTCCATTTAACAGATTTAATTGCTGCATTTGACGGTAAAACGGTTGCCGATAATTGCAATGATTGCGTTACCTTCAAAGCTGCAGTCTTTTTGTTTATCTTAACACTTGCTACAGGTGTCAAAGTTGCCGTAGGTGTCGGTGTTATTGTTGGTGTTGGTGTTATTGTTGGTGTTGGTTCACCAAATACAAAGCTGGTCACACCCTGTGTTGCAACTCCCGTTCCCCCGACAAATACTGTATAAGTACCGATAAGAATATTCGTCATTTTGTAGCTGAATTCAAAACCGCCATCGGCAGTTGTACTCTTTTTTTGGTCAATACGCTCAATACCGTTGTTTGGGTCCAAAATTTTCAACGTAACATCCACACCGTTACCGGTGCTTATTTTGCCCTCAACCTTAACATTCTTCGAGGAATCAATGGATGCGCTTAAATCAATGATTGTTGCGCCTCCGGTCGCATTTACCGGAATCATCATGCCTAGAAATAATGCAATAATCATTATCTGGGATATAATTTTTTTCAATGTATTCGACTTCCCTTCATTTATGATGCAAACATCAACGTCTATATAAATTATATCATTTTAATCAGCATTGTGCCACTTTCTTTCAATCCGGTATTATGCTTCTTACACTCAATAATCCGTTTCAACCAAATTGTTTATAAATACCTCCAAAACGTATGGATCGAATTGTGTACCTGAGTGTTTTCTCATTTCAGCGATTGCTTCTTCTTTATTCTTTTTACGTCGATAAGGTCTTTCGGTTGTAATTGCATCATATGCATCCGCAACCGCAATAATTTTTGCTTCAATCGGTATGTCGTCTCCCTTTAATCCCTTTGGATAACCCTTTCCGTCAAGTCTTTCATGGTGTAGAATTATAAAATCGGCCAGTCTCGAAAATTCATTTGCAGATTTTAATATTCTCCATCCGATTTCCGGGTGTTTTTGTATTTCTTTCCACTCAAAACCATCTAAACTCATTGGTTTGTTCAGGATTTTTTCATCAATTCCGATTTTGCCTATATCATGCATAAGTCCGGCAGTTTTGATCTGGTTGATTTCATCGTTTTCAAAATGCATTGCTATAGCTATATCTTTACATATTTCACTTACCCTCTTTGAATGCAGCATTTCTCTGTTGCTTTTTTCAAAGAGGGTATTCATTATTATTTTAATTGTATGACTTCTCATACTTGAACTTTCATTTATTTTTTTTCTGTACATATTATCTTCAGCATTTTTTAATATTTCCTTGATATTCTCTTCTTTTCTTGTTTTGGTATCATAACCAAAAGATACCGAAAGATCGATCGAGCCTATTTTTTCTTTTGATATAAGCGATTTCAAATGGCTGATTCTGATATTAGCATCCCTCTCGCTTGTGTTGGGCATAATAATAATAAATTCGTCACCGCCTGATCTTGCGACAATTTCACCTTCTTTGCATTCATCCTTAACTATATTTGCCAGCTTTTGAAGATGTAAATCGCCCACCTCATGACCGAAGGAATCATTTATAAGCTTTAACCCGTTTAAATCAAACATGGCAACGGTCAACGGTAAGAATCGCTCTGAGTCAACTTCGAATAAATGCTCCTCAAAAAATCTTCGGTTGCATAAACCGGTAAGATAGTCATGAAAACTTAAATACCGAAGCTTTTCTTCTTCTTCCCTTTTTTCTGTTATATCCATAACCATAGTCAAATGGCATGGATTATCAGTCTCGGTTTGTATCGGCACCACAGTAATATTTACCCAAACCGTTGAGGAATCCTTTTTCATATACCTTTTATCCAAATTATAACCGTTTATTTTACCTTCATTAAGAAGAATCATCTTATTCAAATCTTCTCTCATATCATCCGGATGGGTTATCTCCATCCAGCCGGTATTCAATAGTTCTTTCTTTTTTCTCCCGCAAATCTCAGCATAGCGGGAATTAAAATTCAGATATCTTCCTGTTATCGAATCCGTTATGGTAATGCCAATCGGAGAATTGTCAAATATGGATTTATATTTATTATTGCTTCTTTCAAGTTCCTTTTCGATTTTCTTTTGCTTTGATATATCTGTAACATTGCTTAAAATATGAGTAACGCCATCAATATCGATTATTCTGGAAGATATCAATCCCGTTGCAGGAATGCCGTTTTTGGGACGGAAAACAAATTCAAGATTTTTGCAAAATCCTTTTTTATTTAATTTGTTTACCATAAAATGACGATCCTGGTAGTTTTCATAAAGATTCAATTCAGAAACGCTCTTACCAATGACTTCTTCTCGGGTGTATCCCGAGTGACTTGTAAAACCTTCATTTACATCAACAATCACTCCATCAGCGAGACGGGTAATCATCGCAACATCAGGATTTGTATTAAACATCATTTTAAAATAATTTTTCGTTTTGAGTATTTCTTCCTCGTATCTTTTCTGATCCGAAATATCGACTCCGATTCCGGTGAAGTATTTCTTCCCATCGAGCATGAATCCCACTCCATTTGCACGAACAGGCATTTTACTGCCGTCTTTGGTGACTAAATCCGCTTCAACCTCACCATATCCGGATTTAAATGCGACATCAACTTCCGATAAAACCTTTTTTAAATCCTCTCCCTTGAACCATTTTCGAAGTGTCATTTGAGATAATTCTTCATTATCATATCCTGTCATTACCTCATGTTTTTTGTTCCACTTAACCATTTTCCCTTTATCATCATATACATACACAAACCCAGGAATGCTTTCAAATATGGCATCTGTCAATGTCTTCTCACGCAGCAAAGCTTCCTCGGTCCTCTTACGTAAAATAACCGTACCAAAATGCCCGGCAAATATCTCCATAATGTACTCTTGCTTAAATTTCTTGCCCTTCTCCATAATTAAAGTAAAATCGCCTATCATAATGTTATTCTTTACTATTCTCAATGACACTGCTTCCCCTACGTTAAATGTTTTTTCCAGAAAACCCATGATGGATTTAGGAATTCTGTCATCGACTATACTTATCACTGAGTTGTAGTGGGTGATTGCCTCACCTTTAAATCTTTTTATCTGTCTCGGGGAATAATCCCATTCCTTTCCTATCAATTTAAAACCAAGTAATTTAACAGCTTTCTTGATTTTTCCCTGATCTCCGGAAATTGCCTTAGTTATAAAACTATTCCCATCTTCGTTAAATAAATTAAATGCCGAATATTTAGCTCCTGATATATATAAAGCTTCATCACATGTTTTTTGAAAGTCTATTTCCTGATTGTCAAACTGTAGAAACTCATCTGAGAGAGATGACATATTTTTTAAGACCGAAATTTGAAATTTCTCTTCCGTGATATCAATAAAATTTGTTATGAAATAAAATTTTTCGGGGGAGTATACACTGACTTTATACCATTTTCCCAAAACATCGGAATACTGTTCAAACTCCTTCTGACCACCATTAAGCGCGATATCGCCATAAAACTTAATCCAGTCGAATTCGGATTTTTCTATCCCAGGTAAAACTTCTGTTACTCTTTTACCTATAATTCCAGAGGCTTTCAGATTTGTAAGTATTTCAAAAGAAGCGTTCACTTCGATAAATTCGTAATCGGATGGGATTTCGCGTTCATCACATATGGTTTTGTGATACGCGTATCCAATTGGGGATTCCTGAATCGCCTGCTTATAAAAGGTGTCACGCATATAAACACTCCTTGTAAAACATATTATAATCCGTGTCTTTTATCGTAGAAAATGATTTGAAAATCCGAAATTCTGATTAACGCGTAGAAACAACTGCCTGATTACATTATATGTCATATTTTATTCGATTACAACAACTTCAATTCGCCTGGTTACCGTGTTTTAAGTGATTTCATTTTTATGTATCCATTTTTTATCTCTTCGTTGATAATTTTTGGATTTACTATCCTTGCCTTAATATAAAGATCTCCGCGCTTCCCTCTTGTATCTCTGTATCCTTTTTTCGGCACTCGGATTTTGCCATCCGATTGTATCCCCGGTGGAGTTTTCACAAGTATTTTCCCGTCGAGTGTTTCAATTGTAGCTTCACTTCCCAACGCTGCATCCCAAGGAAATATATCGAGTGTTGTTTCAATATCGAGCCCTTTGACATTAAATTTTGAGTCTTTGATAAAGCTGACCTTCATATATAAATCACCCGGGCTCCCTCCGTTTATTCCGGGTTCCCCTTGTCCGGAAAGCTTTATTTTCTCACCTGCTTTAATACCTGCGGGGATTTTGAATGAAATAGTCTTTTCCGATGTTCCGCCTCTTATACTTACTTTTTTCTTATCTCCGTGAAAAGCTTCCTTCAGATTTATACTGATTTCAGCTTCGCTGTCCCGACCGTCCTGTTTGTACTGTCTGGCTTGTCTCGTTCCGGTACTTCTTCTCCCGAAAAGATCATCAGCCGATGATGAACCGCCTCCAAAAAAAGCATTAAAAAAATCGCTGAAATCATTGTCGGAAGATGAATATTGCTCATATCTCACATTTTTATATCCCGTTTGAGCAGGATCAAAATCATACCCATTTTGAAATTTGGTTTCGTTTGCCAAATCATCATATTTCTTTCTTTTTCCTGCATCGCCAAGCACTTCATAAGCTTCGTTTATTTCTTTAAACTTTTCTTCCGAGGCTTTACTGTTCGGATTTGCATCAGGATGATGCTTCTTGGCAAGTTTTCTGTAAGTTTTTTTAATCTCGTCCTGTGTTGCGTCTTTTTTCAAACCCAGAATCTCATAATAATCTTTATATTTCAACAATTATGCCCCCATTCAATATTATTGCTGAACTTATTGTCATTTATCCAATAATTTAATATATTTCGAATAACCCTTATCCTTCATCTCATTTTCCGGAATAAATTTTAATGATGCACTGTTTATGCAATATCTCAATCCGCCTTTGTTGATTGGCCCATCGGTAAAAACATGCCCAAGATGTGAATCTCCCAGCTTGCTTCGAACTTCCGTTCTGGCCATTCCATGTTTATCGTCAGTCTTTTTAATTAAAACATTTTCACTGATAGGTTTCGAAAAACTTGGCCAACCGCATCCGCTGTCGAATTTATCGTTCGAAATAAAAAGCGGCTCACCTGTCACAACATCAATATAAATACCTTTCTTATGATTATCCCAATACTCATTGTCAAACGGTGGCTCAGTGGAATTTTCCTGCGTAACCATATACTGAATATCTGTCAATTTACTCTTCAGATCTTTTTTGGCAGGCTTAAAATATTCTTCTTCAAGTGTTTGGAATTCGGGTAAACTGTTTAGGTCTATATGGCAATATCCCCCGGGGGTTTTTTTTAGATAATCCTGATGATATTCTTCCGCCTGAAAAAAGTTCTCAAGCGGCGATATTTCAACAGCTATTGGAACGATATATTTCTTTTGTTGTCTTTTTACAAATTTTTCAATTATTATCCTATCCGCTTCATCTTTATAGTAAATGCCTGTTCTGTATTGTGTCCCTACATCGTTCCCTTGTTTATTTATTAGTGTTGGGTCAATAATATGAAAAAAGTATTCCAAAATAGTCTGCAGACCGACCTTGTCTGAATTATACTCAACACTTACAGTTTCGGCGTGACCTGTATATTGAATTTCATGATATGAGGGGTTTTTCCCTCTTCCGTTTGCATACCCTACCGAGGTTCTTGTTACTCCGTCAATATTTGAAAAATAAGCCTGTACACCCCAGAAGCATCCCCCTGCCAGCCATATTTCCTTATTTTTTTCTTTCATGATTATTTTCTCCTATAATTTTCGATCCAAAAGTTTATTGCACTCATTCTATTACCACCATATTCTCCTGAGGTATCGAAAAATTAAGAGTCTATAAAATGAAATGCATCTGAAAAACCTTTTATTATAGTCTCAAATCGTTTTTATAGTCTTAGACCGACTGCTTTTGAATAATTGCTATAGATTTTTGTTTTGCCATTAGTTACGAATGCCCGCACCCTATAATAATAGGTTTTTCCCTTTGTTAATTTTGTATTCGTATACTTACCGTTCGTTGTTGTTTTTAATAATTTATACTTGCCTGTGCTCGAAATTTTACTGAATAATTGATAGCCCAACGCGCCTCTTGTTCCCTGCCATGTAACTATAATTGCAGTCGATTTCAATCTTTTTGCTCTTAAATTTGTCGGGCTTTGAAGCTCAGTCTTTGCATGGGTAATATAACTATTGGAAATAGATATTTTAGAACTCCCGTGAATCGTTTTGAAAACTCTTATTTTATAATAATATGTTTTGCCGTATGCCAATTTGATATTTTCGAATGATGTTGAAGTCGTTTTGCCAATCTTATAGTATGTTCCACCGATTGTTGTCGCTCTGTAAATACCATATTCATTAGCTCCGGGTGCGCTTCCCCATCTTATCTTGATTCTGTCGTATCGCGAAGATACTGCCTTCGGAGCCGAAGATAGCCTTAGATATTTGCATAGATCAACACTCGGATTGTTTTTCCGGAAATCTATATCGACATGCCCTTCAACTCCGTTTACATATCCTGTATCGGTAAATTGCCACATGACATAGTCGTTTGAGGGCACTGATATCGGAAGGCCAAACTGGGCAACCCATATATCATAATTACTCAACCTTGACATTTGCAGATTATTTTTTAAGAAATATGCATTTGAATATACCATAGGAGTATAACCGGCTTTTTTAATTGTTTCGCAAAAAGCTATTACAATATTGGTTCGTGCTTTTGCCGACAAATTATTTGCCCTGGCGGGAGAATTTGAAACCATCTCCGTATCGAATACTATCGGACATGTAATATTATAATACTTAACATATTTTAA
>JBAZRJ010000042.1:0-17339 GCA_041662985.1 Clostridia bacterium
GCCAGAGGGTTCTGGGGGGCGGACTTGCATTGGACATTCTTGATCCCTGGCTCAATACAGCGTTTGAAGGCGGACGTCATATTGCCAGAATTGAAATGATAAATAATATTGAGAAAAAATATTCCAAATAAGTGAGGATATAAAATGAATAAGGTGTTTATTTTGGATCATCCGCTGATTCAGCATAAAATGTCACTTTTGCGTGATAAAAACACAGATGTAAAAGAATTCAGAGAACTTGTTTCGGAAATTACAATGTTGATGGGATACGAAGTCACAAGATCAATGCCTTTAAAAGAGGTTGAATTAGAGACTCCTGTCGGCGTTGCAAGAACAAAGGTTATTTCCGGGAAAAAACTCGGAATTGTTCCTATACTCAGAGCCGGTCTCGGTATGGTTGACGGCATGTTGAAACTATTGCCAATGGCAAAGGTCGGACATATCGGATTATACAGAGATCCCGGAACTTTAAAGCCTGTTGAATATTATTGTAAACTCCCTGTTGACGCACAGGAAAGAGAAATCGTTATACTGGATGCAATGCTTGCAACAGGCGGTTCTGCATCTGCAGCTATAAGTTTTCTAAAAGACAGAGGGATAACCAATATTAAATTAATGTGTCTTATAGCCGCTCAATGCGGAATTGATAAAATACTCGAAGATCACCCCGACGTTGATATTTACTGCGCTTGTGTCGACAGTAAATTGAACGGTGACGGATATATTGTTCCCGGTCTTGGTGATGCCGGAGATAGATTGTTTGGCACGAAATAATTAAATAGATTTGTCATTAAAAAGGGGTGTGTTTATGAGGCCGTCATGGGATCAATATTTTATGGATATTGTCGATCTTGTCAAATCAAGGTCAACTTGTCTTAGAAGGCAGGTTGGTGCGTTAATTGTCAAAGATAAGAGAATAATTTCAACCGGCTATAACGGATCTCCCATGGGATGCAAACATTGCAGCGAGCTTGGATGCATAAGAGACGAGTTGAATATCCCTTCCGGTCAAAGACATGAGCTTTGCAGAGCCATTCACGCCGAACAAAATGCTATCGTGCAGGCTGCTTATTCCGGAACAAGCCTGAAAGACAGCACATTATATGTTACCAACCAGCCTTGTGTTTTATGTGCCAAGATGGCCATAAATGCGGGAATAAAGAAAATAATATTTCAAGGTGATTATCCTGACGAATTGGCGATGGAGCTTCTTAAAGAAGCAGGCATAAGGATTGTAAAATTTTAAAGAGGGTGCGATTGATTGGCTTACGAATATATAATTTCCTCGATTTTAGCTTTTATTGTGGCGTTTTCCGCCACACCTATCGCTAAAAGATTAGCATTTAAAATTGGCGCCGTTGATGTACCGAACGACGGCAGAAGAATGCACAGCAAACCGATTGCAAGACTTGGCGGCTTAGCTATTGTTGCAGGGTTTGTGATTGCTGTTCTCTATAATATCATTGGTTCATTATTTGATGGCTCAGGACTTTTTGTTTTAAATCCAAAATTACTTGGATTTTTGGCAGGTGTCGTAATAGTTGTAACTATGGGTGTAATCGACGATATATTCACTCTGAAAGCAAGATATAAATTGATTTTCCAGGTTGCGGCGGCAGTTATAATCGTTTTATCGGGGACAAGAATCGAAAATGTCACCAATCCGTTTGCGGCTTCGGGAATGTCTTCGTTGAATATTTATCTTTCATATGCATTAACAATCCTTTGGATTGTGGGTATCACAAATGCATTAAATCTAATTGATGGTTTGGATGGTCTTGCGGCAGGCGTCTCCTCCATTGCGTCGCTTTCATTGTTCGTAGTTGCAGTAATAGTGGGAGATCCTTATTCGGCACTGCTGACCGCAATACTTGCGGGAGCAACGCTTGGCTTTCTGCCTTATAATTTTAACCCTGCTAAGATTTTTATGTCTGATTCGGGTGCAAATTTTCTCGGGTTTTCGCTTGCCTTCATTTCAATACAAGGTGCTCTAAAGTCCTATGCAACAATATCAATCGCAATACCTCTCCTGATTCTGGGGCTGCCTCTTTTTGATACAATATTTGCAATCATAAGACGTGTTGTCAGCAAGAAATCAATTATGGAAGCCGACCGAGGTCATCTCCACCACAGACTCATGGATATGGGGTTAAGCCAAAGACAGGCAGTAATAATGATGTATGTTTTGAGCGCTACTCTTGGATTATGTGCTATAGTTTTGGCAGACAAAGGATTCTTCAGCGCGATTATTCTTATAATTATTGTAGCAGTTTTTATCATAGGCGGAGCTCGTTATTTTACTGAAATCAACAATAAAGAAGACTCCGATTCAACGGGGGTCGACAAGGAGAAAAAAGAGTGAAAAAATTAAAGGTTTTGACCGTTTTTGGCACCAGACCGGAAGCAGTTAAAATGGCTCCGCTGGTTCAGGAACTAAGGAGACATAAAGAAATAGATTCGAAGGTTTGCGTTACCGCTCAGCATCGCCAGATGCTCGATCAGGTTCTAAATATATTTGATATAGTTCCCGATTATGATTTGGATATCATGCATGAGAGACAGTCTCTGGTTGATATCACCACCAGAGCTCTTGAGGGTTTGGGCAAAGTTTTGGATCAATTCAACCCCGATATCGTTCTTGTTCATGGAGACACGACCACAACTTTTGTCGGAAGTCTCGCTTCGTTTTATAAAAAAATATCGGTCGGCCATGTTGAGGCCGGTTTAAGAACCTTTGACAAATACTCTCCATTCCCCGAGGAAATGAACAGAAGGCTTACAAGTACAATTGCAGACCTGCATTTTGCACCTACAAATACAAATAAAACAAACCTTCTAAATGAAGGTGTCTCAAAGGACAAGATATTTATTACCGGAAATACTGTAATCGATGCGTTAAACACGACCATCAAAGACAACTACGTTTTTGAAAACAAATATCTCAAGACGCTTGATTTCAGTGACGGCAGATATATTACCGTTACAGCTCACCGCAGAGAAAATCTCGGCGAACCGCTTATAAATATTTGTAAAGCATTAAAGACTATAGCTGATAAATATAATGATGCCAGGATTGTATATCCCGTTCACTTAAATCCTGCTGTTCAGGAAATTGCCGAGAAAATTCTCGGGGCGAATAAGAATATAAATTTAATTGAGCCTATTGATGTCCAGGATATGCACAATCTTATGAATAAATCATATTTGATTATGACAGACTCCGGAGGACTTCAGGAGGAAGCGCCATCACTCGGAAAACCTGTTTTGGTTTTAAGAAAAGAAACCGAAAGACCTGAAGCGATTGCAGCCGGAACCGTAAAACTTGCAGGTACGGATGAGAAAAACATCATATCATTATGTTCATCTTTATTGGATAGCAAAGATGAATACGACAAAATGGCCAAGGCCGTCAATCCTTACGGAGACGGCAGAGCATCTGAACGAACGGTCAATGCAATCATGTACAGCTTCGGACTTACCCATAAACTAATGGACGAATTCTAGAATAATTTGAACGACTCGCAGGGGACGGTTCTCTTAACGGGCATTTAATCATGCGTCACAGAGTGTGAAAGTTGCCTCCGTCATGAGAAAATTTCTGCCTCCGTCATAAGAAAATTTCAGTGTTGATTTACCATTATGACTATGATATTATGAAGTTTAGTTTTAATTTAGTCCAATCAATAACACTTTTTTAAGCTTATTGGTTAAGGTATGCGAGGATGTATGTTTTATGCTGTTTATAAGAAAAATTTCAACTCACCTCTTTGAAAGTGATTTTGAAAAACTGATAATTAAAAAAGCAGCAATTTTGTTTGTAATCTTGACAACTTTAACTTTGATAATATTTAATTCGAGGTTTTATATCCTCACAGGACTTGCTGTTGGCGGATTGTTCAGCCTGCTAAGACTCGGTTCGCTTTCCAACGTCTTATCGGGAATGCTTTTTTTAAATAATACCCGTAAAATCACCTCGAAAAGTATAGTTAGTTTTATTATAAGCCAGTTGATGGCTGCCGTTTTACTTATTTGTTCTGCATTGCTTAACATATGGCTTTTTGTAGGAATTACAACCGGTATTTTACTTGTTCCGACAACAATTTTTATCAACGCAATTACAGAAAGTTTTGGAATAACACATAATAATTTCGAATAAGAAGGTGCAAAATTGAATCTTGGCGAAAAACTTACCGAATCGGTATCCTCAAAGGTAGTTTTTAATATTAATATATTTGGTCACAACATACCTATATCAGACACAATCGTGGTTATGTGGTTTATTATGCTCATAATTATTATTGCTGCGATTCTTCTCACAAAAAATTTGAAGACCATTCCCGATAAAAAACAAAATATTATTGAGTCCATTGTTGAATTTGTCAACAATACAGCTAAAAATTCAATCGGCCATCACGGTCTTCATTTTGCCCCATACATCGGTACGATTCTTTTGTTCCTTGCTGTTTCAAATATAATTTCAATATTCAATATATTCCCGGGCGGCGAATTTTGGTATCACTTGACCGGAGTTGATTTTTTACGAAACATCCCGACAATCAAACCTCCAACCAAAAACATTAATTTGAATGCTGTCATGGCCATTATGTCAATAATAATGGTAATGTATGCCGGTATCAGATTTAAAGGTTTTAAGGGCTGGCTGAAAACCTTTATCGAACCAATGCCTGTAATTCTTCCCTTTAAGATATTGGATTATTTTATTAGACCGGTATCACTGACCCTTCGACTTTTTGGAAACATTCTTGCTGCATTCATGATTATGGAACTGATTTACATTGCAGTACCGGCATTCGTACCGGCTGCATTCAGCATATATTTCGATCTTTTTGATGGTTTGCTGCAGGCTTATATATTTGTATTTTTAACTTCTATATATATAGCTGAAGTCGTTGAATGAGGAGGTGAATTTATGAGTACTTTGTTACCAATCGCAATAGGAATGGCATCATTAACAGGTATCGGAGCAGGTATCGGCATAGGTATTGCAACAGCGAAAGCAGCTGAGGCAATTTCAAGACAACCGGAAGCATCGGGCAAAATAATGTCAGTTGCTGTAATCGGTCTGGCTCTTGCAGAGGCAACGGCTATTTACGGTTTGTTTGTCGCAATTTTATTGTATTTGAAACTCTAATTTAATTAACAGGAACGAAGTTGCCGACTCTCCTTCGTTCCGGGGGGGACGGGTTTGTTTAACCGTTATACCGGATTATTTTATAACCCACCCCCTTTAGTGAAGTCGCAAAATCAGTTTACCCGGAAGTAATTTTTCGGGCAAATATGAAAGGGTGAGATTTATGCTAAGTCTCGACATGTTCACATTTGCTTTTGGAGCTCTTAACCTTATAGTATTGTACATAGTTTTAAGGAAGTTGCTTTTTAAGCGTGTTACTGCTTTTATGAGCAATAGGACAAATTCAATTAAGATGGCAATTGAAAGTGCTGAAATTGACAGGGCATCAGCCGCTGATTTAAAGCATATTTACGAAGACAGTATCAGAGGCGCAAAAATTGAAGCCGACAGGATTATTGACGAATCAAAATTAAAATCCTATCGGGAATACGATGCAATAGTAAATGAAGCAAGGCAGGATTCAGCAAATATCCTGACTAAAGCACGCGAAGAAATTGAATACGAAAAAATAGAAATGCTTAAAGATGTTAAAAACCAGGTTGCCACTTTGGCATTAGCCGTAGCTTCCAAGGTTATCGAAGCAAATATGGACACCGAAAGCAATAAAGCATTGGTAGAAAAATTTATTGATGAGGCAGGTGCGGCATAATGCCTTTAGTTGAACAAAGGTATGCGCAGGCGCTAATAGACATAGCCGCAAAATCCCCTGAATTTGATGAATTCGGCGAAGGATTGAAGATTATTGCGGATGTTTACAACAGTGATGAGGATTTCAGATACTTTCTTCTCAATCCAAAAATAACTGTTGGCGTAAAACAGGATGTCGTTAAAAATGTGTTTGGACCTAAGGTTAAAATTGAATTGATAAACTACATTTCCTTACTTCTGGCAAAAGGCAGGATTAAGTTTTTGCCGGGCATTTTTTACGAATATATGGTATATGCCGATAAGTTTAAAAATACTTTGAATATAACTATTATTTCAGCATCACCTCTTTTGGATGCTCAAATAAATTTAATAAAGGAAAAATATAAAAAACTATATACGTCCACTCGTGTAGTGGCGAATACGGAAATTGACAAAAATCTGTTGGGCGGAGTTAAAATCAGAATCGGCGATAAAGTTACCGACGGTTCCGTAAAAGGCAGATTAGACGAAATGAGAAAGCTTTTGATTACAGGATAAACAATATTTAATTACAATAAATAAGAATGGCTGAGGTGAAGGGTATGAATCTAAAACCCGAGGAAATAAGTTCCGTAATAAAGCAACAAATTGAAAAGTTCGGGATCAAAACACAGACTGAGGATGTTGGGTACGTCTTATCCGCAGGTGATGGAATTGCCAGGATATACGGGCTGGACAACTGCATGGTCAGCGAAATGCTTGAATTCGAAAATGGTGTTTTCGGGATGGCTCTGAATCTGGAGGAAGACAATGTAGGCTGCGTACTTCTGGGAAATCAGGGTTCCATAAAGGAAGGATCTACCGTAAAAAGGACAGGGCGAACAGTTCAGGTTCCGGTCGGAGACGCATTAATCGGACGTGTCGTAAATCCTCTCGGAAAATCAATTGACGGTAAGGGTGAGATTAAGACAGATAAATTCAGACCGATTGAATTCCTTGCCCCCGGTGTTATTGACAGAAACGCTGTAGATAAACCGCTTCAGACCGGCATTATGGCTGTCGACTCAATGATTCCTATCGGCAGAGGTCAGAGAGAATTAATAATCGGTGACCGCCAGACGGGAAAAACTGCAATTGCTGTCGACACAATCATTAATCAAAAAGGTAAGGATGTTATTTGCATATATGTTGCAATAGGTCAAAAAGCCTCGACGGTTGCAGGTATCGTTAATGTATTTGAGCAGCATGGCGCAATGGATTTTACAATTGTTGTTTCCTCGACTGCAAGTGATTCTGCGACTATTCAATATATCGCTCCTTATGCGGGATGTGCCATTGCCGAGGAATTTATGTATAACGATCATAAGGATGTGTTGATTGTCTATGATGACTTGTCAAAACATGCTGTTGCGTACAGAGCAATGTCATTGTTGCTTAGACGCCCACCCGGAAGAGAAGCTTATCCCGGTGATGTATTCTATCTGCATTCAAGACTTCTGGAAAGGTCGGTAAAACTTTCCGATGAGCTTGGAGGAGCTTCAATTACAGCACTTCCGATTATCGAAACGCTTGCGGGAGATATTTCCGCATATATCCCAACTAACGTAATTTCAATAACTGACGGTCAGATTTATCTTCAGTCAGAGTTGTTTTTTGCAGGTCAGAGACCGGCAATAGATGTTGGTCTTTCAGTATCAAGGGTTGGCGGCACAGCACAAATAAAGGCAATGAAAAAAGTTGCAGGTCCATTAAGAATAAATCTTGCTCAATACAGGGAACTTGCGGTATTTGCGCAATTCGGTTCTGATTTGGATAAAGCTACAAGGGATAAACTGACTCAGGGCGAAAGACTTTATGAAACCTTGAGACAGCCGCAATATAAAACAATGCCGATTGCAAGCCAGGTAGTTGTCCTTTATTCTGCTACAAACAAGTATTTGATGGACATTGGGATAAACAAGGTGAGTAAATTTAACACGGGTTTAGTCGAGTTCATGAGCGATAAATATCCAGAGGTTTTAGCTAAAATCGATGCGACCGGTAAAATTACTCCGGAAGTGGAAGATATGATAAAAAAAGCAATTAAAGAATACAAATCAGGTTTTATTAATTAATAACCTTTAATTAATCCAATTGAAATGGAGGTGATTTCATGGATAATATACGAGAAATTCAATTGAGATTTAAAAGTATTGCAGAGACTAAACAAATCACAAAAGCTATGAAACTGATTTCCGCTTCAAAACTAAAGAAAGCGCGAAAACAGCTTGACAATACATTGCCTTTTTATAACACAGTTCGAGTTACACTTGCTGATATTTTGCAGCATAGCGCTTCAATTGAGAATCCTTTTTTCGACCTAAGAAATAAAAAGGAAGGACATAAAAAAGCGTATCTCGTTTTATCGGGCGATAAAGGTTTAGCCGGCGGTTATAATCACAACATCATAAAACTTGCAGAAAAGCAGATTTCTGATGATCCGGACTCTCTTCTGTTTGTTGCCGGTCTTGTCGGATATAATTATTTTACCAGAAAAAAAGCCAATGTATTCGCTGACTTCAATTATCCTGTCCAAAACCCGACTGTTTTCAGGACAAGAGAAATCACCGAATTACTTATGGATCTGTTTTTAAAAGAAGAAATTGACGAACTTTTCGTTGTATACACAGAAATGGTTTCTTCGATAAAACTTGAACCGAAAATAATTAAGCTTCTTCCATTGGAATTAGATTCTCTTATTGAGGATTTGAGCGACGAGGGATTGACCCGTGACGAGAATTTGGCATATGAGCCTTCTCCCGAAGCGGTTTTCGATGTGCTTATTCCAAAGTACATAAAAGGTATTCTATACAGTCTATTTGTCGAAGCATTTACAAGTGAACAAAGTTCGCGAATGACTGCTATGGATAGCGCAACAACCAATGCAGATGAGATGCTGCAGAAATTGCATTTATATTATAACAGGGCAAGGCAGGCCGCAATAACGCAGGAAATATCTGAAATCGTCGGTGGTGCGGATGCACTTAATAATTAGAAATAATAAATAGAATTTGAATTTACATTGAAACGGAGTTGATACTAAAATGGCAGAAAATATCGGAAGTATCGTACAAATTATCGGACCGGTTCTGGATATAAAGTTTAAGAGCGGGTCGCTTCCGCAAATATACAATGCTATAAAAGTCGATAATAATGGTGATGAGATTGTCGCAGAGGTAATTCAGCATCTTGGCAATGATTTGGTCAGGTGTGTTGCGATGTCATCGACTGATGGTTTGGTAAGAGGTACGGATGCGATTGATACAGGCGATTCGATTAAAGTTCCTGTGGGGATTGAAGTATTGGGCAGAATATTTAATGTGCTTGGCCAGCCCGTTGATAACATGGGTGATGTCAATGCGGAAAAGTATCTCCCGATTCACAGGGATGCACCGGGATTTGAGGAGCAGCAGCCTGCAACCGAAATGCTTGAAACAGGTATTAAAGTTGTTGATTTGCTCGCACCTTACGCAAAGGGCGGAAAAATCGGTTTATTTGGCGGTGCCGGGGTAGGAAAAACGGTTTTAATTATGGAACTGATTAGAAATATAGCAACCGAACATGGCGGATACTCAGTATTTGCAGGTGTTGGCGAGAGATCGAGAGAAGGCAATGAACTCTGGAATGAGATGAATGAGTCTGGAGTAATTAAGAAGACTGCCATGGTGTTCGGGCAAATGAATGAGCCACCTGGATCCAGGATGAGAGTCGGGCTCACCGGTTTGACAATGGCCGAACATTTCAGGGATGAAATGGGACAGGATGTTTTGTTGTTTATTGATAATATATTCAGATTTATACAAGCAGGTTCAGAAGTTTCCGCACTTTTGGGAAGAGTTCCTTCTGCGGTTGGTTATCAGCCCACTCTTGCAACGGATGTCGGTGAACTTCAGGAGAGGATAACATCCACCAAGAAGGGTTCAATTACATCGGTTCAGGCAGTTTATGTTCCTGCCGATGACTTGACCGATCCGGCACCGGCTACTACATTCGCACACCTTGACGCAACCACGGTTCTCTCAAGGCAAATTGTTGAACTTGGTATATATCCGGCTGTTGATCCTTTGGATTCAACCTCGAGAATACTTGATCCAAGAATTGTCGGTGAGGAACATTACGATGTGGCGAGAAGAGTCCAGGAAGTATTGCAAAGATACAAGGAATTACAGGACATTATATCAATTCTCGGTATGGATGAGCTTGCAGAAGAGGATAAACTGATAGTTTACAGGGCAAGAAAAATTCAGAGATATCTTTCGCAGCCTTTCTCCGTTGCGGAAAAATTTACAAATTATCCGGGAAAATATGTTCCGGTAAAAGAAACAATCAGAGGATTTAAGGAAATTATAGACGGTAAAATGGATGATATACCTGAAGCGGCATTTTATATGAAGGGCACAATAGATGAGGTATATGCTCATGCAAAAGAGGAGTAAAGATTATGGCAAATACATTTTATCTTGAAATTGTAACCCCCGAGAGAAAATTCTTTTCCGACAATGTCGAGATGGTTATTTTAAATACACCTGAAGGTGAAATCGGTGTTTTGAAAGATCATATGCCGATGGTAGTTTCTGTTGCAATCGGTCCGATAAGGATAAAACGTGACGGGGATTGGCATCAGGCAATACTCACGCAGGGTTTTATGCAAATTAAACAGGATAAAACAATTATACTTACCGATACGGCTGAATGGCCTGAAGAGGTTGATATTAACCGCGCGAAAGCCGCAAAACTTCGCGCAGAGGAAAGACTTCAGAGTAAAATCAGCCAGGTTGAATACTTTCGTTCTCAGGCTGCATTAGCTAGAGCTGTAGAAAGACTTAAGGCAACTAAACATATGTAAGCTCATTATTTGCTCAGCAAAAACAATCATATTGTACGAATTGCTGTAGACGGCATCTGTCTTTATTGTAACTATACGCCGTATAAAATTTTGTGCAGTAATAAGCAATTTATGTCAACAACTGCGTTTTTCTGCAACAATAAAAAGTTTCAGACACATAAGCAAACAATGTTTGCAGAGTCTGAAACCTTTTTAATTTTACAAAAATATTTAAACTGCAGCCGTAAACCTACTCATCATTTTCCAAATTAGATTTAACAAGCTTTTTCACACTTTTTTCAAATTTCGTTCTCGGAAGCATTATCTGATGCTGACACCCCAGACATTTTATCCTGAAGTCTGCACCGGTCCTCGTTACCTCCCATTGTTTGTTCCCGCAGGGGTGTTGTTTCTTCATCTCCACAATGTCACCAACGCAAAACCTGTCAGCCATTATTACCTCCGCAAAAAATCGATTAACTCTAATACTTTGTCAGATATTGATCAAGTTCCCACTGGCTGACTTTTGTCCTGTATTCATCGCATTCTTCATGCTTTGCTTCAACGAATTTTTCAAAAACATGTTCACCCAGAACATTTTTGACAAGATCACTTTTGCACATTTCTGCGACAGCTTCCTCAAGGCTTCCCGGCAATGCTGCTATTCCGGCTTCTGCCATTTGTTTATCAGTCATTTCAAAAATATTTTTATCTGTTGAATCAGTCGGTTTAATTTTATTTTCGATTCCGTCAAGTCCTGCCGCAAGAATTCCTGCAAGCGCAAGATAAGGATTGCATGAAGGATCAGGACATCTGACTTCAAGTCTCGTTGATGAACCTCTCGCTGCCGGAACCCTGATCAATGGACTTCTGTTTCTTGCAGACCATGCAATATATACCGGAGCTTCATACCCCGGAACAAGTCTCTTGTATGAATTAATTGTAGGATTTGTCAACGCTGCGATTGAACGCATATTTTTCATTAATCCACCGATAAAATAATACGCCTCCTGGCTTAGTTGCAGAGAATCCTTCTCTTCGAAAAATACATTCTTACCGTTCTTGAATAACGATACATTCGTATGCATACCCGATCCGTTGATTCCGAATATTGGTTTTGGCATAAATGTTGCATGAAGACCATGTCTTTGCGCAATTGTCTTAACAACAAGTTTGAAAGTCAAAATCGCATCGGCTGTATTCAATGCTTCCATGTATTTGAAATCAATTTCGTGCTGTCCCGGTGCCACCTCGTGATGCGAAGCTTCTATTTCAAAGCCCATTTCTTCAAGTGCCAAGCACATATCGCGTCTTGCATCTTCTCCAAGATCAACAGGTCCAAGATCAAAATATCCCGCATTATCATGAGTAACAGTTGTCGGTCTGCCTTCATCATCGGTCAGGAACAGGAAGAATTCACATTCCGGTCCTACGCTGAAGCAATCATAACCCATATCAGTAGCTCTTTTGATCTGTTTCTTTAAAACAAATCTTGGATCGCCTTCAAAAGGTGTTCCATCAGGATTGTAAACATCGCAAATCAATCTTGCAACCTTACCTGTTTGCGGTCTCCAAGGGAATACTACGAAAGTGTCGATATCGGGTCTTAAATACATATCTGACTCCTCTATCCTAACAAAACCTTCAATTGATGAACCGTCAAACATACATTTGTTGTCTAGCGCTTTTCCAAGTTCGTCTGTTGTTATTGCAACATTTTTAAGTATTCCGAAGATGTCAGTAAACTGTAAACGTACGAATTTAACATCTTGCTCCTTCACAATCTTTAAAATCTCTTCCTTCGTTACTTTTGCCATAATTAAGCACTCCTTTTTATGATTTATTTTTATTTTTATTTATGTAATATAAAAAACGCCCAAAATAGTAATCCTATTTTGAACGTCACTGTTCCAATTCATAAAACTTTTTAACTCACCTGTTATTATACCACAATAATTGTTTATTGCAATAAATATTTTTTGAAAATCGAGCACAGTTCTCCGGGGACGGTTCTCGAGATAAATCTATGCAGGTTCAAACATATCCTTTGCGGCTCCGCAAACAGGACAAACCCAATCATCCGGAATATCGGCAAATGAAGTTCCCGGTTTTATTCCTCCGTCAGGATCCCCGATTTCCGGATCATATATATAACCACATACAGTACAAACATATTTTTTCATTTAAATCAACCTCCCATTATTTTTTATTAACATAATTATACCCCAGGATTTTGCAAATTAACAAATAATATAGTAAACTGGAATTAGATATTAACTTTTTTGTGGTTTTTTTATGATAAAACCATCTATAATTTGTTGATATTTGCCCGTTATATCAAATCAGGAGGTTCTCAATGGATCGTCAAATCGATAATGACTACATCAATAATAAATTTGTAACAAGTATTATTGAGGGTATTCACGATTGGGTCAGAGTTATTGACAAAGATAATAATGTTCTTTATGTAAATTCCTCAATGACAAAGGAATTAAAGCGCGACACAGTCGGTGAAAAATGCTATCAGTCCGTTGGAAGAAAAAGCCCATGTGCAAATTGTATTTCAAGAATGGCTGTCTTTGACGGTAAAATAAATCAAAAAGAAGAAGTAATAAATGGCAGGATTTTTTCAGTCGTCAGTTCTCCCGTGAGAGAAGATGACGGATCTATAAGCGCTGTCGTCGAAGTTCTACGCGATATAACGGAAACAAAAAATCTTAATCGTAAAATATCCGAGCAAAATAAAATATTGATGAATGATATAGCAATGGCGAAAAAGCTTGAATTCAGCCTTCTTCCTAAGGGTTTTGTACATGATAAGCTTAAGTTCTGGTATAAATACCTGCCTTCCGAAGAAATCGGCGGAGATTTTTTGAGTGTATTTAATATTGACGAAAGCCATGTCGGGATTTATATAGCGGATGTTTCGGGACATGGTCTTCCCGCATCGATTCTGACAGTTTTCATTAATTCGGGTTTAAGCAGAAGAGTCTTATCTCCGTCCCTTGCTCTTGAGGAGTTATATCGCAGGTTCAATGACGCAAAATTTAGCTCTGATTTATATATTACCGTATTTTATGCTATAATCGATACCGATAATTATACAATGACCTATACAAATTCGGGACATAATGTCTCTCCTGTAATCGCAAATGACAACAGACTCGAGATTCTTCTGTCACCGGGTATTCCGATATGCAACTGGCTTAACGAACCGAACTATACCGACAAAACAGTCAATCTTCTTAGCGGAGACAGGATATTGCTTTGCACGGATGGCTTGATTGAACTTAAAAATAATAAAAACGAGCAGTTTGGCGAAAAGTCGCTTATAGACGTTTTATCACGAAACAATGGGACTCCCGAAGAAATTATAGAGGAAATATTTATTGACGCAAGAAAGTTCATGAATGTAAATAAAATCAAAGATATGGCCGATGACATTACTCTTGCCATTCTGAAGTTGAAATAATTCTCATTCTATATTCATTGAAATCCATTCTGAAAGTTCCGGCAGTCCTTCTCCGGTAGTGCAGGAAATCTCGAAGATTTGCGCTTTTTTATTCAGTGCCCGAATACCTTTTACAAAGTTAACTTTTTTAAAATTTATATACGGCATCAGGTCTATTTTATTTAATATTACAATATCCGCTTTTTCAAACATTGAAATGTATTTATATGGCTTGTCGTCACCCTCGGGAACGCTTGCGATAACTATTTTGAAATCTTCTCCGAGGTCAAACTCGGACGGGCAAATGAGATTTCCGACATTTTCAATGAAAACAATAGCACTTTCCTTCACGCCCAAATTTGAAACTGCAGTTCTAATGACATTTGCATCCAGATGGCAGCCGCCGCCGGTATTTATTTGAATCACAGGTATACCAAGCTCCTCGATTTTTTCAGAGTCTATTGATGAAGCAATGTCCCCTTCGATGACATAAATGGGAAATTTGTCTCCCAATAACTTGATCAGGTTAATGATTACACTTGTCTTGCCTGAGCCCGGGGATGCCATTATATTAAGTACCGTAATTTTTTTTCGTTTAAATTCAGCTCTGTTTTTGTCTGCAATTTCCTGATTTGCACTCAAAACATTTTTCATCATCATTATTTTCATAACCGCAATCTTCCCTTCAACCCCCTAAGCCATTAAATAAATTATTCGACCTCAATGCTTTCGATATAAAATTCCTTCCCGACACCCGTCGGTGAGCCGATTTGTCCGCAGGACGGGCAATCAAAGCCTTTTACCGGCTTATTAAAAATATTTTCGCAAGTGTTGCACTTAAACCGGGCGCATACTCTTTCAAATGAAAGTTTTGCCCCTTCTGCCAAAGTCCCTTTGCTTAATATATCAAAATACATTTGGACTGATTCATCGATAAATGTTGACAGGTCGCCGATGACAAGATTAATCCCTGTAATTCTTTTGGCTCCGATTTTTTTTGCCTCGTCATCAGCCATTCTGATAATCTCTTCTGTTACAGCAAATTCATGCATGTCAAGCTTCACTCCTTAGGAAGTTGAACGCTCTTTTTCTTAGACATTTCAAAAGTCGGTTCGGCGTAAAATTCATTCATGTCAATGCACTGAACAGGACAAACTTTGACGCATTCCCCGCATATGACACATCTATATCTGTCTAATTCCCATGATTTTTCTTCTTTATTCACAACGATTGCATCAGGCGGACACTTTCTTTCACAAAGCCTGCAAAAAATGCACCGTTCAATATTAACATCGATGCTTCCTCTCGTCCCTTTGATATCTTCCCTTTTTTCATAAGGATAACGTCTCGTTGCAGGTTTTGTAATAAGATTTTTTATGATAACGCCAAACATATCAAACATAAAATAAATACCCCTTTCAAATCTACCTTTCAGTACAGCTTATGCAAGGGTCAATTGTAAGTATCAGCACAGGAACATCGGCAAGCTGACTGCCCGGAAGCATCTTTAGAAGTGTCGGAATATTCGCGAAGGTTGGCGTCCTGATTCTCAATCTTTCCAAAAACTTTGTTCCATTGCCTTTCATATAATAAAGCACTTCGCCTCTTGGCTGTTCAACCAATGCAATGACCTCTCCCGTCGGATTGCCCTTTACAGGAACACTGAAATCTCCTGCCGGTATTTTCGCTATTGCCTGTTTAATTAGTCTAATTGACAGATTAATTTCCTTTACTCTCACCATTGTTCTTGCATAGCAGTCTCCGTTTGTCTCAACAATCGGTTCAAAATCGAGTTCTCCGTATGCTGCATAACCCGTCATTCTTCGATCCTGTTTAATTCCGCTTGCTCTCGCCATCGGACCGACAGTGCCTAATTCATAAGCCTGCTCCCCGGTCAGAATGCCAACTCCGACAAGTCTTTTCTTTACAGTATAATCGTTAAAAAATACAGGCTCGAGTCTTTTTATATCTTCAGCGATTTCATCGATAATTATTGATATTTTTATCAGCATTTCTTTCGACAGATCTCTTTTTGTTCCGCCGATTATATTTGCTGAAATTATTACTCTGCTGCCTATAGTCTCTTCCATTATGTCCAAAACTTTTTCTCTGTTTTTCCATAGCTGCATAAATAGGCTTTCAAAACCGAATGAATCGGCAAGCAGACCAAGCCAGAGCAAATGGCTGTGTATTCTGTGAAGTTCAGCCCAGATGACCCTCAGATATCTCGCTCTGTCAGGTATCTGGATTTCCATTAAGTCCTCCATACCCTGACAATAAGTCATGGCATGCATAAAGCTGCATATACCGCATACTCTTTCCACTATGTAAACATTTTGTGTGAATTCCTTTGTCTCGGTTAACTTTTCTAGCCCTCTGTGAACATACCCTATTGCAGGAATTGCTTCAACAATTTTTTCATCCTCCATGACCAGCTTTAAATGAAGGGGTTCAGGCAAAACAGGGTGCTGCGGTCCGAAAGGAATTATTGTTTTCCTGTCCATATTATTCTTCCCCCTTCTGCTCAATTGTAATCTGACGCTTTAGCATAGGATTCTGTAATTCCTCATCCGACAGCAACATGCGTCCGCCGTAATCAATCGCAATATCCGTAATATTTAATCCAAACAATTCTTTTATCTCGTTTTCAACAAGTAAAGCACAAAAATATATTTTAGTAATGCTTTTAATTTCCTCGCCCCTTTTGACATTTATCCTGAAGTTCTTCAACTCAAGATCCTTGTCAAAATGGTATATAACATCCACAGTTCCGTCACCGATATCAACACAGGTAGCCGTGACAAATCTGTAGCCGTTGTATTTCATCTTGCCGGTTTCATTCAAAAGCATATCTTTTGAAATCTCTGTTAAATTCTTAATCATACTTCCTCCTGTTTAAAGCTCTCTGCCTGCGGCATCTGTTTGCTTTTCTTCTTCTTCTCATCCAGTAAAGCGACACCTTTTAAAATACCATCCATTATCGCTTCAGGTCTTGGACAACAACCCGGCACATATATATCGACGGGTAAAACCTTGTCAATGCCGCCCAGTGCGTTGTAGCATTCTCTGAATATTCCGCCCGTGCATGCACAAACACCGATTGCTATAACTACTTTTGGATCAGGCATTTGGTTGTATAGATTTTTTATGACCTCAGCGCTCTTTTTGTTAGCCATTCCGGTTATAACAAATACATCGGCATGTTTCGGGTTTCCAACATTTATTATTCCGAATCTCTCAACATC
>JBAZRJ010000043.1:0-15802 GCA_041662985.1 Clostridia bacterium
GGGATCTTGTTGTAATGAGTATTGATACTTATGACAGACAATTATCACTTGTGGATGTTTATAAGAAACTGGCTGAAGCCGAGACACAGGTTGCCGAAGGTTCACCGCTGCAAGATGGTGAAAAAGTGTTTAAAAAGTTGAGGAAAAAGTATGAAAAATAACATCTATACCTTGAAGCTCACTTTAAAAGCAGAAAAGGATTTAGATGATATGGTGCAAGTAATTATACAAATATCTTATGAAATTGCCTTCATAACCTCCTCATAATCATAAACAGCTTCGATAATTTCAGCGGGCTGCACAACAAGATAATTCATATTTGCTGCCGCAGCCCTCTCCTTCTTAATTCCTTCGCACCAGTCACCTTCAATCAGACCTTTGATAATTTCAGCGGTACCATCTATACATCTTAATTCTTTGCCCTCTTTTAAAGCTATTGATTCAACTTTCTTTCTGAGTCCCAGATGCGCAGTTTCGGGGATTTCTATGTATACCAATTTGCTTTCATCGGTTTTGGGATGAATTGTATCCCAGATAAACCAGGCATTTTCTTCCCCATACGTTTCGACAAATTCACTGAATTCCTTGTCTAATCCAAGGTTTTTGCCCGTTTCGCTTTCTTTGAAATATGATTTGCCTCTTTCCATATATCCCGCAGAAGTCCATCTTTGGCTGAGATTATCGCCGAACAGCTCTAAAAACCGCTTTCCTGAACCCAATAAAATCGAACAGCAATCATGCGCTCTCGGAATAACCAATGGAACCAGATATGCCTGAAGTCCAACTGCAACGTTCCCACAAAGTCCGTATCCCAATAGCACCGCGTCGTAATTATCTTCTTTTTTTACACTGTTGATTTCACTCTGAATCAAAGATCTTAAACCTTCAGAATCTTCGTGAGCGCCCTTTGGCAGAAATACAGGATCAACTGTATTATTTGAATTCGCAAGAATCATTGATGCTTCTCTTAAGAATATCTCGCAGCAAATTAGCTTGAATTTCATATCTTGTCAGACCTCTCGTTTCCTTCCAGGTCAGCAAGCCACACGCTTGCCTGTGCATCGCTTGGCATACGCCAGTCACCTCTCGGCGAAAGACTTATTGTACCAACTTTCGGTCCATCGGGAAGACATGAACGTTTGAACTGCTGACTAAAAAATCTTGTATAGAAGACCTTAAGGTATTTCTTAATTGTCTCTTTGGAATAAGTTTTTTCATATGCTATATTTGCAAGGAATAGCACCTTTTTCGGTGGAGCGCCGTACCTGACAACATGATATAAGAAAAAGTCATGAAGCTCATATGGACCGATTATATCCTCAGTTTTCTGGTTTATCTTTCCCTTTGCATCAGGCGGAAGCAATTCAGGTGATATCGGCGTGTCTATGATTTTATGCAATACATTTTTCGTCCCCGGGTCGACAACATTATCAGCCACCCATTGAACGAGATATTTTACAAGAGTCTTCGGAACACCGCAATTAACGGCATACATAGACATATGATCTCCGTTGTATGTGCTCCATCCCAAAGCAAGTTCCGAAAGATCACCCGTACCGATAACCAAACCGTTTTGCTTGTTTGCGATATCCATAAGAATCTGTGTGCGCTCACGCGCCTGGACATTTTCATATGTAACATCAAATAATTTTTCATCGTGTCCGATATCTTTAAAGTGCAGTAATGACGCAGGTTTTATGTCAATTTCGCGCAGAGTCGCGCCAACTGATTTAACCAATTGAATTGCGTTCGCATTAGTTTCGTTCGTGGTACCAAATCCCGGCATTGTTACAGCTGTTATGTTCTTTTCAGGTATGCCCGCTTTCTTGAATGCTCTGGCTGCAACCAGCAATGCCAAAGTCGAGTCAAGACCTCCTGATACACCAATCACAACATGCTTCATCTTTGTATGTTTAAGTCTTTTATAAAGACCTGATGTCTGGATTGCAAATATTTCTTCGCATCTTTTATCCCTGCTGTTTGGGTTGCCCGGAACAAACGGATGCGGGTCGATATTCCTGATTAAAGGAGTAATTTTCTCCTCTTTCTGATTGAATTCTACCGTTCTGAATTTCATTTTCTGCGGCAGCTCCATAAAACTCGTGGTTTTACGTCTGTCGCTTCTTATTTTCTCGACATCAATTTCAGTGACAATCAATTGTTCTTCATCGACAAATCTTTCTGATTCAGCAAGTATGCTTCCGTATTCTGAGATTATCGCATGTCCTCCAAATACAAGGTCTGTGGTCGATTCATTTATTCCTGATGATGTATAGACATATCCCGAAATACACCTGCCGGATTGCTGTTTGACCAAATCGCGCCTATATTCATATTTTCCTATAACTTCATCGCTTGCGGACAAATTAAATATTATTTCGGCGCCCGCGACAGCCTGTAGAGAACTTGGCGGAACCGGAACCCAGAGGTCTTCGCACAGTTCAACTCCAAAAAACATTCCTGCATTTTTTTCTTTGAACAATATATCGGCTCCGAAAGGAACTTGTTTTCCGAATAACTCAACAGTGTCACTCATTTTTTTTATTTCCGGCGAGAACCAGCGTTCTTCATAAAACTCAACATAACCCGGAATAAAGGATTTCGGAACGGCTCCCAAAACCTCACCTGATTTTATGACAACTGCACAGTTAAAAAGCTGATTGTCCAACGCCATAGGCATTCCGACAATAGTTACAATATCAAGAGATTTTGTCTTATCTAGAATATTTTTAAGTTTCAAAACAGAGCTGTCCAATAATATTTTCTGCATGAAAAGATCTCCGCAGGAATACCCTGTAACAGATAACTCAGGAAATACAACAATCTGAACCTTCTGCAATGCAGCTTTTTTAATAAGCTTTATTATATTTTCGGCATTATATTCGCAATCTGCAACCTTCAGAGTCGGGACTGCCGCTGCTACCCTTACGAAGCCATGCTCCATTTCTTCACCTTCTTCAGTATCCCGGGGATGTTTCTCAATTTCGGGAACAGTTCTCGGGGACGGTTCTATATTTAATATGCAATGAAGTGGCAGAGGTTGAAGTTGAAGACGAATTGATTTACGAATCAAAAAGTCTTTCGGAGTAAATCACCTGAGTCTTCAACTTCAAGCCTCTTGACACGTAATCATCCGGAACAGGAACCGTCCCTGCTTTTTTACTGATACTTATATTTTACACCATATGCGGTTCAATTAACAGATTCTTAGTAATTACGTTATTTTTGGCATATTCGCAGACTCCTATTTCTTTAGGCTTGCGAGCCTCTCCTCCACTTTCTTGAACATTATTTTGTATTTTTCTTTTTTGGCCTTTTCTTCATCGATTACACTTTTTGGTGCTTTTGCCGTAAACCCTTCATTATTAAGCTTTCCGTCAGCTCTGTTTATTTCTTTCTGAAGGTTTGCCTTTTCTTTTTCAAGTCTCTCGATTTCCTTTTTTACATCAATCAAATCCTCAAGCGGAATATAAATTTCAGCTCCGCTGATTATTGAAGATACAGCATCTACGGGTATTCCGTCTTTATCACCCTGCACGATTGTTTCCGAAGCTCCGGCAAGTCTTTGGAATAAGCTCGCACCGGCTTTCAGTGTTTCCTGTTGTTTTTTATTTTCACTGACAAATATGAGTTTTGCCGGTTTCGACACAGGCACATTCATCTCAGCTCTTATATTTCTTATATTCCTGATAGCATCCATAATCAACTGCATACTTTCCTCATCGGACTTGAATACAAATTTGTCGTTGTATTCAGGCCATTTTGCTATCATAATACTCTCGTCATCGGTCACAAGGTGTCCGTATATTTCTTCCGTGATAAACGGCATGTAAGGGTGCAGGAGCTTCATTGAATTTGCAAGCACATGATTCAATACATATTGAGCTTCCGGTCTTGATTCATTCTCTCTGTCATAAAGTCTCGGCTTAACAAATTCGATGTACCAGTCGCAAAATTCATCCCATATAAATTCATAAACCTTTTGCAGGGCAATGCCTAGCTCAAACTTGCCCATATTTTCTGTGACTTCTTTTATCAAAGTATTAAGTCTGCTTAAAATCCATTTATCGGCCATTTCGAATTTCTTTCCGTCAATTGCCGAAAAATCAGGATTTTCATCAAAATTCATCAATACAAATCTTGATGCGTTCCATATCTTATTTGCAAAATTCCTTGAAGATTCAACCTTCTCAACAGAAAATCTTTGGTCATTTCCCGGAGAATTTCCTGAAACCAATGCGAATCTCAACGCATCAGTCCCGTAACCATCGATTATTTCAAGCGGATCAATCCCGTTGCCAAGTGATTTGCTCATTTTTTTGCCCTGCGGGTCTCTGATTATTCCGTGTATAAACACATATTTGAAAGGTTCCCTGCCCATATTCTCAATGCCTGAAAAAATCATTCTTGCAACCCAAAAGAATATTATGTCGTAAGCTGTCACAAGAACATTTGTCGGATAGAAATATCTCAAATCTTCGGTATCCTTAGGCCATCCGAGTGTTGAAAACGGCCACAATGCCGAGCTGAACCATGTATCAAGTGTATCTTCATCTTGTTCGATTTTTGAACTTTTGCATTTCGGACAAAGTTCAGGCTTTTCTGCAGACACTATTGTTTCGCCACACTCGAGACAGTAGTAAGCGGGGATTCTGTGTCCCCACCAAAGCTGCCTTGAAATACACCAATCCTGAATATTCTCCATCCAGTTGTAATAAATTTTAGAGAATCTGTCCGGAACAAATTTTATAGTTCCGTTCTTGACATATTCTATAGCTGGTTTGGCAAGAGGTTTCATATGCACAAACCATTGCTTCGACATAATCGGCTCAATTACTGTATTACATCTGTAGCAAGTTCCGACATTGTGCGTGTGTCCGGCAATTTTATCCAAAAGACCCAGCTCATTTAAATCTTTAATTATTTTCGCTCTTGCATCGTATCTGTCAAATCCCTGATATTGACCTGCTTTTTCATTCATCGTTGCATCATCGTTCATAACTCTGATTTGTTCAAGCTTATGTCTCATTCCAACCTCAAAGTCATTCGGATCATGCGCCGGTGTAATCTTAACGGCTCCTGTCCCAAATTCTTTGTCAACATATTCATCGGCTATGATTGGTATTTCTCTGTTCATAAGCGGCAGAATAACCGTTTTTCCGATAAGTTTTGTATATCTTTCATCATCCGGATTAACAGCAACCGCAGTGTCCCCAAGCATTGTTTCAGGTCTTGTTGTCGCAACAACAATAAACTCATCGCTGTCTTTAACAGGATATTTAATATGCCAAAAATGGCCTTCATGCTCCTCAAATTCAACTTCTGCATCAGAAATGGATGTACAGCATTTCGGACACCAGTTAATAATTCTCTCGCCTCTGTAAATTAACTTTTTATTATATAGTTTGATGAAAACTTCCCTGACTGCATCGGACAACCCCTCATCCATTGTAAAGCGCTCTCGTTCCCAGTCACATGAGCATCCGATTTTCTTCAGTTGTTCGACAATTCTTCCGCCGTAAAGCTTTTTCCATTCCCATGCTCTTTTGAGGAATGCCTCTCTGCCGATATCGTCTTTGGTTAAACCTTCCTCAGACATTGCCTCAACAATTCTGGCTTCTGTTGCTATACTCGCATGATCGGTTCCCGGCAGCCACAATGTACAAAAACCCTGCATTCTTTTCCATCTGATTAATATATCCTGAAGCGTATTATCCAGCGCATGTCCCATGTGAAGCTGTCCTGTGATATTAGGCGGCGGGATTACTATCGTGTAAGGTGCTTTACTCTCGTCGATATCAGCATGAAAATAGCCTTTTTTCAGCCATTTATCATAGGTCCTGTCTTCAACCTGTTTGGGATCATATGTTTTAGCAATATTCTCAAAATCATTCATAAAAAAATTCCTCCGATAAAAATCTCACTGTATTCTTTACTTAAAGGCGAATAAAACGAATATAAAACCCGGAAGCATAATAAGCATCCCAATTATCTTCACATTTACGACCGCTTTAGTGAATTTGTACTCTTTCAATTCGTCTTCAGACATTTCATTCTCAAAATCGCATTTTGTTTTTTCATTTAAATTGAACCTTTTTACAATCTTTTTTGCAAAAAAAGCAATAAAAAGTCCCGGGATTAAAAATATAAACCCAAATATTTTAAAATAAAGCAGCATATCCATAATTTTTCACAAACCCTCTCTTTTATAATATAAAAAAGCCCTTCATCCAATAATAATTGGACGAAAGACCTATACTTCCGTGGTACCACCAAAATTCCCCCGAAGGAGCACTTAATCGAAATAACGGTCTTTACCGCCGGTACTTACTTATGGTTCGGCACCGGAGCTTCCAAGCTACTTCAACAGTTCTTTGCCGGGAAATCTTTCAGCCCTGGAATTTCCCTCTCTTAAGGTAAGTTTACTGTTTACTTCTCTTAGTCACAGCCTTTTTTAGTGTTCTGTTGTAACCATTATATTATAGGAATAATGCACCTGTGTCAAGTTGCAGGCTTGTTTAAATAAGTGAATTACGGTATAATCTAAATACGCAAATTACCAATTGTATACATAAAATTACCAATTGTATACACAACTGATTAAATCGGTAACTTTTAAACTTTAATGAAACGGAGATTGAATAATGAATATAATTGATGGCGGAGTTACGGCTCCAAAAGGATATATGGCTTCGGGAGTTTCTTCCGGAGTAAAAAAGAGCGGAGCACCTGATTTGGCGCTTTTATCATCAAATGATACCGCAGCAGTTTCGGGTGTCTACACAACAAACCGTGTTAAGGGCCACTCGCTGCAACTGACAATGGAACATGCGAAGAACGGCTATGCAAGGGCTGTTGTGATAAACAGCGGCAATGCAAACGCATGCGTCGGCGAACAGGGTTATAAAAATGCTGCTGAAATTTCGGAGTTTACCGCAAAGCTTCTGCAATGCGATTCTTCCGAAGTTCTTGTCGGTTCGACCGGTGTTATCGGATTGCCTCTGAATATGCCTTTAATCAGATCCGGCATCAGACAGGCAAATGCCGCACTCTCGACTGAGGGCGGTCATAATGCGCAAAGAGCAATAATGACAACTGACTTGCTTGATAAGGAAATTGCCGTTTCGCTTGAAATTCAGGGTGAAGAAGTTCGTATCGGCGCTATGGCAAAGGGTTCAGGCATGATTCATCCAAATATGGCAACTATGATTTGTATTATTACCACTGATGCGAATATTTCGAAAAGTCTTCTTGATGTCGCTTTGAAACAGGTAGTGGGACATACATTCAACAGAGTGTCCGTTGACGGCGACACAAGTGTCTGCGATATGGTTCTGCTTTTTGCAAACGGTGAATCCGAAAATCCGGGAATTGTCAAGAACGATATCGAATTTGAATATTTCGTAAAGGCTTTGGATTTTGTTTGCACAACCCTCGCAAAAAAGATTGTTCAGGATGGTGAAGGCGCCACTAAATTTGTCGAAATAAACGCCGAGGGAGCAAATTCTGCTGATGACGCATATAAACTGGTGAATACGATTGCAAAATCTCCTCTTGTCAAAACAGCGCTATTCGGCGAGGATGCAAATTGGGGAAGAATAATTAATGCAGCCGGTTATTCAGGTGCGGAATTCGATCCAAACCTGGTTGATATTTATATATGCGGCGTTTTGGTCTGCAGAAACGGTTCAGGCACCGATTTTAGCGAAGAAGCCGTAAAAAAACTTCTGCAGCAAAAAGAAATTACCATCAAGATTGATGTTAAGAAAGGTACATTTAAGGACAAAATCTGGACTTGCGACTTTTCATACGATTATGTTAAGATTAACGGAAGTTACAGAAGCTGAGTATAATAAAAAGGACCGGTATACCGGTCCTTTTTAAATCCTCTTCTATTACTTAAATGTAACGTTTTCCCCATCCATGCCAACCTTGATTTTGCTTCCGGCTTTGTAAACTCCGCGAAGGAACATTTCTGAAATCTCATCTTCAATATAACTTTGTATCGCCCTTCTCATAGGCCTTGCGCCATATTTCACATTATAGCCTTTGTCCAATAAGAATTCCTTGACCTTGTCTGAAATTTCGATTGTCATACCCTTTGATTTAACCTCTTCGTCAACTTCCTTCAGCATTAGTTCCAGGATCCCTGTAAGTTGAATTTTACTGAGCTCGGTAAATATAATTATTTCATCAATTCTGTTTAAAAATTCAGGTCTGAAAGTTTCTTTTAAAACTTCCGTAATCTTGCTCTTCAAGGCCTTATAACCGTCATTTGAAAATCCGATTCCGTTTGCTTTGGTTGATGTTCCGGCGTTTGAAGTCATGATAATTACAGTATTTTCAAAATTGACAACTCTGCCCTGGCTGTCTGTAAGTCTTCCGTCATCTAAAATCTGAAGAAGCATGTTGAATACATCGGGATGCGCCTTCTCAATTTCGTCCATGAGAATAACCGAATACGGTTTCCTTCTGATTTTTTCCGTAAGCTGTCCGCCGTCATCATATCCGACATATCCCGGAGGCGAGCCAATTAGCTTCGACACGGTATGTTTCTCCATATATTCGGACATATCAAGCCTAATCAAAGCCTCCTCATTATCAAAGAGCTGTCCTGAAAGTGCTTTCACAAGCTCTGTCTTCCCGACTCCCGTCGGTCCGATGAAAATAAACGATGTCGGTTTTTTCTTTTTTCTGAATCCGGATCTGTTTCTTCTGATTGCCTTTGCAACACTCTCTACTGCTTCATCCTGACCTATTACCCTTGTATGAAGCCTGTCTTCCATATTCAGAAGCTTATCTGTTTCAATCTCTGTCAGTGTCTGCACAGGAACCTTTGTCCATGCTTCAATTACAAATGCTACATCCTCGACGGTTATCTTAACATCCTTGTTTTTATCTTCAATATCTTTTATTTTTTCGGTTAAACTGCATTCACGCACTTTCAAATCTGCCGCCTTTTGGTATTCTTCCATAGAATCGGCTGAAATTGCGCTCTCTTTATCCTCCTGAATCACTTTAAGTTCCTGCTTCAATGCTTCAAGTTCAACCAACCCCTCATTTTTCAGATTTGCTCTTGAACCTGCCTCATCAATGACATCAATCGCTTTATCAGGCAAAAACCTATCCGTAATATATCTTTCTGAAAACAAAACCGCCGCCCTCACTACGTCTTCGGAAATCTTAACCTTGTGATAATCCTCATAATAATCTTTAATGCCCATTAGAATCTCAATTGACTCTTCAATCGACGGTTCATCAATCAACACCGGCTGGAATCTTCTTTCCAATGCGGTATCTTTTTCTATGGTCTTTCTGAACTCGTTTAGAGTTGTTGCTCCTATCACCTGAATCTCACCACGGGAAAGAGCCGGTTTAAGTATGTTTGCGGCATTCATTGCACCTTCCGCTTCTCCGGCACCGATAATATTATGGAGTTCATCTATAACGAGAATTATGTTCCCCAAACTCTTTGCTTCTTCTATTATTCCCTTCATTCTGCTTTCAAACTGGCCTCTGAACTGAGTGCCGGCGACTATGCCGGTCAGATCAAGCAAATAAATTTCTGCATTAAAAAGTTTCGCCGGGACCTGCTGATTTACAATTCTTACTGCAAGCCCTTCAGCAATGGCCGTTTTACCGACTCCCGGTTCTCCAATTAATACAGGGTTGTTCTTTGTTCTTCTGTTTAGTATTTGGATAACCCTGTCAATCTCGCGCTGTCTTCCAATAACTCTGTCTATCAAATTGTCTTTGGCTTTTTCGGTTAAGTTTGCACCATATAAATCAAGGAATTTCTTCTTTTTATTGTTCTTTTTCTCCTGAGTTCTTGTCTTCGTGTTGTTCTTTGATTCTTTTTCGTCGATACCGATAAGATTTTCATCCTCAACAGATTCGTTCTCGTCGGGTTGGTTCTTTGGGAACGCTTTGCTGATAAAGTTGAAAAACGGGTTGTTTTCGCCCATTTGACCGCCTTCAATTTTCATCTGGTTGATTGTTTCAGGATCAAAATTTTCAAACATATCTCCAACCTGTTTGTTTAGATTATCAATATCCTCATCCGTCATGTTTGTTTGTTCCAAAAGCTGATCTATTGGTTGAATGCCTTCTTTTCTGGCACACGAAAGGCATAGTCCCTCCTGAATTTGTTTTCCCTCAATTATTTTTGTAACAAAAACCACTGCCAAATTTTCTTTACATATCGAACACATCATCATATTACCATCTCCTAAGTAAACTACAAAATAAACCTGCTTAAATACCGTTGATTAATTATAACATAGAACGCATATCCGGTCTAACCCGCGCTTCGTTCAACGCCATTCGAATTAGGGTTCTAAAGCAATCTAACTCTTTATAAATAAAAAGACCTGCGCAACGGTCGCATTATCTTATATTATTCGCAACACACAGGTGCTTTTTTGTTTGAATATTCATTTTCTAGAAAAAAGATATGACACCTCTGAATATTAATGTGATAACACCGCCGAGAACTGCTGATGCGGGAATTGTGATGACCCATGCCCAAACAATATTTTTCGCAAGTGCCCATCTTACTGCCGACTTCCTCTTTGACGCGCCGACTCCCATGATGGCAGATGAAATTACATGTGTTGTACTAACCGGTGCACTGGCTAAAGTCGCAATTTCAATTACCGCTGCTGCTGCGGTTTCAGCTGCAAATCCGTTTATCGGCTGTAATCTTATCATGTTTACGCCCATTGTTTTAATGATTTTCCAGCCGCCAATCGAAGTACCCAAAGCCATTGCTACTGCGCAAATTATCATAACCCAGAAAGGCACATGCGAATTTGCAGGAAGCAAGCTTGAACTGATTAACGCCATTGTAATAATACCCATTGATTTCTGAGCATCATTTCTTCCGTGTTCAAATGACATTAACGCTGCAGAAACTATTTGAAGTTTGGAAAACCATTTGTTGACGAAACGCTGAGAATACTTTGCCAACAGAATATTTAAGATCTTCATAAACAGGTAACCGAGTGCGAATCCTATGAGCGGAGAAGTTACCAAAGGTATAACAACCTTATTAAGAACCCCTGCCCAATTCACATGGTTAAATGCTATAAAATATGTAATGGACGCACCAATCAATGCGCCTATCAAAGCATGAGATGAACTTGTCGGAATACCCAGATACCAGGTGATTAAATCCCATATTATAGCTGCGATAATTACCGCCATAATAACAAATTGCGGTAATGTACCTTCCACAATTCCTGACGAAATTGTATGGGCAACATTGGTACTGACTATTGCCCCTAAAAAGTTTAACGCTGCAGCCATTAGAATCGCCTGTCTTGGAGACAAAACCCTGGTAGATACGGATGTTGCAATTGAGTTGGCTGTATCATGAAACCCATTAATAAAATCAAAGCAAAGCGCCAGAAATACTATAAAAAACAGAGCGATCGTTACGCTACTAGGCATGCTTCATTACAACCCCTTCAACTATATTGGCAACATCTTCGCACATATCAAATGTATTTTCAAGATATTCGAAAATTTCTTTCCATATAATTACTTCAATTGAATTTGATTCGCATTTAAAGAGATTTGTAACTCCATTTCTGAAATACTCATCCGCTTCATCCTCTATTCTATTGACTTCAATTATTCTTTTTTGAAGAGATTTGCTTGTTTTCATGAATTTAAGTTCTGTCATAACCCCTTTTAGTTCTAAGGTGCAAGGAAGTATGAGCTTCGAAAGTTCAAGTGCGTCCGGTCTTATTTCCTTTACATTCATCATTTTAAATCTATGCGCTGTTGCTTCAATTGAGTCGGTTATATTATCCATTTCCTTTGCAATGAGGTAGATGTCTTCTCTGTCTATCGGAGTTATAAACGCTTTATTAAGCTGCTCCAAAATTGCATGCACGATACTGTCGCACTCATGCTCCTTTTCTTCAATCTTCGCAACCTTTTCTAAAACATTTGTATAATCCAGCATTAAATCCTCAAGAAGCTCAGCTGCCTGGCATATAATATCGGCAGTCTCTACAAACATATCAAAAAATACTTCTTCTCTTTTTGAAGTCATAAACATGGAAATGCCCCCTATTTATCAAACAATTATATTAAATTAGTCATAAAAATCCGCAAAAAAATTCGACCATAAGCATTATATCTTAATGAAAATATTAATACAACACATCTGAAAATTTTATTTAATTAACTCGTGATAATCTTACCTCGCCCATAAAAGCTTATATTAAAATGGAGGTATGCAAAAATCTAAGACTTCCTTTTATATATTTCTAAACATATTTATTATAGATTTCAATTAATTTTGAAATCTCACTTTTAGTAAAGTTGGAATATACAATTTTTTTTGCTTCTGCCTTTTCCTCTGCGGTAACTCCGCCGTTCATCATTTCTTTTAATCTGATTATTTCAGAAACGCTCAGTCTTGTTAAAACAAAAGTGGCCGCACTTATCTTATCCGAAAATGTCACCTCACTTCTTATCCTTTCAATTTCTTGAGGAGAAAAAATTCGTTTTGATTCGGTTACATTCGAATTATCTGCGTTTTTATTCGGCTTATCGTTATTTTCATTTGAATTCGTATTGACATCTTTACTAACTGTTGAATTGTTTTTACCCAAATCTGAAGTAATTTCGCTTGTCCCAATCTCATTTGATATTACTTCGTTTATTATCATATCGCCAATATTCTGCATAACCAGCAATGTTATGCCGGCAATAACAAAAATGGCTATAGTGCTCCCGATAATTATCTTCTTCATAATTAATTACTGTGAAATAAATTGTAAATAACCTGTGCTGCTTGTGCTCTTGTGGAAAATGCTCTAGGAGTTAGTTTCCCGTCACCTGACCCAACTACAACTTCCGTTTCTACAAATAACCTCATCGCAACCAATGCGTAGTCAGAAATTTGGTCTGCATCCGAATAGTCTGAAAGTGTAACACTTCCTCTTTCTGTTGGAAGTTTACCAAGGCCATTTAATATACGATAGAGAATCACAAACATATCTTGACGACTTATTGAAGCTGTAGGTGCAAACTTGTTCCCGCCAATTCCTTTTGCCAAATTAAGTCTTTTAGCTGTTCTTAGATATGCTGTATAGTATGTATTCCCGGCATCTGAAAAGTTGTTGGTCAAAACCGTATCAAGCTCTACATCGTAAGCTCTCATTACCATAATGAGAAAATCTGCACGTGTTATTTTACTGTTTGGAGAGAACAAACCATTACCGACACCTTTGATAAATCCTTGTTCAGACATGAATCTTACTGCGTTGCTATACCAACTGTCTGCTGAAACATCACTATAAGTTCTTGGTCCTTCTAAACGTACCAAACCCCCATACTTACCGGCCAAGTCATTAATAATTACTTTTTTCTCGGCAGTCAGGGATGCGTTAAAAGCATCTATTAATCTTAATATCAAATCTTTATAGTTTTCCAGCTTTAATTTCATAGCAACCGCTTCCGGTGTACTATCAGGAAAAGCAACAATATAAGCATCAATAAGCAGCATAATAGTAGGATCAACCTGAATATTTGAAGTTCCATATGGATTGTATAAAGGCTTGCCGTCAAAAATTCCGCTATCTTTAACAGCAGTCTTTAAATCGTATATGGTATTTACAAATAGTTTATATGAAAATGTGTAATTATATATTTTTGTTAATAAACCACTTGCCCCGGAAGGTGCATTTGCCTCTATAAGAGGACCATAAAGCAATTTTAATGCTTCTTTCACCAAAAGTTTATTCACAGCATTGATACTATTAAAAATAACGAGATTATCTAAACCATTCTTAACATACCCTGCGGTGATATCGGGATTGTTGATTCTTACAGCTATTGCATTTGCGGCGGAATCAGTATCAAGAGGATCTATAAGCTCAAATGTGCTCGTACTGGCTATCTGTCCAATTATGTAATCTCTGGCCGCTAAATCCGTCTCTCCGACTACAGTATAAAAATTAATTACATTTTGCTCTGCACTGGCAGGTACGGCAAAAGTTGAAGGTAGGGTAGCCACTAACATAAAAGAAATAACCAACACGCTTACTAAACTTTTTAAAAGCTTTTTATCAATCATACTCTTCATAATACCATCCTCCTAAATTCTTTCTTTATTATAGATTTTCCGGTTTTTCTCGTTTTCGGTATTTGCCTACTCATTTCTATTTTGCACAAATCTTAAACAGCTTAATAAATCTTATCATTTTTTTGCTTTTTTTTCAATACTTTCCAAACAAATTCCAGTTTTTTTCTACTTATATTTTTTGTTTATTTAAAACATCTTTAAGATATTGTCCTGTGTAAGAATTACTCTTCTTGATAATCTCCTCAGGCGTGCCGCACGCAAGCACTTTACCGCCCTTATCTCCACCCTCCGGACCGAGGTCTACTAAATAATCGGCAGTTTTAACAACATCAAGGTTGTGCTCTATTACCACAACAGTGTTCCCTGTACCGATAAGTCTATGCAAAATATCAATCAATTTATGGACATCAGCAACATGAAGTCCGGTAGTCGGTTCATCCAGAATATACATCGTGCTTCCGGTGCTTCTTTTAGAGAGTTCGGTTGCAAGCTTTATTCTCTGAGCTTCACCGCCTGAAAGTGTCGTCGAAGGCTGACCGACTTTGATATATCCGAGACCGACATCTAAAAGAGTCTGGAGCTTGTTTTTTATCCTCGGAATGTTTTTAAAAAACTCGAGAGCATCTTCAACGGTCATGTTGAGAACTTCCGCAATATTTTTCCCCTTATATTTTACTTCGAGTGTTTCCCTGTTATATCTTTTACTTTTACAAACCTCGCAAGGAACATAAACATCGGGAAGAAAGTGCATTTCAATCTTTATTATTCCATCGCCGTTGCAGGCATCACATCTCCCGCCTCTTACGTTAAAGCTGAAACGCCCCGCTTTGTAGCCCTTCATCTTGGCCTCTGCAGTCGATGAAAAAACCTCTCTGATTGTATCAAAGACACCGGTATATGTTGCGGGATTTGACCTTGGTGTTCTTCCTATCGGAGACTGGTCAATATTAATAACTTTATCCAGATATCCGATTCCGTTAATCGTATCATGTTCTCCGGCCTTTGTTTTTGCGCGATTCAGCTGGTGAGCAAGCTTTTTGTACAGAATTTCATTTATAAGAGAGCTCTTTCCTGAACCCGAAACTCCGGTGACGCATGTAAATACTCCAAGCGGAATTTTCACATTAATATTCTTTAAATTATTTTCTCTCGCTCCTTCAATCTCAATCCACTTGCCGTTCGGTTTATTGCGTGTCTGCGGAACATCAATTTTCTTTTTGCCGCTCAAATATAATCCTGTTATGGATTCCTTGCATTTTTTTATATCGTCGACAGTCCCCGAACACACAATCTCTCCGCCGTGTATACCGGGTCCCGGTCCCATATCTATTATATGATCGGCAAAATACATTGTTTCTTCGTCATGCTCGACAATTATCAGTGTATTTCCCAGATCCCTCAGTCTTTTAAGCGTTTTCAAAAGTTTTGCGTTGTCCCTTTGGTGCAGACCAATGCTTGGTTCGTCAAGTATATACAAAACACCCATAAGTCCGGAGCCAATCTGTGTCGCAAGCCTAATCCTCTGGGCTTCCCCGCCAGATAAAGTTCCCGCTCCGCGTGAAAGAGAAAGGTAATCCAGTCCGACATCCACAAGGAATCCAACTCTTGCATGTATCTCTTTTAATATCTGGTCTGCAATTAAATTCTCACGTTTTGTTAGTTTGATGTTATCAAAATAGTGGTTAACATCTTTAACCGACC
>JBAZRJ010000044.1:0-15496 GCA_041662985.1 Clostridia bacterium
CCGCGATTAGTTTCCTTTCGAATTTCTTCCTGGACAAGCAATTTCAAAGCTATGTTTTAAGCCAACAGGAGCAAAAGAATAAAAGCACGGTTATGCGTATAAGTCAGCAATATAACGACAACGGCAACGGCTGGAATGGAGCAAATCTGGAAAGTATAGGGGAATCAGCGCTTGAGGATGGTATTATTATAAAGATTAAGGACAGCACAGGTAAAACAATCTGGGATGCAAGGCTTCACAATAAAGGATTATGCAGCAAAATGCTTTCACATATGGAAGAGAATATGGCCAGCAGGTACAATAATTTCAAGGGCGGATATGTTGAAAAAGAATATCCTTTAACATATAACTCAAGTGAAATAGGCAATGTCAAATTAGGATTTTACGGGCCGTTTTATTTTACTGATGACGATCTTGATTTCATAAGCACATTGAATAATATTTTATTGGTTGTCGGAGCGGGTGCTCTTTTGTTTGCGTTACTTCTCGGAGCCTATATGGCGAGACGCTTGAGCAATCCTATTTCAAGTGTAATCAAATCGGCAAACCAAATAGCAAAAGGTGATTTTAGCGGCAGGATTCCGGAAATATCAAATACGAAAGAAATCGGAGAATTGACGACAACAATCAACGGGCTTGCGGAAACGCTTGAAGGGCAGGAAACTCTAAGGAAACATTTATCTGCAGATGTTGCACATGAGCTGCACACACCGCTTGCCACATTGCAAAGTCATATTGAAGCAATGATTGACGGTATATGGAAGCCTGACAAACAAAGGCTTAAGAGCTGCCATGAGGAAGTCATACGAATCAATAAGCTGGTCAAGGATATCGAAAAGCTTGCCAGATACGAAAGCGAGAACTTAATTCTTCATAAAACTGATTTTGATTTATCTGCGCTCATACAAAATACTGCGAGCAATTTTGAGGCGGACTTTGCCAACAAGGAAATAAAAATAAACTTTACCGGCAGGAAACATAATATAAACGCCGATAAGGATAAAATAAGCCAAGTGATTGTAAATCTATTGTCAAACGCATTGAAATATACGGAAAAGGGCGGGTCCGTCGATATTGAATTAAAGGAAACTGCTGATAAAATTGCAATTAGCGTAAAAGACAACGGGATAGGAATCTCATCAGAAGATCTGCCTCATGTCTTCGAAAGATTCTTCAGAGCAGACAAGTCGAGAAACCGTATGACAGGCGGATCTGGAATAGGTTTGTCAATTGTGAAGGCAATTATTGATGCGCATAAAGGCGGTATTGACGTCAGCAGCGAACCCGCAAAAGGCACTGAATTTGTTATAATTCTGCCAAAACATCCGGAATAAAATATACCTGAATCAAACTGAATTATAAACATTTGAATAAATCACACAAACCTTTAAGAAAACTGACTGTTTTTTCTTTGTCCCGAGTTATATTATATGATATTATGGGAATAGTAACATTGAATGACGGATGTTTATTAATCGGGAGGAAAGAATACCTATGAATGATGATAAAAACGCTGAGTCAACCATCAAATGGATTATAGTTACAACTGTTCCAAACAATATCGAATTTGAAATGGTTTCGGGAATTCTTGAGATGGCAAAAATACCTGTTGTTAAAAAGGTATACGGAGTTGACAGTTTTGCGGAAGTTCTTTTTGGAATGCCTATCAGCGGAATTGATGTACTTGTTCCCGAAGACAGACTGGAAGAAGCAAAGCAAATGCTGAATTCAAATGAAGAGGATCTTGAAAGAGAAATTGAAAAAGAAGTCGAAGAATCACTGAAAAACAAGCCTGAAGAATAATTTCTGATCATTGGAATGAATGATATTTCCAACGAATTATAGTATAATATAGCAATAGTTATAATTTTTTGCAAAACGGATATATAACAGTTTTTGATTGACGGTATTATTTGTTTGAGGAGATGATATGAGTGGCTGAAAGACATAAGGTGCTGGTAAGAATGGCGGGCAAGGAATATACTTTGGTTGGAATTGAGTCAGACGAGTATATTCATAAAGTTGCGATATACATTGACAAGAAAATGAATGAAATAATAAAAATGAATAATAGACTAAGCACAGCTATGGTTGCGGTTTTGACAGCCGTCAATGTTGCGGACGATTATTTCAAAGCATCTGACAATGAAACACATATTGATGAAGAATTGAAACTGGCAAGTGATGAGGTCGAAAGACAAAAAGCCGAAAACAGAAGACTTACCGAGGAAAATTCAACATTCAGCATGAACAACACCGATTTAAAACTTCAAATCGCAAAACTTGAGGCCGAGCTCAGAGAAGTCAGAAATTCTCTTAATAAAGCGACAGGTCAATAATTAAACGGAGATGATTGATATGATAACTTTTACACTGCAGGATTTAGGATTATTTTTGTTATTTTTGTTCGGAATAGCTGCATGCGTATACATAATAATATTAGTCAGGAATCTTAATAAAAGTGCAAATGATGTTAAGGAGATCCTTAGTAAAAACAAGGAGAATATTGATAAAGCATTGACCGATTTACCTGTTATTTCAAAGAATGTGGCAGAATTATCGGAAACCGCAAAGGTTGATCTTGACGCTTTCCAATCGAAGTTTAAAATGATGGGCGACAAATCAGATGAAGGCGGCGATTTCTTCGGAAAAATCGGCGGAATAATTGATATTGCTGATGTTCTTATTAAATTATTCGCATCAAAATCAAAGACAGGCAGTGAGAAGAAGGAATTCAAAATCATAAAGGAAATTAAAGATTTAATGGACATACAGGATAAAAAATACAATAAAGCAAAGACTGAAGAAAAAACGACAGAAGAAAAGAATACAGAAAATGAAAAAGTAAAAGTAAGAGCCGAAGAAGCCAAATCCGACGTTAAAAGCAATGATAAAAAGAAAAAGAAAAAAAGAAAAGTTCAATAAACAAAATCAGAGAAATACGCCAAAATAGTTTTGGGAGACAGACTTTTTATGAAGAAGACAGATGTGTATATAAGACTTGAAGAGGGATCTAAAATGCCGCATTATGCATCTTCTGAAGCGGCGGGCTGTGATTTGTATGCAACAGAGGATATGGCGCTGAAACCCGGTGAAAGAAAAGTAATGCCTATGAAGTTTATTGTTGCAATCGACAATGATATTGAAATCCAGATAAGACCGAGAAGCGGACTCTCTTTGAAAACAGACCTTAGAATTCCTAACAGTCCGGGAACTATAGACAGCGATTATCGCGACATGGTAGGAGTTATAATTGAAAACACATACAATATCGCAAATATGCCATATCAAATCGCCGGGAATCCGAACCTTCTAAAAACATTAGATGAAGAGTGCACAATTGTGCGTCTTTTGGAATACCTTGAATCAAATAAAAATACCGACACAGAAATAGCGGAAGCTTCAGAAATCCATACGATTTTTGAGAAGGACAAGATGTCTTCGATTTTGGACATCGATATTCTGATTGATAAAAAAGGCAATCCTTACGGGACCATATACATCAAGAAGGGTGACAGAATTGCACAAATGGTTTTCTCAGAATGCAGACATGCAAACTTCATTACGCATGACAAACCTGAAACAATAGGCAAAAACAGAGGCGGCGGCTTTGGCCACAGCGGAATCTCATCACACGAGTAATTATCTAAAATATATCAGGGGAATTTTTCGAGGTGAATTTAAATTTTAATACATGGAAATATTGATTCAATTAAGAAGACTGTTTTAAATGACATTGAAGCAATGTACGATTTCGAGGCGACGACCGATGGATTTGTACCTGTGGAGATAGCTGAAAAACTGGCTGTTTTCACGACACAAATAAATCGCGAAATTGCTGTATATATGGACCGCAGAGGAAAAATCCACTCAATCAGCATTGGAGACAATGCGACTGTCAGCTTACCCGAGATAGAAGAAAGAACTCATTCTTCAAGACTTTCGGGAATTCGCTGCATTCATACACATCCAAACTCTGACGGAATGTTGTCCAACCTTGATCTGAGGTCGCTATTAACTCTAGGGCTTGATTCAATTATAGCTTTGGGGGTTAAAAACAGTGCAGTAATTGATGTGTATGTTGCGTTGCCAACGAGAAATGATTCCGGTATTTTAGATAGCACCGAAACTTTTGGTCCTTTCAAAATCGGCGATCTTTCGCTCGATGATTTTTTCGATTCAATTAAAGAGATTGATAAGTCCTATACCAATTTGCTTTACAAGAACAGCGAGAGTTCAGATGAAAGAGCGATTCTTATATCAGGAGACAGCGATACTTCATTGGATGAGCTTGAAGAGCTTGCAAAGACTGCCAATGTAGAGGTGTTAAAAAAGGTTCTGCAAAAAAACGCGACAAAAAATTCGGCATTATTTATCGGAAAAGGAATGGCTGAAAATCTTAGATTACTTTGTCAGTCGATGGCTGCGAATGTTGTCATATTTGATGATGAGTTGTCGGGTATGCAGGTTAGAAATTTGGAGGAAATTGTCGGTGTAAAAATAATCGACAGGACAGTGTTGATTCTTGATATTTTTGCAAATAGAGCCGGATCAAAAGAAGGAAAGCTTCAGGTTGAACTGGCGCAATTAAAATACAATCTCCCGAGACTGATGGGAGTCGGAGCATCAATGTCAAGACTCGGCGGCGGAATAGGTACAAGAGGTCCCGGAGAGAAAAAGCTCGAGGTTGACAGAAGGAATATAAAGAGAAGGATACTCTTCTTAGAAACAGAACTCAAGGGTGTAAGTAAAAGAAGAAACTTCTTACGAGAGGGAAGACGCAAAAAAAGTTTGCCCGTAGTATCTTTGGTTGGTTATACAAACGCCGGCAAATCGACTCTTTTAAATAAATTAAGCGGTTCGGATGTTTTTGTCGAAGACAAACTTTTTGCAACGCTAGACCCGACTGCAAGAGGATTTAAACTGCCTGACGGCAGGGAGATACTGATAATAGATACTGTTGGATTTATAAGAAAACTGCCGCATGAATTGATCAATGCATTTAAGTCAACACTTGAGGAAGCTGTGTATGCTGATCTTCTGCTGCATATAGTTGATGCTTCTTCAAACGAAGCAGATGAGCAAATTAAGGTTGTTAATGAATTGCTCGATTCAATGGGGGTTTTGAATAAACCGATTATTACAGTTTTCAATAAATTGGATCTGGCAAATAATAAATCACGACCTACACTTGACTTCTATGGCAGGAAACCCGTTGAAATATCAGCGACTACAGGATTTGGCATTGAAAAATTAGTCAGCGAAATTGAAGATCTGCTACCGGAGGACGAAATTGAATTAAATCTCTTTATTCCTTTTAATTCGGCAAAAACTTTAAATTATATTCATGAAAACAGTAAAATTTTAAGCAAGAATTATACCGAAGACGGAGTTGAGATATCAATGCTTATAAGCAAAAATAAAGTCGAAAAAATAAATAAGTTCATAAAAAATTAATAATAAACAGGTAAAATATTATTGAATAAAAAAACAATATAGGTTAAGATATAAATAGAATATTTAATGTTTAATCTTGCATTTCGAGATAGTTTCATACAATAAAATATGAAAGGGGTCTTTATTATGCTCGTTAGGAACTGTGCCGGTGGGGTCGTGTTTTCGGGTGACAAGGTTTTACTCCTTAGAAATGAAAAGGGCGAATGGGTTCTGCCGAAAGGCGTTATGAAAAACGGAGATTCATCAAATGAGGTTGCTCTAAGAAGAGTTAAAGAAGAAACGGGTATATGCGCCGAAATCATTTCTGCAATTGGCCACACGAACTACGAATTCTTTTCTGTAACACGTCAACGTCCTGTCTGCAACAAGATTACCTGGTATATTATGAAATCCCCTGAAGATAATTTAAAAATAATAAATGAAGAGCAATTTACTGAGGGCGGTTTTTTTCAAATAGATGATGCGATAAGTAAAATTACATACAGTCAGGATAAATCGTTGCTTAATTTATCCTTCAGGAAGTTAAGAAATCTGGCATAACATAAAAAAAGTGATAAAATAGATGATAGAGAATATTCTGTCATCTTTTTTTATTTTGGGGGTTTATGTTGCAAAAAGAATATAAAACGATTTTGGGTGATTCCCATGCAAAATATGAAGAAAAAAAGTCGAAATTTATTGCTCATGCGAAGTCAGTTTCTGACGAAAAGGAAGCGCTGGAGTTTATAAATTCCAAAAGGACGGAATTCTGGGATGCAACCCACAATGTTTTTTCGTATAATGTCTTTGAAGAAAACTTTATCCAAAGATCGAGCGATGACGGTGAACCTCAGGGAACAGCAGGGTTACCTGTTATGGAAATAATAAATAAATCGGGTTTGCAGAATATTGTAATAGTTGTCACGAGGTATTTTGGTGGAACTCAGCTCGGTGCATCCGGCCTTATCCGTGCATATGGAAAGAGCGCCTCATTATGTATTGATGCGGCGGTTATTATTAAAAAGGTTTTGTGTTATGAAATTAATCTGATGTTCGAATATTCGTTGATCGGAAAGCTACAAAATAATTTGATGCAAAAGGGTTATGAAATAAAAAATACGAAATATGAGAAAGATGTCGAAATGACGGTGCTTGTTCCGTACGATGAATTTGAAAAGTTTACGGGAATTGTAAACGAAGCATTGAATGCGAGAGTCATTATTGACGTTGGTGACAAGGTTTATCAGACAATAAAATTAACATAATAACTTTATTAATTTTGGATTTAATATTATAATTTAAAGTGCGTAACAAATTTGCAGCATACATTGCAATCAAAAGCGCTTAACGATTTTGCATTTAATGAAATTCAAAATATCAGTTTTAAAAAGATAAGAGGAGGATTTTTATGTCCGGCCATTCGAAATTTGCAAATATAAAGCACAGAAAAGAAAAATCAGATTCACAGAGAGCAAAGATTTTCACAAAGATAGGAAGAGAAATTGCGGTTGTTGTAAAACAGGGAGGAGCAGACCCTGAGGGCAATTCAAAGCTTAAGGATGTCATTGCAAAGGCCAAAGCTGCCAATGTTCCAAATGATACTATTGCGAGAAGCATAAAAAAAGCTGCGGGCGATATTGATTCGACAAATTATGAGGAAATATCCTATGAAGGCTACGGACCGGGCGGAGTAGCAGTTATTGTCGAAACAATGACCGATAACCGAAACAGAACTGCAGCTGAAATACGACATTCTTTTGACAAATACGGCGGAAACATGGGAACGACCGGATGTGTCACATTTATGTTCAATAAAATGGGGGTCATATTAATTGAGCAAACCGGGAAAATCGACGAAGAAAAGCTGATGACGGAATTATTGGATTATGGCATAGAAGATTTTAATGTTGAGGATGAATACATAGAAATTCTTACTGACCCGGGCAGTTTTTCTGAAGTCAGAGAAGCACTCGAGAAGAAGGGATTTGAGTTTGAGCAGGCTGAAGTGTCAATGGTTCCGGCAACGATGACAAAGCTCACAGATGCCAGGCAAGCGGAATTGATGGAGAAGCTGATTGACAGCATGGAAGAATTGGATGACGTTTTGAACATATATCATAATTGGGAACAGGAATAAAAAAAATTATCATATATGTTGACAAAGAAAAATGTAATGATACAATATATTGTGTAATACAAATTTTATACAGCGATGTTACTTTTTAAGAACATTCTAAGGCCACTGAAGATAAAACATTTTCAGGACACAAAAGAAGAGTTATCCGGGAAAAGAAAAGAGAGTGCGAACTCTCTTTTCCCTTTTATAAAAGGTCTTTTTATGGTAAAATAATATCTAGTTCTAAAAAGTTATTCGGCTGGGGGAAAAGATTTTGAAAGTAATTGGATTTGTAGGACCAAGCGGTTCCGGAAAAAGTCACAGAGCTGCCTGGGTTGCCAGAGAAAACGATACGGATTTCATAATAGACGATGGACTTCTAATCCGTGGCAATACTATCATTTCAGGTTCATCAGCGAAGAGGGAAAAAACAAGAATCGGTTCAATAAAAAGGGCTATTTTTAACAATGAATTGCATGCACAGGAAATTATCAAAACCATTTCTTCATTCAAACCTGAAGCAATATTAATATTGGGAACCTCCGACGAAATGATTGAAAAAATAGCTAAACGTCTTAATTTTGGCGCTGTTGATAAAATAATAAATATAACAGATGTTGCAAGCGAATTTGAAATAGATTTGGCACTATCCACAAGAAAGGAACAGGGTAAGCACGTCATACCGGTTCCGACATTCGAAATCAAGAAAGATTTCTCAGGTTATTTCCTAGACCCGCTTCAAATTTTCAAAAGAAAGGGTAAAGGAAGTTATCAGCTGATTGGCGAAAAGTCAGTAGTCAGGCCAACATTCAGTTACATGGGCAACTACACGATTTCAGACTATACCGTTTATCAGATAATCGAATATGTGACTTCAACAATAGAAGGTGTAAATAAGATTTCAAGATTCAGAGCCGAAAATCATCCTGACGGAATTCAACTGGAACTCGACCTGGTTCTTGTATACGGGTACCCAATTAAAACTCTTTTAAAAGATGTTCAGAAGAAGGTAAGAAGCGAGGTTGAACGGCTGACTGCGCTTAATATTATAAGGCTTGATGTCAATGCGAAGAGTCTTGTCATTGATAAAAACACTTCAAAAGAAAAAGGTAATGAAGATATGGGAACTAAAGACGATGCGGCCGTTATTTAAAGTCTGTGAAACCTGTGATTTTTTGAATGCTTCTTGGGACCGAATCCTTTGAATTTCCCCACGGTTCATCGGCAAAGCGATAGTCGGATTTTTTATTAAACCAGGCAATTTCCTTTTCAATTCTTTCCATGTTTTCAATTTGAATAGGCACGAGATTTTTCATGAATTCTTTGGCAACTTTTGGCTTGAGATATTTTTTTGTTCCTTTGACTAACGTTCGGAAATGCTTTAAACAAAAGCCTTTGCTATTACTGAAAGCCTCCCTGAAATCAGGTTCATTAAGCCAGAGATAAAATATCACATCAATGTATCTATTCATCGTAAAGTTAATTTTGTCGCAAATCATGCAGCTTTTTTCAAGCTTCTTGAGATTGTTATTCAGATTCTCAGCATCTTTTGATTTTTTCAGTATCTTGATTTGCTCAGCCAGATGGGTTTCTATAATAAGTCCCAGACCCTGTGTGTTAATTCTGCTGTTATATAAAAGCTCATAGTGGCTGTGACAAAACCCCTTAATATTTGATTCGATTCTCGAATCGGGCTCCATAAGCGAGGGGCCGAGGATATATTCTATGCATTCGTTTTCAATTTTTTGCTCAAGCAGACATAAAGGGCATTCACAGTCTGTTGCAAAAACTTCATTGACGGGGATGGTATAAATTTTCTCTTTCATTATAGTCTCCGATTTAATAAAATATATTTGTTCAATTGTAATTATATCAAAAAAATATGGGGAGATATACATTGAGAAGTGAGAAGTGAGAAGTGGGAAGTGAGAAGTGGGGGGTGGGAAGTGAGAGGTGGGAAGTGATATGTCGGGGGCGAATTTGAACGCGTGAATATAGGAGGTTAACCGTTGGAATATAAAGGGCTTAACATTATTGAGGGAAAGAATAAAATCGAAGTGTCGGGTATCAAGGACTTTAATCCTACGCACATTTTTGAATGCGGTCAGTGTTTCAGATGGAACAGACAGGATGACGGTTCTTTTACAGGCGTTGCGAAAAACAGGGTTATCAAAGTCCGTATGAATGACGATAAGCTTGAAATCGAGAATTCCGATACAAAAGATTTCATTGATATTTGGTATGACTATTTTGATCTTGGAACCGACTATTCTGCAATTAAGGAAAAATTAAAGAAAGATGTTATTTTGAAAGAAGCTGTCGAATTTGGATACGGTATGAGAATTTTGCGCCAGGATATCTGGGAGACGCTGATGTCATTTATTTTGTCGGCAAATAACAGAATTCCGATGATTATGAGAACTGTTGATTCAATTGCAAAAAGATTTGGAGAAAAAGTCGAATTTGATGGAAAGTTATATTATTTGTTTCCTGAAAGTTCAACTCTTGCAAAGACTGATGTTAAGGCACTTCAGATATGTGGGGGCGGTTTCAGGTGCAAATATTTAGACAAAACGATTAAGATGGTCAACGATGGAATTGTCGATTTAACCGGTATTGAGAATATGGATACGGATGCTGCCCGCAATGAATTAAAAAGATTTCCGGGTGTCGGGAATAAAGTTGCTGACTGCACACTACTCTACAGTGCCGGAAAGCACGAGGTTTTTCCGACTGATGTCTGGGTTAAAAGGATTATGGAGTTTTTATATTTTGGAAGAGAAGCAACGATGAACGAAATTCAGGTGTTTTCGAAGGAGGCTTTCGGTGGTTTGGCCGGATACGCTCAGCAGTATTTGTTTTATTATGCAAGAGAAAATCGGTTGGGTTGCGATTGATTGAGCAAAATGAAGACTGACATCAATATTGATGCAAAAAATGATTTAGACGACCGCGGACGCTTGTTGAAGACATAATGCGAGAGTGCTATAATCAAGCTATAGAAAGAAGAAAGCGAGTTTTGAAAAAGAAATATGTTTCCTGAAATGTTCGGATAAGCTTATCATTTTGAACCTACATTGAACATAAGGGAGTTCGCGTTCGGAGATGGATATCAGGCCACAGATTTAAATTCCGACATCCGCATTAAACGGGTGCAACGGCGGCGGAAGATTGAAACCTTTGACGGGATTCCCACCTAGCTTGGGCTAGGTGTCAAAATATAAGTAAACGGCATTTTGGGTATAATTTAGAAAAAAGCTTCCGTGTACCAAACGGAAGCTTTTTTATTGTAAATTTATTGCGAAATATATTGCAAATGGCGTTTTTTATTTACTTTCAGCGATTTTATTGATAAAATATTATAAAAATTTACTTTTTTCTATAGATTAAATGAGAGGTTATAAAATGTTTAAAGAGATACTTTACGATGCCAGGTCAATTGCAAAAAGAGATCCCGCTGCAAGAAGCACAGCGCAGGTAATATTGCTGTACTCGGGTTTACGTGCATTGATATACTATCGTATCTCGCATTGGTTTTATAAAAAGGGCAGAAATTTTCTTGCACGGTATGTTTCCGAACTTGGCAAAAGGTCTACAGGAATTGAGATACATCCCGGTGCAACAATCGGGAGAGGTTTGTTTATTGATCACGGAATGGGTGTTGTAATAGGTGAAACAGCAGAGGTTGGTGACAATGTTACCATATATCAGGGCGCAACTTTAGGGGGGACAGGCAAAGACACAGGAAAACGTCATCCGACAATCGGAAATAATGTCTTGATAAGCAGCGGTGCAAAGATTTTGGGGCCTTTTAAGGTTGGAGACAATGCAAGAATCGGTGCAAATGCTGTTGTTCTGAGCGAAGTTGAACCGGGAGTTACAGTAATAGGTGTGCCCGGCAGAGCTGTCAGAAGGGGTACTGAAAAGCTTTCGCCATCAATGGCATCCGAAGAGCTTGATCAGATTCACATACCCGATCCGGTGTCGCAGGAGCTATGCAAGTTATTGTCGAGAATTGAAAACCTCGAGAAAGAGATGTCCGATAAAGAAAACAAGGGGAGCAAAGAATGAAATTATACAATACGCTTTCGAGGAGCAAAGAGGAGTTTAAACCGATTGTTGAAAAAAAAGTTACCATGTATTCCTGTGGTCCTACGGTTTACAACTACTTTCATATAGGCAATGCAAGGCCTTTTATTATTTTCGACACATTGAGGCGGTATTTTGATTACAGGGGCTATGACGTTAAGTTTGTGCAGAATTTTACCGATATCGACGACAAAATGATTAACCGCGCAAACGAGGAAGGTATTACAATTAAAGAGCTGGCGGACAGATTTATTTCAGAATATTTCATAGACGCAAAGGCACTTGGAGTCCACGAACCTTCCGTATGTCCGCGCGCTACGGATAATATCGATGCAATTATCGAATTGATTTCAAACCTTGAGAAAAAGGGTTATGCATATAATGTTGACGGCGATGTTTATTATGACACATCGAAATTTGACGGATATGGAAAACTTTCGCATCAGTCAGTTGACGATTTAAGATCCGGGGCCAGAGTAAGCATTGACGAAAGGAAAAATGATCCTATAGACTTTGCCCTCTGGAAAGCTGCAAAACCCGGAGAGCCTTCATGGGATAGCCCTTGGGGAAAGGGAAGACCGGGATGGCATATTGAATGCTCCGCAATGGCAAATAGATTTTTGGGTGAAACGATTGATATTCACAGCGGAGGACAGGACTTGATTTTCCCTCACCACGAAAATGAAATAGCACAGAGCGAAGCAGTAAACGGCAAGCCTTTTGCAAATTACTGGCTGCACAATGGTTTCATTAATGTTGACAACGAAAAAATGTCGAAGTCTGCCGGAAATTTCTTTACAGTCAGAGAAATCGCAAAGAAATTTGATTATGAAATGATTAGATTTTTCATGCTCTCTGCCCATTACAGAAGTCCTATAAATTTCAGCGCTGAGCTTCTTGAACAGTCTAAAAACGGATTAGACAGGATATACCAATGTCTTGGCAACCTTGAATATAATCTTGTAAACGCAAAAGATGATAAAATCAGCAAAAAAGGAACCGGAATTATTGAAAATCTAGAGAAGTTGAAAGTGAAATTCATTGAGGCAATGGATGACGATATTAATACGGCGGCTGCGATTTCGGTTATATTTGAAATTGTAAAAGAAGTAAACGTTGAAATTCTCGCAGATGAAAATGCTTCGAAGGAATTAATTAATTTTTCGATTTCATTAATAAAAGAACTCGGAGATGTACTCGGAATCCTTCAGAAGAAGGAAGACTGCAGTATTGAAAATGAGATTGAAGAACTTATTGAAAAACGCCAACAGGCAAGAGCAGATAGAGACTGGAAGCTTGCTGATGAAATCAGAGACACATTAAACAGTAAAGGTATATTGCTTGAGGATACACCGCAGGGAGTCAAGTGGAGGAAGGCTTAAAGATATGCAAAATGATTTTTTCGAAAAAATTTCAGATAAAATGAATTTAACAGCAGAGGAAATAAACCAGCTATCCCCATTAGTTTTAGCCTACATTGGGGATTCTGTTTATGAAGTTCTGGTTCGCACATATATGGTGAGCGAAAACGGTCAACTGTCGGTAAACAAGCTTCACAGAAATTCAATCGGTTTCGTAAAGGCACACGCACAATCAGAAACAGTTCACAGACTGATGGATTTGCTGAATGAAGATGAATTGAATATCGTCAGACGCGGTAGAAATTCAAAGTCCGGAACCGTGCCGAAAAACGCTGATTTGACAGAATACAAATATGCGACCGGATTTGAAGCATTGATTGGATATCTGTATTTGAAAAAAGATTTTAACAGATTGACGGAAGTGTTTTTCAGGGCAGTGGACGTAAGTAAAAATAAGGATTGAGGATGGATAAAATGCAGGATAAGAGAGAAGATAAAAGGGAAGACAGGAGACCGGAAAGAAGAGAGAGCAAAAGGCCGGAAAGACGTCCGGATACAAGAGCGGCAGGTAAACCCGATAGGAAATTTGATACGAGGCCTGATACAAGAAAAAAGCCTGATAGATTCAGCGAGAACAAGGACACCTATACAAAAGACGAGATAAGGGAAGATTCCGATAATAATCTTGATAAACTCGAGGGCAGAAATTCTGTGCTTGAGGCTTTGAAATCGGGAAGATCGATAAATAAGATAGTTGTCTCAAAAGGCGAAAGAGAAGGTTCAATCAAGCAAATCCTAAGCCTGGCGAGAGAAAATAAAGTGATTGTTCAGGAACTCGAAAGAACAAATCTTGATAAGATGTCTTCAACACACGCGCATCAAGGTGTCATAGCTTTTGTTGCAATCAAGGAGTATGTTGAAGTTGAGGATATATTGAAGATTGCCGAAGACAAAGGCGAACAGCCATTTATAATAATATTGGATGAAATAACGGACCCGTATAATCTCGGCTCGATTTTAAGGACTGCCGACGCAGTTGGTGCACATGGTGTGATTATCCCCAGGAGAAGAGCCGTTGGTCTCACGACAGCAGTATCAAAGGCTTCTGCCGGAGCGATTGAATATGTCCCTGTGGCGAGAGTTACAAACATCAGTCAGACAATCGAAGATTTGAAAAAGAAAAATATTTGGGTTGTCGGAACTGACAGCACGGGCGAAAAGCCCTATTACGAAGGTGATTTGAAAGGACCGATTGCTCTCGTAATTGGAAGTGAAGGCGAAGGAATGGGTCAGCTTATCGCAAAGAGCTGTGATTTTATTATAAACATTCCGATGAAAGGGAATATAACTTCATTAAACGCAGCTGTGGCAGGCTCCGTTGTTATGTATGAAATTTTGAAACAGCGCAGTTTGTAGGTTTAAAGAGCTGTAATTCAACTTGACACAATAAATCGCCGTACATTATAATGTAATGTATGACCCATCGTTTAATGAGTCTGTTCTAGTCTTTGGAGGGTGTTGAATTGAAGCCGGATGCACGAGTTGAATCGACTGCGTATATATTTACTGAAATGCTTGACGAGGAAATAATTGAGATAGCAAAGCTTGGAAACAATGATGCTGTTGAGTATATAATCGGGAAGTATAAGGGATTTGTCCGTGCAAAAGCCAGAACGTATTTTTTAATAGGCGCTGACAGAGAAGACATAATTCAGGAAGGCATGATTGGCCTTTTTAAGGCAATCAGGGATTTCCGGGAAGACAAGCTTGCCTCTTTCAGAGCTTTTGCCGAACTATGCATTACAAGACAGATAATAACGGCAATCAAAACTGCGACAAGACAAAAGCACATTCCTTTGAATTCATATATTTCGCTGAACAAGCCGATTTTTGACGAGGAATCCGACCGCACGCTGATGGATGTCATAACTCAGGATTCTGTGACGGATCCGGAGCAACTGATGATTAACCTCGAGGAGCATAAAAACATTGAGGAGAAGATGGGAGAGGTGCTGAGCAGTCTCGAATGGAAGGTATTATCCCAGTATTTGCAAGGGATGTCCTATCAGGAAATTGCCGAAGACCTGAAAAGAGAAGTGAAATCAATAGATAACGCTCTTCAGCGCATCAAACGCAAGCTCGAGAAGTTTTTAAAAGAGGAAAACAAAGAATTAAACTAGCGAAAAATAGAAATTAAATCCTGTGAATTTTAGATTAATGCAACCTGCGGGTGTAATTCAGTGGTAGAATACCAGCTTCCCAAGCTGGTTGTGTGGGTCCGATTCCCATCACCCGCTCCATATAACTTTGTGCCCTTGCGGGCCGAAAGCAAATGATGTTTATGCATAATGTTGTAATGATTTTCGCCCTCATAGCTCAGTAGGTAGAGCGCATCCATGGTAAGGATGAGGTCATCGGTTCAATTCCGATTGAGGGCTCCAATAAAAAGAAGAAGACCAAAAAAAGTTGGTCTTCTTCTTTTTATTGCGACTTT
>JBAZRJ010000045.1:0-14618 GCA_041662985.1 Clostridia bacterium
ATTTTCCGCTTTTTAAATACTCAACCGTTCTGCTGAAAATCCATGGGTTTCCCTGCGCGCCCCTTCCAATCATTACAGCGTCGCATCCCGTTTCGTCAATCATTTTTTCAGCGTCTTCGGGTTTGATGATATCCCCGTTCCCTATAACAGGAATACTAATTGCATTTTTAATATCACTAATAATTCCCCAATCTGCGTCTCCGCTATAGAACTGCTCTCTCGTCCTTCCATGTACTGCAACCGCTTTAGCCCCGCTATCTTCAGCAATCTTAGCTATTTCAACCGCATTAATGCTGTCATTCCAGCCTTTTCGAATTTTTACCGTCACAGGTTTGGATGTTGCATTTGAAACATTTTTTACAATATCCGCAACAAGCTTCGGATTTTTCATCAGCGCTGCACCTTCTCCGTTCTTGGTGATCTTTTGCGTCGGGCAGCCCATGTTTATATCTATTATGCTGACATCTGTTTTATCAAGCTTTCTTGCAATATCAGCCATTATAGTCGGATCGCACCCGAAAATTTGCAGAGCCACAGGCATTTCGGCCTTATCGGTATTCGTCAGGAATTTGCTTTTTCTGTCATTGAAGTGCATCCCTTTTGCGCTAACCATCTCAGTATATAAAAGCCCACAACCCTTTTCTTTACACAATAGTCTGAAAGCCATATCAGTAATTCCGGCCATTGGTGCCAAAAAAACATTATTTTCAATTCTAATATCACCGATTAACATTGAATTTTCCTCTTTTAATCCATTTTATCATACCGGAAACACATAAATCCATAGGCCGATTCAAAAGTGCGGATTTTGTCGAATAGTTGCATTGACTTATGGTGTAATCAGAATATAATTAATTATATAAACGTTGTATTATTTTGCCATAATAAGTGCAATTTAATATCGACACCCTGTAAAGACTTGCCTCACAAAGCTGTAGGGTATTCCTTTAACTGGAATAACCATAAATAACGCAAAACTTTTCTAAAACATTTATTCTTTTACAGTCATAACTTTTTTCGACACAACTTTTAAATTCCACACTATAACTTTGCAGATTTGGTCTTCCGATATTGCCGTATCACAAAAACTAATGATAAAACCGGCAAAAAGTAAATTTAATCAACTACAATATTTTATTCTTATTGTATTTATAATTTTAAAGTAATTTATACTGGAAATAAACAAAAGGGAGGCTAAAAATTTTCACCGGTTAGATACTTGTTCAGTAGGGTCAATCTAGCGACAACTTGATTACAGCGATTGAAAACAGAATTAACTCGGACATAGTGCATGTAAATATTAAAAAAATTGTTTACTAAAAGGAAAATGGAGGAATTTTTGTATGAAGATTTCAAGAAAAGTACTTGCACTTATTACTTCAATTGCAATGTTGGGCACAATCGCTAATTTTACCGTTACGGTAAATGCTGCTACAGTAATTGTTGCATCATACGATAGCGCGCAATCATGGAAAGACCAGGCAACTTATCAGTGCGATGGCAACGGAAACTTGCCTGCAGGTCTCAGATCAGCACTTCATGCCGGAAATATTGTTGCCAGATTTGCTCCGGGAACTTATTGGGTAGAGGGAGAAAGTCGTGATTTTGATATAAACAACAACTCCGGTATCGGAAGCAATACAACAATAATCGGCACAAACCCTGTTGTTCTTCCAACAGACAAATCTCAGATGGTTTATCCGAATCCGTCGACTCATGCGGTTTTTCTAACCAAGACAGCATTGTCTACAACAACACAGGCACAAATATCTAATATTGGGCACATTCACACAAACACCGGTGCAACAAATGTTATAATCCAGGATGTTATGTTTAAAGGACATATAGCATTAAAACTGCACAGTGCGACCACCAGTACTGTAAGAAATGTGGTAATAAGTAATTATTATGGTACTTATGGCAGCGGAAGCTGGGCAAACATGGGATACAGGAATGCGACAGGAACTTTGTGGCTTTATGGTAATTGCAATACAATAACTGTTGACAATGTTAGCATACAATGTTCGTCGCATCATGCTCTCACAATCCACAGCGGTTCCACGGGTTTTACATCCAGAAATATATACATCAAGAACTCAAGGGCTCTTCATTCCGGCGTAGGCAAACTGCGCGGTGATCCTGATTCTTCACATACAAACGAACGCTACGGAATCAGGGATTGGTCATGCGGATTTGACCTAAACGAAAACGGCAATGTTGACAATTGCCAGGTTACAGATTGCTATTCGCTGGACGCCTGGAAGGTTGGTTTCTATATTGAACCTGAAGGCACAGGCGGTATGGTTTGGAACATGTCATTAAAGAGATGCCTCTCAGTCGATTCCGGACAAAGGGCGATGTATACAACAAATCCAAGAGTAACCGCTCCGTTGGAAACTGAAGCGGCAAACTATTTCTTCCAAACAGGATATTTTGAGGATTGTATATCGATAAACGGTGAAAAGGCAGGGTTCTATATGCCTGCTGAAAGAGATGAAATGACTCCTCACGTTCAAATGGTTAGATGCGGCGACCGCGGATCGCCATACGGCTTATACAGCGAAATGAATGCCAGCACTTTGTCCAGTACAGGATTCATGGGAATACTAAATACTCAATATGCCCTGCATCTGTATGGAGCTCAAGCAGCATGTACAAATAATATTATTATACCTTTGACTACTGCTCACCCTCCTATTATGCTTGGTAAGATGTATCGCTTGAATAGAACAGAGAGCGATGATGCGGGAAATATTGCAAAAGTGACAGAAGCGCTGGGATTCCATATTGGAATGTCTAACAGCTCACTGACAGGTAATATATACGATTATCCGACGGGAAACATGGCTACATTGTATTCCGGTTCAACATGGAACGGAACTACGAATATAGCTACAATAACATCCGGTTTGACCAGAAATGGTGCCAGCGTAGACCCTGATGATTATATTCCATTGATTTATGTCCCGGGTCCTACACCTACGCCTACTGCAACGTCTACCCCTACAGCTACCCCTGTCGAAAATCCAATTCACTCGGCCACTTCGATCGTAACCCCGTGGACAGCGACGGGACATTTTCTGGGTTCGTCTAACACCGGAATACGTCAGATAGACTTTGACGTCACTCCTTTGGCTAACAATCTTGATGCTCAGATTGGTTATGCCGATTCTTCAACAAACGTACTCGGCTATGATCAACTGGCAATGCAGGTAAGATTGGCAACAGAAGGATGGTTTGATGTACGAAACGGCGCGAATTTCGCTAAGGCTTTCACCGTCAACTACACTCAAGGAACAAATTATCATGTTAAAATTATAGCTAATATGACTGCCGGAACATATAGCGTTTGGGTCACCCCAAATGGAGGCGCAACAACTCAGATTGCATCCAACTTTGTGTTCAGAAACACTGCTCCGACTACAAATGATATCGGCTGGGTCTTCTTTACTTCAGAACTTCAAGATAAATTGTTCAACATTTCTGAACATTTGGTATCTCTGTCAGGACCTACAAATACACCGACGCCGACAACAACCCCATCACCTTCGGGTGAACCAACACCTACACCTACTCCATCGCCTACGGCTACTCCGTCCAATACTCCTGCACCTACACCTACACCGATTGTAACCGTTCATAATAATGCGGAGTTGGCGGCAGCATTGGCTGATTCAACCAAAACAACAATTATTTTTGCTGCAGGATCCTATACCGGATTTACAATTAATTATCCTGTGACAATCCAGGGAAATAGTGCGGATATAACATCAGGTATAACCGTAAACGCAAGCAACGTTTCAATTGACAATCTTGACGTGTCGACAGGAAATACAGCTGTTTCACCTAATTTCAATATCGGATATAAATTGAATGCAGGCAAAACAGGTATTTCCATTACAAACGGCAGTATTGACGGTGTCAGTGGATCTCCACGCTATTGCAAAGGTATTGTGGCAATGGGAGCAGGAGTTGAATCTTATGTTTACCACGTTGACTTTAATACAAACCTGAGAAATGGTTTTGTCTGCGGTGACGGCTCAACATACGGCAGTACGGTATCATTGCTGACGAATACGTTTACAGGTGTTGATTATTCAGTGGGAAGTACTGAATTAAGCACATTGTCAACTGTAACAGGCAATACTTTTGTTGCAGGCACCGAAGGAATAGGACTTGGAGATGGTGTGTTAATTCCGGGTCAATCCGATTATGTTACATATTTGAGAAATAACAACACATTTAGCGGATATTCGGCAAATATGGATGTTGCCGAATACAGAACACTGCTGCCTCAAGCTGCTCCGACAGGATTAGCGGGAGTCGCACCTACCACATCAAGCAATAACAATGGTCAGATTACAGGCACAACGACAGCCATGGAATATAAGTTAGATACTGCAGGATCTTATACGAATTGCTCCGCTTCACCAACAACCGGTTTAGCTGCAGGCAATTATGTTGTAAGAATGAAGGCGTATGCAGGATATTCTGCAAGTCCTACCACACCTGTAGTCGTACCGAATCAGAATCAATCTGCTCCAACAGGTTTAGCGGGAGTTGCTCCTACCAATACTCTTGAGAACGATGGCAAAATTACCGGAACAACTACTCTTATGGAGTATAGAATCAGCTCAGGTTCTACCTACACATCATGTACAGCAACCGAAACAACCGGTTTGGCAGCCGGTACATACTCTGTAAGATTTAAAGCTAAGACCGGCTACAACGCAAGTCCTGACACATCAGTAACCATAAACGAGTATACATCTCCCGGCGGTTCAATCTACTACTCTGTTGATGAGAGCGACCTCGCAGGAAACGCTAGCAGTCTCGGCGACAGCAATACCGGAAAGCTGCATATTCAATACAACGTAACACCTACAGGAAATAACATAGACGGTTCAGTCAACTACGCTGATACGTCAACTACAATCGAAGACTTTGATGATCTTGCTATTCAAGTAAGATTCAATGTGCTCGGATATTTTGATGTTAGAAACGGCGGCGCATTTGCTTATGACGGATCGGCAGTGACTTATTCGGGAGGTACAAAATACTTTGTGGAAATCATTGCAGATATGGATGCTCACACTTACAGTGTCTGGATAACCCCTACCGGCGGAACCAGAACCAAGATTGCTGCTAATTACTCATTCAGGACTACTGCACCGACTACCAATGATCTTGGTCAGATAATTGCAGCATGCGCAGCTCAGGCTGACGGTTATCCGCTTATTAAGGTAGAAGACCACCTTATCAGTAAAACCTATTATTCATGGAATACCGCAAGCTGGGCATCGAATTCGGTAACCGTAAACGGCGGTTCAGGAACGAGAACTGTAAACCTTGATGTTATGCCTGCTTCAAGCGGAATCGATGCTTCAATACAGTATGTTGACACATCGGGAACAGTCGACGGATTTGAAGATCTCGCAATGGGAATCAGATTCAATCCATCGGGTTACTTCGATGTTAGGAACGGTGCAAGCTGGTCTAAAGCAGCAACTGTAAACTTCACAGGTGGCAGTAAATACCATATAAGAATGGTAACCAATATGACAGCAATGACCTACAGCGTATGGATTACACCTCCTGGAGGAAGCGAGACACAGATCGCAAGCAATTACGCATTCAGAACAGGATGTCTCGCAACTAATGATTTAGGAAGAATGTATAATATTTCTGAATCTGCAAACGCACTGTACAGTGTGTTCAACCAAGTTGTTACTTAAGGATAATACACAATAATAGGGGTTTAAAAACTCAAAAAGAAGTTGCGCAACCTCTCTCGCGCAATTCTTAATAAAAAAAGGTGCAGACTTCGAGTCTGCACCTTTTTTACATGTTTGCACAGTTGAAAGATAAAGGTTCCATGTCAAATGCAGGAGAATAACACAGACAATGAGTGTCTGTGTTATTCTTTTAAAATACAAAAAGGATGGAGTTTTTGACCGCTCCATCCTTTTTGATTGCAATTCTTTTAACTCTTAAAATATTATTAACCGTGCTAAGATTATTTATGGCAATGGAGCGTATCTTGTAATAAAATTATCAACTTTAAATAAATTGTTTGCTGATTCTGATACTACAAACATTTTTCCGACATCATTTGTTGTAGGACATCCGGTTCTGAAAGCATAGTCACTTGCAATCTGTGTTGTTGAACTGCCATAAGGCGTTACCCAAACACTGTAATTATAATTAGTCATATCGGCAGAAATCTTGACATGATATCTGGTGTTCGCAGCATAATTAACAGTATTTGTTTTAGTAAACGAAGCACCGTTTCTCACATCGAAATATCCCGAAGGATTCAGCCTGACTTGAATTGCAAGATCGTTGAAGCCCGTTACATTAGTTGAAGTGTCGGCGAAATCGACGGAGCCATCGATACTGGCTGAAGAAGGTGTAATATCAAATTCAATGTTTTGATGTGTGTCATAATATACCCCATTGTTTTGAGTGCCAAGATTGATACCATTTGAGGTCCATGATGCTGAATTAAATGATTCGAAACTCCGGCTTATTTTATGTTTTTCAACTTTTATTAATTGATTTGCTGCTTCAGATATTACATATAATTTCCCCACATCATCTGTTGCAGGGCAACCTGTTCTGAACGCATAATTGCTTGCAATTTGAGTTCTTGAACCGCCGTTTGGCGTTACAAATACATTGTACGTATGAGCGCTCATATCAGCAACCAGTTCGATTCTATATTTCGTATTTGCCGAATAGTTTACGGTTGTTGTTTTTGTAAACGAAGCACCGTTTCTTACATCAAAATAACCTGATGGATTGAATCTTACCTGCATTGCAAGATCTTCGAATCCGTCGACTGTTGCAGACGAATCGGCATAATCAATTGAACCGTCAATGCCGTTTGCTGAAGGTGTGGCGTCAAATTCGATGTGACGCTTTCCGGTTTGCCCATTGCCCAAATTTATACTGTGTTGTGTCCAGGTTGCATCATTATATGAATAATAAGTTTTTGACGGACCATATGTTTCTGTCAAAAACTGATTCCATTTGAGTAATATTTCAACACTGTCACCATAACCGACAGGATCCGACAGGAACGCATGAGTTGGGTAGTGATCCCTCATCCAAAATATAAAACCCGAACTTTTATGCATTGTGTCAGCACTTTCCGCGCTTGGTATTCCGTGACAAAGCTCATGCCAAATTCTTTGCTTTATATCATCATCTGTTTCATTTGCAAATGATAGATTCATATAAGAAAATGTATAAAGAGTGTATGGCAGTCCCCAAAAACACTCACCTGCAAATGCTGTCGGAAAGGACGTAGCGAGCGCAGAAATCATAGTATCATCTTCCTGCATTGCTCTAGGTCTTGTGTGGTCGCCTTGAGTAAACCTATACCAATCGGTACCTTCACCTTGTACCGCTGCCTGAGTGAAGCTCCAGACATCGGACGGCAGAGTATTTACGATGCTCATGTATCTGTTGGCATCAACTCCGGGCAAAAATTTCATTGTAATATTCCTTGGATAATCAAATGATGATGCTTGTACGAGAGTATAAAAAGCAAACATTGATGCTATCATAGTTGTTGAAATAAGCAGTGCAATAATTTTCTTTCTTGTCTTCATTTTGTGTTTCCTCCTTTAAAATATTAAACGGCCTGACTTACAGCTGATGTGCCAATATTTAATTGTACTTTCAATTCCAATTTTATTACATATATGGGATTAGTCAACACAATGTTTCGACAAAATCCGCACATTTGTGAATATGCTTATTTTTATCCTTTTATTATTTATGCATTTTTTTGCTATAACACAAAGGAGACGGTTTTAAAACTCCGTCTCCTTCATGTTTTTTGGTATCCCGGGCGGGAATTGAACCCGCATCAGTGGAACCGGAATCCACTACCTTATCCTTTAGGCCACCGGGACATATTGAAAGGGACGGAAGTTCCTCCGTCCCCAATTCTTTGACTTGACTATTTTTTCCCTTCTCTTTCCCTGTTGAGTTTATATTCGATCGAATCAACAAGTGCCTTCCAGCTTGCATCAATTATATCGGCAGACACACCAATTGTGGTCCAGACCTCTTCGCCGTCAGTCGATTCAATCAAAACCCTAACCTTGGCCGCTGTAGCAGAATCTGAATCGAGAACCCTAACTTTGTAATCCGTTAATTTCATTTCTGCAATTTCCGGATAGAATCTCTCAAGTGCTTTTCTGAGCGCTTTGTCGAGTGCGTTTACCGGTCCGTCTCCGTCCGCTGCAGTAATTTCATCCTGGCTGTCTACCTTTATTTTAATCATTGCTGATGAGCTTATGTTTTCAATCGACGGTTCGTTCGTAATAACTTTAAACTCCCTTAACTCAAAGAAATGCTTATAGCGGCCAAGCACTTTTCTGATAACAAGATCAAACGAACTTTCGGCACCTTCATACTGATATCCTTCAAATTCAAGCTCCTTTAATTTCTCAAGGACCTGTCTTGTTTCGGGTGAACTTTTGGTTATATTCTTATCAACTAAATTAATCGCATTTATCACAGCGCTGCGCCCGGAAACCTCAGACATCAGGAAAACACGTTCATTTCCGACATACTCGGGATCAATGTGTTCATAAGCTTTTGGGTTTTTACTCACCGCATCGGAGTGCATTCCTGCTTTATGCGCAAACGCAAATCTTCCGACAAAAGGTGCTCTCTCATCATTCGGTCTATTTGCGATTTCATTGACATACCTGGAAAGTGCCGTTAAATCCTGAATTTTCTCTTGCGGTATGCAGTCATATCCCATTTTTAGCTGAAGGTCAGGAATCAATGTGCAAAGATTTGCATTTCCGCATCTTTCGCCATAACCGTTTATTGTTCCCTGAACCTGTGTAGCACCTGCCTTAACCGCCATCACAGAATTTGCAACAGCCATTCCGCTGTCATTGTGACAATGAATTCCTATTGGAATATCAAACTCATCAACAACTATTTTTGTTGCATCATATATTTCATAAGGCATAAATCCTCCGGTTGTTTCACAAAGACATATACTATCGGCACCCGCATCCGCTGCTGCTTTAAGCGTCTTCATTGCGTAGTCGGGATTGTCCAGATATCCTTCGAAAAACAGCTCGGCATCATATATGACTTCTTTTCCTTTGTTCTTAAAAAACTTAACAGTATCAAAAATCATCAACAAATTTTCTTCAAGCGTCGTTTTCAAAACATCGGTTACATGAAAATCCCAGCTCTTTCCGAATATCGCAATTGCAGGTGTTGAAGCATTCAAAAGCGATTGAACATTTGCATCTTCCTCAACTTTTGTACTCACTCTTCTTGTGCTTCCAAAAGCAATTATCTTTGCGCTTTTTAATTTCATATCTTTTACATGCTCAAAAAATTCAATCTCTTTTGGATTTGAACCCGGATTGCCTGCTTCAATGTACGCAACACCAATTCCATCAAGCCTCTCAACAATTTTGAGTTTGTCCTGAACCGTAAACGAAATGCCCTGTGCCTGCGTTCCATCCCTAAGAGTCGAATCGTATACAACCATCTTTTTCAATATCTTCACACCTCCGTTTGCCATATCATTTTCAAATACATTTTCATTATTCTTAAGTCAAAATAAAACCAATTATACTTTCGCCATAATCACTTTTAGTTTTTATTTATAATGCTTTCGCCAAAATCACTTACCGCTCTGTTTATAGCATTTAAAAATGCTTTAACGCTGGCTTCAATTATATCTGTGCTTATTCCTCTTCCGATGAATACCTTTCCTCCGTACGATGCCCTGACAACAGCTTCTCCAAGAGCATCTTTCCCTTCGGTTACGGCTTTGATATTGTATGACTGCAGTACCATATTAAATCCGACGACACGTTCAATCGCATTAAATGCAGCATCTACAGGACCATCGCCTGTTGCCGCTTCGGTTAAAGTATCGCCGTTTCTTTTCAGGCTGACCATTGATGTTGAAATGACTTTGTTGCCGCTGTTAATCTGAAAACTTGCCAATTCAAATATGCCGGCGACTTCAGATGTTTTCTCGCCGATCAATGCCTCAATGTCTCCGTCCAAAACAACTTTCTTTTTATCGGCAAGATTTTTAAAGTCAACAAACGCTTTTGCAATTTCCTCGTTGCTTAACGAGTACCCCATTTCGATAAGTCTTTCTTCGAATGCGTGTTTTCCGGATAATTTACCCAAAACCATCTTGTTTTGAGCAAGCCCGACAGATTCGGGAGTCATAATTTCGTAAGTTGTTTTTTCGTTTAATACTCCGTGCTGATGAATTCCCGATTCGTGCGCAAATGCGTTCTCTCCCACAATCGCCTTGTTTGGCTGTATCATAACACCGGTCAGACTGCTGACTAACTTGCTCGTTCTGTAAATCTGCTTTGCGTCAATATTATGTTCGATTCCATAAAAGTCCCGTCTTGTGTTCAAACCCATCACTATTTCTTCAAGCGAAGCATTCCCGGCTCTTTCACCAAGTCCGTTAATGGTGCATTCTATTTGAGTTGCGCCGTTTTTCATTGCTTCCATGGAATTGGCTACGGCCAGACCTAAGTCATTATGACAGTGCACGCTAATCTGCGCTTTATGAATATTGCTTACATTTTCTTTTATGCTTTTTATAAGTCTGCCAAATTCATCGGGTGTCGCATAACCGACCGTATCGGGAATATTGACAACCGCAGCGCCTGCATTAATGACACCTTCAATGACTTTGTATAAGAATTCTACATCGCTTCTGCTTGCGTCCTCTGCCGAAAATTCAACGTCATTACAGAATTTTTTCGAATACTTGACCATAGCAACCGCCCGTTCATAAACCTCATCCTCGGTCATTTTCAGTTTATATTTCATATGAATCGGCGACGTTGCCAAAAATGTATGTATCCTCGGAGATTCCGCTATTGAAACAGCTTCCCATGCTCTGTCAATATCACTTTCAATCGCTCTGCAGAGACTGGCTATTGTCGGTCCTTTTACATTTTGAGAAATTGTTCTGATTGCTTCAAAGTCGCCCGGTGACGATATCGCAAAACCTGCTTCGATGACATCAACGCCCATTTTTGCGAGCTGCTTTGCAATCTCCAACTTTTCTTGAATGTTTAAGCTTGCACCCGGAGTTTGTTCTCCGTCTCTCAATGTTGTATCAAATATCCTTATTTTTTCAGCCATTTCAAAAACCTCCTTCTTTAAAAGTTTGATTATCTTTTAATGCTATTTTATTTAATCAACTTATTTCTTTTTTAACCGGTTTATATAATTATCTTATTTCTTTTTTAGCCAACTCATCATTTTTCTGAGCTCGAATCCAACTTTTTCTAACTGGCTTTCTGATTCTTTTCTTCTTGTTGCAAGGAAGAATGACCTTCCGCCCGCTTTGTTTTCTGTAACCCATTTCGATGCAAAAGCACCGTTTTGAATTTCATCAAGAATTTTCTTCATCTCTTTGCGGGTTTCTTCGGTTATTATTCTTTTTCCTGTTACGTAATCGCCGTACTCGGCAGTATCGCTGATTGAATATCTCATTTCTGCAAATCCGCCCTGATTAACAAGGTCGATTATTAGTTTCATTTCATGTATGCATTCAAAATATGCTATTTCAGGCTGGTAGCCTGCATTTACCAAAGTCTCAAATCCTGCTTTCATAAGTTCTGTAACGCCGCCGCACAATACTGCCTGTTCTCCGAAAAGATCCGTTTCAGTCTCTTCTCTGAATGTTGTCTCAAGAATTCCTGCTCTGCCCGCACCTATTCCCGAAGCATAAGCAAGCGCAAAATCTTTCGCTTTGCCCGATGCATCCTGATATATTGCAATTAGGCAGGGAACGCCTTTCCCTTCTTTAAACTGGCTTCTTACAGTGTGTCCCGGCCCTTTTGGAGCAGCCATTGTAACATCTACGAATTTCGGCGGAACAATCTGATTGAAGTTAATATTGAATCCATGTGCAAACATAAGGATGTTTCCTTCTTTCAGGTTATCCTTAATACTTGCTTCATATACTGCAGGCTGAAGTTCATCGGGAACAAGAATCATAATGATGTCTGCAGCTTTTGCTGCTTCGCCTGTTTCAAGAACTTTAAGACCGTCTTTTTCTACTTGATTCCATCTGTTTGAATCTTTCCTCAAGCCTACAACTACATTAACACCGCTTTCATGAAGGTTCTGCGCATGCGCATGCCCCTGACTCCCGTACCCTATTACCGCAACGGTTTTACCCTTTAGCAGTCCCAAATTGCAGTCACTGTCATAATACATCTTTGCCATTTCAATTTCCTCCTTAAATTTTATTAGGCCATTTCAAGCCATTGTTTTTCGTTAATAAAACAATTATTTCTCATTAATGTCCACAAATCTGTTTCCTCTTCCTATTGCAATCGTTCCCGTTCTGACTATTTCTTTTATTCCGAATTGCTGGAGCATATCCTGAAGCGCTTCGACCTTTGCCACCCCGCCTGAAATTTCAATTGTTACAGTTGATTTTGAAATGTCGACTATTTTCGCTCTGAATATTTCAGTGATCTGGATGATTTCCGCTCTTGTCGAATCGGTCGTGCTTACTTTAATCATTGCAAGTTCTCTGCTGACTGACTCTTGCGGGTTCAATTGATTTATTTTAATTACATCAATCAACTTGTTTAATTGTTTGCTAACCTGCTCAACAGCATAATCGTCACCGTCCACGACAATTGTCATCCTTGAAATGTCAGGGTTTTCAGTCACTCCGACAGCAAGGCTGTCAATGTTAAATCCCCTTCTGCTGAAAAGGGCAGCAACACTGGACAGAACACCTGCATGATTTTCGACCAGTACCGATAAAGTATGTTTCGCCATAATTAATCCCTCCAATACTTAAAGTGTATCCTCAAACGGATCGACTTCGATTTCCAGCATATATGTCTTGTCATCCGCAAGCATTCTTTCAATTGCCCCTTCTATCTCTGAGTTCTTTGATATCTTTTCGCCATTGAACCCATAGGCTTTTGCCAGCATTACGAAATCCGGATTCTCCTCTAAGAAAACGCCGCAATAATTGCAGTTGTAATGAACCTTCTGATACTCGCGAACCATTCCCAGTCTGTGATTGTTGAATACAACAATCTTGATTCCGAGATGGTTCTGCATAACAGTTCCGAGTTCATTGAAGTTCATCTGGAAACTTCCGTCCCCTTCGATTGCAATAACTGTCTTGTCCGGTTTTGCAAACTTTGCGCCAATTGCCGCCGGGAATCCAAAACCCATTGTTCCCAGTCCTCCTGACGTTAAGAAAACTCTCGGAGTGCCTATTTTAAAGTGGTTTGCGGTCCAGATCTGGTTTTCGCCAACCTCTGTTGAAACGATTGTACCTTCCTTAACCTTCTCACTTAAAATATCCAGAAAATGTTTTGCATTAACGAACTCGCCATTCTTGTCAAAGTCAGGCTTTTTAACATGCGCCTTCTTTGTCTCATTAATTTTATCAATCCACTCTCGGTTATCATTTCCCTTAGCTATTTTTAGAAGCTCTTTAAGAATGTATTTAATGTCTCCGACAACCGGTATCAATGTATCTATGTTCTTTCCGATTTCGGCCGGATCGATATCAATATGAATAACCTTAGTCTTCTTCCCAATAACGCCCGCATTTCCGACCGCTCTGTCGCTAACTCTTGCACCCATAACAATTATTAAATCGGCATTGTTGACAGCATAATTTGCAATGTACACTCCGTGTGAACCAAGCATTCCCAAATCCAGCCCGCTGTCTTTCGGCATGCATCCTTTTGACATAAGTGTTGTGGTAACAGGAATGTTGCAAATTTTAACCAGTTCCCTTAATTCCTGTGAAGCATTTGCGGTTATAATTCCGCCGCCCGCCAGAATTACAGGTTGTTTTGCCTTTTCAATTGCCTGCGCAACCTTTTCAATTTGCCTGATATGTCCTTTAGTGGTCGGTTTATATCCACGCAAATTAACCGTTTTCGGATATTCAAAATCAAATTCCTTTAATTGAACATCCACCGGAATATCAATCAATACAGGACCCGGTCTTCCGGTCGATGCGATGTGGAAGGCTTCTTTAATTACTCTCGGTATATCGTTGACATCTTTGACAAGGTAATTATGCTTTGTAAAAGGAAGTGTCGCACCCGTAATATCTGCTTCCTGGAACGCATCCTTTCCGATATGCGCCAGCAAAACCTGCCCCGTAATGGCTACAATCGGAATGGAATCCATGTGTGCAGTTGCTATTCCCGTTACAAGATTGGTGGCTCCCGGTCCGGATGTTGCAATACAGACCCCCACTTTTCCGGTGACGCGGGCATAACCGCTTGCTGCATGGACGGCAGCCTGTTCCTGTCTTATTAGAATGTTCTTGATTTTTGACTCCGTAACAGCATCATAGAACGGACAAATTGCCGCGCCCGGAAGCCCGAAAACTATCTCAACATTCTCAGCTTCAAAAGCTTTTATGATTGCCTGTGCACCTGTCATTTTCATACGCGTCATCTCCTTTACGGTTAATTAATATTATATCATTTGTGTGCCCATAAAAGGGTATAAAAAAACCCCCAATTCCTGCAAAGTTCTTTTTACAGGGACGGAGGTATAAATTCCTTCGTGGTACCACCCTATTTTGA
>JBAZRJ010000046.1:0-13542 GCA_041662985.1 Clostridia bacterium
GCCGTCTTCCAAAACTAAAACTGACTTCATACTCAAATCTCCTTAAAAACAGGTTGATTGCAAAAATATTAAATTCCGTCAAATTCAGACATAACCTCATCCAGCATTTCAATCATTTCCTCAATTTCTTTGCTGTTAATAATAAGCGGAGGTAAGACTCTCAGGATATCCTTTCCTACACTGCCTATAAGATAACCCTTTTCAAAGCATTTATTTTTAATTTCAACAGCAATTTTGGATGACAGACCGATTCCTATCATAAGGCCTTTTCCCCGCACTTCCTCTATGAAGGAATGCTTTTTTGCAAGCCCGTTCAGTTTTTTAACAAGATAGTCTCCCATCTTTGCGGAATTTCCCGGTAAGTCTTCGTTTTTCATGACATCCATGACAGCCAAGCCTGCAGCGCATGCAAGCGGATTGCCGCCAAATGTCGAGCCGTGATCACCGGGTTCAAATGCGTTTGCCACAAAATCTTTAGCGAGAAGAGCACCGATTGGGAATCCTCCGCCTAATGCCTTGGCAAGAGTGAATATGTCAGGTTCGATTCCGAAGTGCTCAAAACCAAACATCTTTCCGGTTCTTCCGAGTCCGCACTGGATCTCATCAAAGATTAGGAGGATCCCTTTTTTGTCGCATATCTTACGAACGCCCTTCATATATTCAACAGTAGTGAGATTAACTCCGCTCTCGCCCTGAATTGCTTCAATCATAATTGCGCAAGTCGAATCTGTTATCGCATTTTCGAGTGTTTCCAAATCGTTTATCGGAACCTTTAAAAAAGTTGGCTGCATTGGTGAATAAGGTTTCTGATATTTATCCTGGCCTGTTGCCGCAATAGTTGCAAGAGTTCTTCCGTGGAATGAATTTTCAAGAGTAATTATCTCAAATTTATCAGGCATATTCTTTTTCTTGAAATAAATTCTTGCAAGCTTTATCGCGCCTTCATTTGCTTCGGCTCCGGAATTTGCGAAAAAAACTTTATCGGCGCAGGAACTCTCAACAAGAACCTTTGCAAGCCGTGCCTGATTCTCAATATAGTAAAGACTCGAACAATGAATCAGCTTCGCAGCCTGCTCCTGAATCGCCTGAACCAATTTTGGATGAGAATGACCAAGTGCACTAACTGCAACGCCCGAGAAAAAATCATAATACTTTTTCCCTTCAGAATCCCAAAGATTAATTCCTTTTCCGTATTCGAAATTAACCGGAGTTCTGTCCCCGAATGTGTTCATGAAATACTTTTTATCCAATTCAATTATCTTATCCAGTTTCATATTAACAACCCCTTTATAAGTTCTCCTGGCTGTGATACAGTATTTTTTCCTTCATAATCATCGTTCCGATACCTTTATTGGTGAATATTTCGAGCAGTATGCAGTGAGGAATTCGTCCGTCAATTATGTGAGTCCTTCCAACGCCCTTCTCAAGCGCCTCCACACAACCCAGAACCTTTGGAATCATTCCCTTGTTTATTACTTTGTTATCAATCAGTTCAAATACTTCTTTTATTGTCAGGGCAGGGAATATCTGATTATCGGTTTTTGACATTTTAACGCCTTCAACATCGGTTAAAAGTATTAGTTTTTCAGCCTGCAGCGCAGCAGCAATCTCGCCCGCCACTGTATCTGCGTTAATGTTGTAACTGTGGCCGTCAGGACCAATTCCCACCGGTGCAACAACAGGGATATACTCATCCTGTGTCAGTATTTCCAGTACCTTCGAATTGATTTTTGTGATTTTACCCACATACCCCAAATCAACTTTCCTTTTGGCTATTTCAGCCTTGTACTTTTCACATTCAATAAGATTGCCGTCAAGCCCGCACAAACCGACAGCTTTACCGCCCTTTTGATTTATAAGCGAAACAATTTCTTTATTTGTTTTACCGACTAAAACCATCTGAGCAATTTCCATTGTTTCTTCGTCTGTTACCCGAAGACCGTTTACAAATTCACTCTTTTTATCGAATTTTTCAAGTGTCTTTGTAATTTCAGGTCCACCCCCGTGGACAACAACCGGATTCATTCCGATATACTTCAATAATGTTATATCTTCCATCACTGAATTTTTTAATTCACCATTAATCATAGCGTTTCCGCCGTATTTGATTACAACGGTCTTGCCGAAAAGTTTTTGTATATAGGGAAGTGCTTCAATTAAAATTCCCGCTTTTTTTATTACGCTTTCCATATCCTTCATTTTATTGTCCTCCATTTTATAAAATCAATTCATATTTTTTTGTCTGATTTAGATTATATGTTTAACAATCTTATTTAGATTATGCAAATCTACAGATATAAACCCGGGCTATGAAGACCCTTTGTCTCAGGAAGTCCGCACATAATATTCAAATCCTGGATAGCCTGGCCTGATGCACCTTTTCCGAGATTATCAATCGCCGACAGGACCACAACTCTGTTTAAACGTTCATCAACAACAATCCCTAAATCAATAAAATTGGACCCTGTAACATTTTTCGTTTCGGGTAATTTGCCGCTTTCCAAAATACGCACAAAATATTCATTTTTATAATAATCTTTATAAAGCTTGATCAAGTCTTCTGTAGCGTAACTCTTGTCGAGGTTTGCATATATTGTCGCAAGCATGCCGCGTTTCATCGGTGCCAGATGCGGTGTAAACGAAATCATTAAGTCTTTTCCTGCGAGAATGCTGTACTCCTGCTCAATCTCGGATGTATGACGGTGATTTGAAATTTTATATGCTTTAAAGTTTTCTGTGCATTCGCAGAATTGAAAAGGAAGATCTTCTTTTCTTCCGGCACCTGAAACTCCTGAAACCGCATCAACTATTATGTTATCGGTTGAAATAATTCTATTTTTTAATAGAGGAGCGAGTCCAAGTATCGAACTTGTCGGATAGCAACCCGGATTTGCAACTATAACCGCATCCTTAATTTTTTCTCTGTAAAGTTCGGGCAGACCATATACTGAAACATCAAGCAATTCAGGCATTCCATGATTTGTTTTATACCATTTTTCGTATACCTCAACCGACTTATAACGGAAGTCTCCGCTGTGGTCAATAACTCTTTTGCCTTTTGCCACAAGCTTTGGAATAACTTCTTTCGAAACACCGTGAGGGAGCGCAGTAATAAAAATATCGGTGTCTTTCGATATTTTATCAATATCAAGTTCAACACATTCCATATCAAATATGTTCTTCAACGTAGGATAAACATCGGAAAATTTTTGGCCAACATAGCATCTTGATACAACAGATGTTATATTAAAATCAGGATGATTGTTAAGCAATCTAACGATTTCGGCTCCAACGTAGCCTGTTGCACCTATTACACCTATATTAGTCATTGCAGTTCCTCCTTAAAAATTCGATGAAAATTATTATTAATTTATAATTATACATTGAAATGTATAAAAATGCAAGGGCATATACAAAGTTACTAATATGAATTATATTATTTTGTTAATAAATATGCTAGAGTAAAAACCATCAAAGTGATATAGTGAGTATATTAATTCTATAAAAATTTGGGAGGAATCGTAATGGCAAGTGTTGTATTGAAAAATATATACAAGAGATTTGATGGAGGAGTAGTTGCAGTAAATGATTTAAACCTTGAAGTAGAAGACAAAGAGTTTATTATATTGGTTGGTCCGTCAGGCTGCGGAAAAACCACAACATTGAGAATGATAGCAGGACTTGAGGAAATAAGCGAAGGTGAGTGCTACATCGGCGACGTTCTTGTTAACGATGTTCAGCCAAAGGACAGGGACATAGCAATGGTTTTCCAGAACTATGCTCTTTATCCGCATATGTCGGTTTTTGAGAACATGGCATTTGGTCTGAGATTAAGGAAGACACCTAAGGAAGAGATTAAGAGAAGAGTTGCGGAAGCTGCAAAAATTCTTGATATTGAACATCTGCTTGACAGAAAACCTAAAGCGTTATCAGGCGGACAAAAGCAGAGAGTTGCATTGGGACGTGCCATAGTTCGTGAACCAAGAGTTTTCCTAATGGACGAACCACTTTCGAACCTTGATGCAAAGCTTAGAGTTCAGATGAGAACAGAAATCAACAAACTACATCTAAAATTACAGACAACATTTGTCTATGTTACACATGACCAGATAGAGGCTATGACAATGGGTACAAGAATTGTTGTTATGAAGGATGGTTTTGTGCAGCAGGTTGATACTCCTCAGGCATTGTACGAAAAACCTGCAAATGTATTTGTTGCAACGTTTATGGGTAGCCCGCAAATGAATATTGTTACAGCAAAAGTTGAAAAACGCGGAAAAGATATTCATTTGGTATTTGGAAAGAACAATATCAAATTGCATGAAGGAAAAGCTAAGAAACTTGAAACTTCGGATTATGTGGGTAAAGATGTTATAGTTGGGATCAGACCGGAAGCGATTCATGACGAAGAATTATTCCTTGAACAATTCCCGGCAAGCATAGTTGATGCAGATGTTGAAATCGTTGAAAATCTTGGTTCGGAAACATATTTGTATCTGTTGATTGATGGCAATAACTTTACCGCAAGAGTTAATCCAAGAACGACAGCAAGGCCATTGGATCAAATCAAAGTTGCTTTAGACTCGACAAAAATTCATGTATTTGACAAAGAAACCGAAAGAGTAATCGTCAACTAATTATATCGATTTAAAAACACCCTTTATCTAAAAGGGTGTTTTTTTATGTTCGGGATGTATATTCGGGGACGGTTCTCTTAATAAGTATTTAATAAATGTGTCACGAGGTGTGAAATTGTCGACTCGGGATGTTTTCTTTTAAAATTATTTTGAAAACATACTCGTCTTCAACTTCAACCTCCGCCACATTTATTATCTTACAATTAAGAATCGTGCCCGAGAACCGTGCCCGAAATTTATTTTGTTCACAAATTTGTGGTTTAAAGATATTAATCTATAGTGTATAATAATTTTAACGGCAAAAAGGAGGATTTTTTTTGTCAAAGAAAATATTTCAAAATCTAATATATCAAATCAAAGACATATTTGATTTGGAATTCGGAGTCATAGATAAAACAGGGGTTATCATCGCTTGCTCAAATGAGGCAAAGCAAGGAGAGGTCGATGATCTTACCCCAACAGTCATTTCTGACAAAAATCAAATAGTTATTTTGAACGGAACGACATATCAAAAAATTATAATAAAAGGCAAAATTGAATATATTACTTTTATCGAGGCGGATGACAAATATGCTGCCAAATATCTTTCACTCGTATCAATAAATGTTTTAAATTTAAGCATACTCAATGATGATAAGTATGATAAAAGCAATTTCATAAGAAACATTATTACCGATAAAATATCACCTGAGGAAATTCCATTTAAGGCTAAAGAATTACATATTAATAATAACGCAACAAGGGTTGTATTCATCGTAACAACTGACAGCCCTGATGAAAAGTTTGCCAGGGAGGTTTTACAAAATCTTTTTCCGATTAAAACAAAGGATTTTATATTAACACCGGATAGTGAAAGTGTTATACTTATAAAGGAATTCAAAAGCGGAGAGGATTACAACATTATTGAGCAAACGGCAAAATCCATTGTTGACACTTTAATGGCTGAATCAATGGTAAATGCTTTTGTAGGAATAGGACGGACATGCAATAATCTTGCCGGCCTTCCGGTTTCCTACAAAGAAGCAAAAACAGCTCTTGAAGTTGGAAATATCTTCGGGAACAACAGAAATGTAATAAGTTACGAAAAACTTGGTATAGGAAGGCTTATATACCAACTGCCGGAGCCGCTTTGCAAACTGTTTTTAGAGGAAATATTCGACGGATGTTCAAAGAACTTTTTTGATAATGAGATGGTTCAAACGATTCAAAAATTTTTTGAAAATGACCTGAATGTCAGCGAAGCTTCCAGACAGCTATATGTTCACAGGAATACGCTGGTATACAGACTGGATAAAATCGAAAAAGAGATTGGACTGGATATCAGAAAATTTGATGATGCCATTATTTTAAAATTTGCGATACTTGTTAAAAGATACATTGAGGGAAAAGAATAATTAAGTGAAAAATATATAAAAAAATAGAAGCTACCAATGAAGAAATTTGAGGTGAGAAATGGTTAAACTGACTGATGTCACTAAGGTATATCCAAACGGTACCGTCGCACTTAAAAATATATCACTTAGAATTGATAAGGGTGAATTTGTGTTTGTTGTCGGGCCAAGCGGTTCGGGGAAAACAACATTTATAAAAATGTTGTTTAATGAAGAATGTCCGACAGAGGGTAAAATTACTGTAAACAATTATAAAATAAACGAAATTACCAGAAAAGATATCCCCTATCTACGGAGAGGTCTTGGAATAGTATATCAGGACTTTAGACTCCTGCCGAATAAAACAGTATATGAAAACATATCATTTGCACTTCAAATTACCGAGGCATTGCCGAGAGAAATCAGAAGACAGGTTCCGATGGCACTTGCTCTGGTTGGTTTGAGCAGAAAAGCGAACATGTATCCAAACCAGCTTTCCGGCGGCGAACAGCAAAGAGTTGTTCTTGCCAGAGCCATCGTAAACAATCCTTCGCTTTTAATTGCTGACGAGCCTACGGGTAATCTCGACCCGGAGACATCCTGGGAGATAATGAAATTATTGACTGAAATTAACCAAAGAGGCACAACTGTAATTGTTGCGACTCATGAAAAAAATATTGTCAACAGGTTGAAAAAGAGGGTTATTGCAATCGATGGCGGAATTTTGGTCAGAGACGAGCAGAAAGGACAATACGGGAATGAAGATACGAACAGTTAAATATGTTGTTAAAGAAGGCATCAAGAATGCCGTCAGAAATAAATTGATGACAATCGCCTCTATCTGCGTTGTTGCAGCTACACTGCTTGTTTTCGGGATTTTTTATCTTGTTACCGCAAATCTGCAGTATAACACTGATTTAATGCAGCAGCAGCCGGAGATTCAGGTTTATTGTTCACCTGAAATCGACGATTCCATGGTGGCACAGATTGAGCAAACAATTAAAAATAATCAGGGAGTAAAAAGCACTGAGACTGTGACAAAAAAGCAGGCATTTGAGAAGCTGAAAGAAATGCTTGGAGAGAATAAATCGTTGCTTGAAGGGCTTGATGAAAGCTTTTTATCGGTCTCCTTTATAGTAAAGCTTACAGATCCCCAAAAAGGTTCCAATGTTGTTAAAGAACTGGAAGCTATAAATGGAGTCGAAAAGGTTACCTTCCCAGAGGAAACGGTACAAGGAATTTCAAAGATAAATGGTTTGATCCAGTTTATAAGCATTCTTTTGATTATAGTACTTTTAATAGTTTCCACATTCATAATTTCAAATACAATAAAACTTACTGTATTCGCAAGAAGGAAAGAAATAAATATTATGAAATTTATTGGGGGTACAGATTGGTTCATCCGCTGGCCTTTTATTGTGGAAGGTGTTATAATAGGTGTTGTAGGAGCAATTATTGCATTTTTGATTATTGGTTTCGGATATGATACAATACAAAATAAGGTGGATAAAGATTTTGTACATATGAGTTTCAACATGATTAAACTTCTTTCGGTTTACTCGGTCGCAGCTCAGATGCTGATTGGATATATTGTTGTCGGAGCATTTGTGGGGGCTGCAGGTAGCGCATTATCGATAAGAAAGCACCTTAGAGTTTAAACATGAGTATTGCATAAAAAATGGAGAAAATTCTACATTGTTTATGGGAGGACAAACTAATGAGAAAAATGATTTTGTGTTATCTGATTCTGGTTTTTGCAGTTGTCGCGATTTTACCTGTTCAGGCAAGTAGGTTGAGCGATGCCGAAGATTTAAAGTCTTCAATTGATTCAAAACTTGCAGACAAAGTGGCTGAAAGAAAAGAAGCTGAAAATAAGCTGAAACAGCAACAGGAACTGGAAGAACAGATCACCGCGGTACGAGATTCCAAAAGCAACGAATACAAAGATTTGATAAGCCAAGTTAGCTTCATCAGCAAACATATTGATGAATTAAATGCAACAATAAAACAGGCTGAAGCCAGTTATACAGCACAGAAAGAATTACTTAAGAAGAGATTAAGGGTTATGTACGAAAACTCAAATATCTCTTACTTTCAGACCTTAATGGAATCGAAGAGCATTATCGATTTTCTGGAGAAGATTCAGCTCATTTCGCAAATTACAAAGAGCGATAATGAATTATTAAAAACAATAGACACCCAAAAGAAAGACATTGAATTAAAAAAGATTAACAGCATGAAGCTTAAACAGCAAAGAAGTAATGCTGCAAGAAGCACTAAAAGCGATGTTGAAACATGGAGAAATAAATCATCCGATATAGCGGATAAAATAACTGACACAAACGACAAACTGGAAACGATTAAGCAAGAGGAAGAAGATTATGAGAGGGCTTCCAACGATGTAGCAAGTTTAATGCAGAGTCTAATGAGCGATGATGGTTACGCCGGGGGCGATATGACCTGGCCGGTTCCCGGGTATCATGAAATCAATTCACCGTTTGGGATGAGATATCATCCGATTTATCACTATATGCGAATGCATAACGGTATTGATGTTCCGGCACCTTCAGGTACATCTGTCATTGCGGCAAAGGGAGGCGTTGTATTAAGGGCAGAATATGAGAGCTCTCTTGGAAATCATGTTTATATTGACCATGGCGGAGATATAGCCACACTTTACTGTCATTTAAGTTCAATACTTGTAAATCCCGGTGACAGAGTAAAAGAAGGCGAAATTATAGGCAGAGTGGGTTCTACAGGGGCTTCAACAGGTTCGCATCTTCACTTCGGAGTTATCAAGAACAGTAGTTTTGTGAACCCTCAGAATTATTTTTAAGCAACCCTCAAGATAAGACTGTATTTACAACTTCAAGTATAAGACTTTGAGATCAAAAAAATATTTTATAACACAGCAAGCTGCATAACCCGGAGAGATTCCGGGTTATGATTTTAATCAGGGAGTGATTGATATTTATAAAGATTTTGCATATTTATACGACAGGCTTATTGGAGATATTGATTATTCCAAATGGGCAGACCGAATTGAGGATATATTCAAACAAAATAATCTAAAACCTTCTTTGGTGCTTGATCTGGGTTGTGGAACGGGAAGCTTCTGTATTGAGATGGCAAAGAGAAATTATGACATGATTGGTATTGATATTTCCAGTGACATGCTCTCCTGCGCAAAAACGAAATCACAGAACCTGGGACTCGATAATATTCTTTATTTAAATCAAAGCATGTCTGATTTTGAACTTTATGGAACAGTCGACGCCATAGTTTGTCTGCTTGACAGCGTGAATTATTTAACTTCAAAGAATGATTTGAAAAAAATGTTTAAACTGGTTAAGAATTATCTCAATCCGGGCGGACTTTTTATTTTTGATATCAATTCCGAGAAAAAACTTTCAAGTACATTTGGAAATAATTTATTCTATGAGGTTTCAGACGATATGACTTGCCTTTGGCAAAACAGATACGACTCCAAAAAGAAAATTTGTGAGTTTGATATAACCATGTTTGTGAATGAGGACGGGAAATATGCAAGATATGATGAAATTCAGTATGAGCGCGCATACTCAATTAAAGAAATCACTGATGCGATTAAAAATACCGGACTCTCGTTTATTGGTAAATATGAAAATATAAAGGTTAATAAAGTCGATAAAAACAAGGACAGAATATTTTTTGTATGTGGGAAAAGATGAAAAATGAAGAATGTTCTTAATAAATGGAATAAAATGTTATATTACATATATAAAAAGTAAAAAAAATAGAATATTGTAAAAGAATAACAAATTTTTTGATATTTTGATTGACAAGTACACCGGGATTGTGTTACACTACTCTACGTTAAGTGGCTTTTTGCCATATTAAAATTTTTAGTTATTTTCAGGAGGATTACAGAATGGAAAGAGGAAGAGTGAAATGGTTTAATGCAGAAAAAGGCTTCGGCTTTATCGAAAGAGACGGAGGAAATGATGTATTCGTACATTTTTCTGCAATAAACATGGACGGATTTAAGACACTTGAAGAAGGTTCAGAAGTTGAATTCGAAGTAGTTGACGGCGCAAAAGGACCTCAAGCTGCAAACGTTCAAAAGGCTATGTAATTAAAGTTTATAAACTTTAACATAAATCAGTATAGCCAAAAGCTGGCCCCGGTATAATATACCGGGGTTTAACTTTATAAAATATTAGTATTAGGGAGATTTTAATGAAAGATTATATAGTAAGGGCGACTGCCGCGGGTGGCACTGTAAGGGTGTTTGCAGCGGTAACAACAAACATGGTTGAAAAAGCCAGAATAACACATGATTTATCTCCGGTCGCTACAGCGGCATTGGGAAGAACGCTTACAGCAATAGCCATGATGTCATTGATGCTTAAGAACGAAAGCGATACGATTACACTTCAAATTAAAGGTGACGGACCTTTAGGAGGCATTATAACAGTTGCTGACGGCGCTTCTAAAATTCGGGGTTATGTAAACAATCCAAAGGTATTTATTCCTCTGAATAATGAAGGAAAATTGGATGTTGCATCTGCAGTCGGAAAGAAAGGATATCTGAATTTAATCAGAGATATGGGACTAAAAGAGCCGTATATCGGATTTGTCGACTTGATATCAGGTGAAATTGCCGAGGATATATCATACTATTTTGCTCATTCCGAACAGATACCGACAGCTTTGGCACTCGGCGTACTTGTTGACACAGATGAAAGCGTTATAAGTGCGGGTGGATATTTGATTCAGCTGATGCCCGATGCAGATGAGGGTCTGATAAACTATATAGAAAATACCATTCGCGCTATTCCAAGCATAACTGAAATGATATCTTACGGGGAAACGCCTGAAACAATTATGGAGATATTATTCGGGGAGAAGGATTTAATCATTTCGGATAGAACTGAGACAGAATATGTGTGTAGTTGTTCGAGAGAAAAGATGGAGAGAAATCTTATAAGCCTTGGCGTTAAAGAGATACAGGATATTATTGATGAGCAGCATTCTGCCGAACTTGTCTGCCATTTCTGCAACAGCACATATAATTTCAACGAGACGGAGTTAAAGAAACTGGTTCGTGAAATTAAGAAAAAGTAAGGGATCAATATGCAGAATCACATAATTTCAGATAATTTTTCATGACATCAAACCCTGAAGATGCTTATTCCAACTCCAACATTCGGGATTTTCATATTGACTTATAATTGTTTATTTTGTATACTAAGTATTGCCGTTTAATCGGAGAATTAATCGTAAAAATAACCACGATGACTCTTATATAGACGGCATTTGTAAATCAAAACGGTAAAATTCGGGAGCTTAGCTCAGCTGGGAGAGCACCTGCCTTACAAGCAGGGGGTCGTAGGTTCGAGCCCTACAGTTCCCACCAACTGAATATTTATTTTGTTTACGGCCCGGTAGTTCAGTTGGTTAGAACGCCAGCCTGTCACGCTGGAGGTCAAGGGTTCGAGCCCCTTTCGGGTCGCCAATTAATTTAATAAATATTTCAAAGTTCCATAATTAATGCCCAGATAGCTCAGTCGGTAGAGCAGAGGACTGAAAATCCTCGTGTCGCTGGTTCGATTCCGGCTCTGGGCACCATATTGCGGGTTTAACTCAGTGGTAGAGTGTCACCTTGCCAAGGTGAAAGTCGCGAGTCCGAATCTCGTAACCCGCTCCATACATGGCGCCATAGCCAAGTGGTAAGGCAGAGGTCTGCAAAACCTCTATTCCCCAGTCCAAATCTGGGTGGCGCCTCCAAATGAAACCCCACATACCGAAAGGCTGTGGGGTTTTTACTATTATTGGAAAGACTTAAAAAAGTCATTTTACTGTCTGATTACTGTTCGGATTGAAAAAAATGATATTATGTGGCCCATGTTCTATATTCTAATATGTAAATATTTATGGTATATTAAACATATAAGCAAAAAGAATCATTATGATATTCGGGTTAACTCTGTACAAAGAAGCAATAGCTAATAACACAGAAAGGGTAATGAAATTATTTAAGTTCATTATTAAGGTGATAAAATGTTTTGCGAAAATTGCGGAAAACAAAATCCTGACGATACAAAATTTTGTACAAACTGCGGGTTTAAACAGGAAGTAACAGAAGAACAGCCTTCTGTTCAGAAGCCTATGCAACCTCAGGTAATTCAGCCACAGTCTGTGCAACCTCAGGTAATTCAGCCACAGTCTGTGCAACCTCAGGTAATTCAGCCTCAACCCGTGCCACCTCAAGTGGTTCAGCAACCCCAGGCATTTCAGCAGCAGCCCGTACAATCCCAGGCATTCCAGCAACAACCCGTTGCCGTAAAAAAACCAAAGAAGGTTATGGTTCCTATTCTAATAGCTATTGCAGTGATAATTGTCGCGCTCGCCGGAATAATTGTTTACGGATATTTTAAATCGACACCCGAAGCCGCTGCAAATAATTATGTCACCGCATTAATGAACAAAGATGCGGAAAAATTCGTTGAAAATTATTATATTCCTCCGGGAACATCGCAGGCCGATATCAACCAACTGAAAACAAACATAAAAGATATCGATACGAGCAAAATAGATAAGACATCGCTAAAAGTTTATTCAACAAGACCTTCAGAGTTCAAAGGCACATTGCAAACCTCATTGCAGCTAAACAGCGGCGGCACGATTGAGGATTTTAAAGTTGTTTTTGTCAGCGTAAAAGCGGACAATAAAGTGGATTTCAGTGCAATGTATATGGTTAAACAGGGAAAGAGCTTCTTTATTTTCGATAAATGGGTTGTCATCACAAATCAAGAATCCTCTGAAACAGTTACAGGAGTTACGATAGACAAGTCTACTGCATCGATGAACGCTGGTGGAACTTTGCAATTAAATGCGAATGTAACTCCGGCAAATGCAACAAATAAAGCAGTTACATGGAAATCAAGCGACGAAAATATTGCCGCCGTATCATCTGAAGGTGTTGTAACCGCTAAAAAGAAAGGAAATGCAACCATTACCGTTACAACTACAGAAGGAAGTATGGCTGCTACCTGTATTATTACTGTTAATCAACCCGTTAAAAGTGTAAAACTCAACAAAAAGACAGTAACAATAAAAGTAGGAAAGTTTTCTAAACTGATAGCAACTATAAATCCTTCAGACGCAAGCAACAAAAAGGTCATATGGAGATCGACCAACAAGAGAATTGTAACAGTAAGTGCAACCGGAGTAATTAAAGGCGTAAAGAAGGGTATCGCATATATTAAAGTATTTACTGCCGATGGGAACAAGACCGCAAAATGCAAGATAACAGTAAATTAAAATTTTCAGCAATAATGTGAAATTAAACAAATGAAACCTCACAGTTGCAAAGCCTGTGAGGTTTCATTGTCAAATCAGGCACATTTTTAAATATAAAATTCGAATAATATAATGTACACTGTTTTAGAAAAAGTGTATAATTATTCTTATAATATTATCGAAAAAGAGGGAGATACGATGAAAAAATTCTTATCAATTATTTTATCTTTGGCGCTTATTATAAGTGTTGC
>JBAZRJ010000047.1:0-13152 GCA_041662985.1 Clostridia bacterium
ATTTCAATCTTCCTTGCTGAGTTTCAACTGTGAACCAGACAGAATAAGTTTTAGCATTCATATCGGCTACCAATTCAAAATGATACTTTTTATTCGCGGAGTATGGTATAGCTTGATTTGAAATGAATTCATTATTTTGCAATCCGTCAATTGCTTCAATTGTGCCTTGGTTTGTAAACTTTATTGATATTGCAAAATTTTCAAACCCGATAGCATTCGTGTTGCCGCCTGCAAAATCAATTGAAGCCTCTATGTTGTTCTCCATCGGTATAATATCAAAATAAATTTTCTGTATTCCGGTGGTTATTGCCGGAAGTTCTGTTACCTGATCTGTTTGTATAGAATATCCTGCTTTTGATAACTCAGTTGTTTTTGCAGACAAATATTCGGAATTCCAGTTTAATTTTGGCAAATCGGATGAAGATACCGGGGTAGCAGTTGCCGTCGGTGTATTTGTCTGTGAAGGTGTCACAGTCGAAGTAGGTGTATGGACAGGAGTGGCTGTAGCAATAGGTTTCATTTTAGTTTTAAATTTTATTATCACTTTTTTTTTGAAAAAATTGCCTGCTTTATCTTTAATAGATTTTGCAGGAATCGTTAATACATAATTGGTATTGTATTTAAGAAAATAGATATGATTGATATCAAGGCGGTTTTTTGAAATCTTAGGTCTTATTGTTAAGGGTTTATTTGAAGCTGTTAATTTGATTTTAGAGAAATTGCTGCCTTTATAAATATTTTCATTGAACTTTGTCATTATACTCACATTGCGTTCAACATTGGCTTGGTTATTGATGGGCATCGAATTTACAATCACAGGCGCTGTTCTATCCTGTTTTGCATCAACACTTGTAATAATGTACTGAGAGAAAATCAACGATATGATGCACAATATTGATATTGATCTTTTTATCATTTTTACTCTCCTCTTTTATAAATAAATACCAAAATGGATTATTCACATAATCCTATACTAAGATTATATTAATAATCCACTAATGTCAAGAGAAATTTGAGATTTCTACCTGTTTTCGATTGGAACATATTCCTTGCTCTCGGACACGTTCTTGTATGCCGGTCTGATAATTTTACCCGAGCATACCAATTCCTCTATACGATGTGCGCTCCAACCGCAAATACGTGCAATTGCAAATATCGGTGTGTACATCTCCAATGGAAGATTCAGCATGCTGTAAACAAATCCGCTATAAAAATCGACATTGGCACTGACTCCCTTGTAAATTTCCCGCTCGCTTTCAATAACGTCGGGAGCTAATTTTTCCACCAAAGAATATAATTTGAATTCCTTTTGCAGTCCTTTTTCGTCGGACAATTTTTTTACAAAACTTTTTAATATATTTGCACGCGGATCAGACAAAGAATAAACCGCATGTCCCATTCCATATATAAGACCGGCTTTATCAAATGCTTTTTTCTTCAGTAAAGCTTTGAGATATTCCGTGACTTCTTCTTCACTGTCCCAATTTTTAACGTTCTTCTTCATATCTTCAATCATCTTAACAACCTTAAAGTTTGCGCCTCCATGCTTTGGACCCTTCAGGGAACCTAATGAAGCTGCAACCGATGAGTATGTGTCAGTGCCGGAGGATGTCACAACATGTGTTGTAAATGTCGAGTTATTACCTCCGCCATGTTCTGCGTGAAGTACAAGCGCAACGTCTAAAATTCTTGCTTCAAGCTTTGAATACTTACTGTCTGGACGAAGCATATGCAAAATATTTTCCGCAATCGACAGATCAGCTTTAGGCGGATGGATGTAAAGGCTCTTCCCGTCATGAGAATGTCTGTATGCCTGGTAACCATAGACCGATATTTGCGGAAACAACGATATTAATTGCAATGACTGGCGTAAAACATTCGCTATTGTAATATCATCGGCAAGATTATCGTATGAATATAAAGTTAATACGCTTCTTGCCAGAGTATTCATCATATCCTTACTCGGTGCTTTCATAATAATATCCCTTACGAAATTTTCAGGTAAAGTCATATAATTCGCCAGGATTTTTTTAAATTTCTTTAACTCAATCTTCGTTGGCAGATTGCCAAAAATCAACAGGTATGCAACTTCTTCGAATCCATACCTTCTTTCCTTTGTAAAACCGGCGACAATCTGTTCTATATCAATACCGCGATAAAATAATTTACCTTCACAGGGAACAAGCTCACTATCCTCAATTATGTATGCCCTGACTTCGCCAATCTCTGTAAGTCCTGCAAGTACGCCCTTTCCATGAATATCACGAAGTCCTCTTTTTACTTCATACTTTGTATAAAGAGCGGGATCAATGCTGCTGTTCTTTATGCATAACTTTGCCAGATTATCAATATCAGATTTCGTTTTCGATAAATTTTTTGTTAGCATTTTTCACACTCCGATTTTATATTATCATTGCATTGTATTTTCTTTCATATTCAATTTACGGTTTACGGATTTTCATTATATCATAAAATTCTTCGATTTGGCTAACTAAACATTGCCTAAATTTACTCTGTTTAGGTATTTATGCGCAACTTCCCCGGCTTTTTTCATAAATTCCGTATCTGTAGCCGGATTATTGAATTTATAATTCGGGAAATATCTCGAAAGATGCAACGGAATGTTTTTATCAACAGAACTCAGGAATTTTGCTATTTCCTCAATTTCTTCCACGGTATCATTTTCACCGCTGACTAAAAGTGTAGTAACTTCGACATGGCAAGATTTTACTGCTGTTTCAATAGTTTTTAGCACGGGTTTCAAGCTGCCCCCGCATAACTTTTTATAATAGTCGTTATTAAAACTCTTCAAATCAATATTCATGGCATCAACATAAGGGAGGAGTTCAGCCAAAGGCTTCTCGTTAATATATCCGTTTGTAACCAATACGACTGACTTGTCGGAATCCATTTCTTTCAGGAGTTTGGCACAGTCATAAACATATTCGTACCAGATAGACGGTTCATTATATGTAAACGCAATTCCAATATTATTCTCTTTATGCAATATCATATCAACTAACTTTTCTTTTGGCACATACTCGCTTTTGGCTATTGATTGCGAAATCCTGTAGTTTTGGCAAAACCCGCACGTAAAATTGCATCCGAATGTTCCAACCGAAAGGATAAAACTTGATGGTTTGAAATAACAGAGCGGTTTTTTTTCGATTGGATCCATTGAACAGGCTGTAATTTCACCATAATTAATTGTAAACAGCTTTCCATCCTCATTTGTCCTCACATTGCACTTTCCAAATTTACCGTTTTCAATCATGCAGTTATGCGGACATAAAAAACAATGGATTTTTTCTTTTGCAGGTTCATAAAACATTGCCTCTTTCTTCATTATGCAACTCCTATGATTCCTTGTGTCTGATAACTTCAAATCTTTGTATTATATAGTCTTCTTTCTGATTTATCCCACCTTTTCGCAATGCAATCGACAATTGTTCATCAACTGTGTCCACGCCTTCCAAATCAGGCAATAAAAGTCCTGTCCGTCCTAGATTTCTAACTATTACGCCATATTCTTTCGGATTCAAATCTTCCTTTTTACAAACCTCAGGTTCTGTTAAAACATCTACCGAAAAATCAGTATCCTTTAATTCATCTTTTGTAACCTCATTAAATCTCGGGTCATATATTCCTGCTTCGATTGCATTACGGATAATTTCTTCAGAAACACTTTCTGTTACAGGAAATATTGTCCCGATACAACCTCTCAGATCCCCAAATTTCTTCAGTGAAACAAAGACTCCTCTTTTTAAGTTCTTCATTTCCTGCGTTACATATTCGGGGAAGGCTTTTAACATTTTTCCGGTTTCGAGGTAATATGTAAGACTTTCTCTGGCAAGCCTGACATAAGGATCAGCCTCAACAGTATTTTCAAGTGATATGTCGGTATCTGAAACATCTTTTATGACTATAAATTCCATGACACCGTAACCCACTCCAAAAGTACCCTCGTAGCTATATAATTTCCCTTCAAACTTCATTCCCTCAAGTGTACCAAGCAAGATAACCACAGATCTTCTGCCGCATTCACCGGCATTGTAGACTGTTTCCTTATCAATTCCTAAGACGGCGTTTAAATCGCCCTTTTCAAGATATCTGAGGAACTCAATGTCGAACTTTTCACCGTAAGGGTTGTATCCGTATGGACCGTCCGCTTTTAACCGATGGGACAAATCTCCGCTCGCGATGAAAACAGCATTGATGTCCATCTCTTCAACGGCCTTATTAACGGCGGCTCCAATCTTATACAGCTCATCATCTTCTAAAGCAGCATAAGTAATATGCACAATTTTATATTTTGAATAGAATTTATTTATGAAATATAGCGGAACCATTGCCCCGTGGTCAAGTTCAGGAGATGCATTGTAATCATTTAAAAGTAATTTTGTGGTTAGCGAAACAGATAAGTCTTCTTTTTGGGCAAGTTCATATATTTTTTCTGAAAGAGATTTGTCGATCGTAAGATTCATCTTGACTTGCGGGACTCCAAATTTCTTTAAGTCTCCCATTAGATTATCTTCATAGAGAATTGACACTGAATCCTCAAACATAACTCCATGGGGTGTTATGAGGATAATTGTATCGGGCGTTTTTTTCGCTATTTTTTTTGCGACAGCATCGTAAGCATCAAGAGTATTTTGAATCTTTTTTTCTTCGCCTTTGCCAACCTCAGGAACAGCAAGCGGCGGGTGGGGCATTAAAAAACGTCCTGTTAGACTCACAGGAATCACCTCCTGATTTAAGGTAAAATATTGCCTGCGGAACGATATATTTCGTACCATTCTTCCCTGGTCAGACAGATGTCAGTCGCCTTAATGCAATCCTTAAGTCTGTTCACATTCATTGTGCCGGTAACAGGCTGCATATTTGCCGGATGCCGCAGAATCCATGCTAATGTGATAGTAGTATTGGAAACATTATATTTTTCAGCAATCTCGTTAATTTTTGCGTTCAATTCCGTGAACTTTTCATTGTCAAGAAATACTCCGTCCGAAAATCCGGACTGGAATGGAGACCATGTCTGAATTGTAATGTCGTTCAACCTGCAGAAATCGAGGACACTGCCGTCACGGTTCACCGCTGATTCATTGTCCATATTTACATTGATTCCGGCTTTAATCATCGATGAGTGAATAATGCTTAATTGCAGTTGATTTGCCACAAGCGGCTGTCTGAGCGATTTCTGAAGCAACTGTATCTGCATGGTATTGTGATTGGACACACCAAAATTAAGAACCTTACCTTTACTTAAAAGAGTATCGAAAGTTTCCGCAAGCTCATCGGGTTCAACTAACGCATCAGGTCTGTGAAGCAACAGTACATCAAGATAATCTGTTTTTAACCGTTTCAAAATACCGTCAACCGAATCAAGGATATTCTTTCTTGAAAAATCAAACTGCTTTCCCCTGATAATTCCGCATTTCGACTGAAGAATTATTTTCTCGCGAACGCTGCTGCTCATATGAACAGCATCCGCAAAAATTTCCTCACATGTTCCGTTTCCGTAAATATCTGCATGATCGAAAAAATTAGCTTTTTCTTCAATGGCCGTTTGTACAAAATGCTCGGCTTCAGCTTTGCTTAATTTGCCGATACGCATACAACCCACTGCAATTGCCGGAACAGCCAGGTTTGATTTTCCAAGTCTAATAGTCTTCATTTTCTCTCCCTATAATATTTAGTCCTCGGTCATAAGTGAATCATAGAATTCTATTAGGTTTGTATTGTCGCTTCCTGCGAGGAACTTTATTGCTGCTCTTGGATGCAAATTCAATTGTCCTGTCAGCATGTACGGAATTTCATAGCCCCATGTTGTCGTCTCTCTGAGTTTAAATATATTATCCTGAATGCACTGTATAACAGGACGAAGATGAAACTTCGGGTTTTTCAAAAATCCCAGCAACAACTCCAACGGGCAGTTACCCGCTCCCCTGCCTAACCCTGAAACAGTTGCATCCAGGTAACTTGCTCCCAGTATCAGTGCTTCTATCGTATTTGCATAAGCCAGTTGCTGGTTATTGTGTGCATGAACGCCCACTTTTTTTCCGGCTGCTTTTGCATATTTTAGATACTTGCTTATAAGACTCCTTATTTCTTCCGAATACAATGCTCCGAAACTGTCGACTAAATAGATTACATCAACTTCAGATGATGCAAGAATTTCAAGCGCTTCATCAAGCTCGCCTTCTTTTACAAGTGACACTGCCATTAAATTGACGGAGGTCTCGTAACCTTTATCATGAGCATCTTTGATCATCTCCAAAGCTGCCGGCAATTGGTGTACATAAGTCGCAACACGAACCAGATCAATTACACTTTGGTTTTTTGGAAGTATATCATCATGATAATCAGTACGTTCTGCATCCGCCATAACGGATAGCTTCAAAGTTGAATCATTTTCTCCCACTATCCTTTTGATATCATCCTCGCCGCAAAATTTCCATTTTCCGTGTGCTGTAGGTGAAAATATATTCTTTGATGCTTTATAACCAAGCTCCATATAATCCACACCCGCTTCGATGCACGTCTTGTAAATAGCCTTTACGAAGTCATCTTCAAAACCGAAATTGTTTACAAGTCCCCCATCTCTGATAGTGCAGTCAATAACTTTAATATCCGACCGGACGGTTAACCATGTCCCTTTTTTCTCAATAATTTCAGTTGTCGGATTTTTCACTTCTTTTTCTATTTCAGCCATAATAATAAATCCTCCTTAACACCCTTGAAACGATATGTTATTACATTATATATCAAAGATTCCCATCTTTTCAACATAAAAAAATATGCCGACATTAAAAATATGACGACTTTGGCATAAATTATTTAATCTAAAGAACCTTTATGATATGATATTAATTGATTTTTCCTTTGCTATAATAGTTACTATAAAAAGTAAATTAAATTTTCAATGAGGTGATTCGAGTGAAATACTTTCAAAAAATAAGTCTTATTTTAATTATTCTTTCTCTTATTGGTTTAACATCATGTTTTCCTAATAGCAATAAAAATAGTGATGTTCCAAGTTTAGAGTATAAATCTGCACATTTGACCAATCCGCAAAAAAAGTACTTAAATTTTTTAACCGAACTGCCCTTAGGAAGAGGAACTAAGTATAACTATAGTAATTTCAACGTTACTGATACAAAGCAGGAATCCTTCGACCTTAAAGAAGGTGATGAAAATACTTGCGCTTTTGCATTTGACAGAAAAAGATATGCTTATATAGCTTGTAATATCTCCCCTGTTAAAATTATTAAATATGACATGGTTAAAATGAAAAGAATTGACGATATAACCTTACCTGCCAACGAAAACAGAGATGAGTGCAGAGTAGCAGCTTTAATTGCAATAAGCCCTGATACTATTATTCATGCTAGCTATACAAATCCCTGTGTATTTACAAAAATAGACGGGACCACAATGAAAGTAACAGGAACGCTCAAAGGGGATGACAATCTTTGCAATGATAAATTCATTCGCGGAATGACCTACGATGGGAAATATGTTTATGCCGGATCTGATTCGACACCTGGCAGAATAATCAAGTTCGACCCTGTAACCATGAAAAAAATTGACGAAGCCACCTTCGAGAATTCAAATATTGATGGTGTCTTTGCAATCACTATTTGCGGAAACTATTTGGTTGGTGTTTGTGGAAGAAGTGACGACGAAGAAGCAAAAATATTCAGACTCGACTTGAATGATTTGCACAAAGAACCTGACACAATAACAGTTCCCGGATATGCAAGTTATCAGAGCATATGTACAGATGGGCAATTTATTTATGCAGCAACCTATACAAATCCTATTAGAGTAGTAAAAGTAGATGCTTTATCATCTAAACTCAAATTTGTTTCCGGATTCACAGGGAAAAAAGACGAAGAAGCCGGTAACTTCTCAATACTTTTCAATGGATCTGATGTAATTGTTAGCACTTGGCAACTCGATTCTTCCATCAAAGATAAGTTGATCAAGCTTAGTACAAAGGATATGACAAGAAAAGATACATTAATCACTCCCTGCAAATTTCCTGCTGATTTAATGTATTTAAACCAATACATCTATACATGTTGTGATAAACCAACCGGAGTTGTTTTAAGACTTAAATTTTAATGATAATCTTTGTTTAATTCCTTATTGATTTATCTCTGCCTATTTTTATTGATTTTATTCATCACATAAGCCATATATATAAAAATCCCATAGGTTAATACCATTCCAAGGATAAATTGCAGGATGTCTCCCGGCTTTAAATATCTGAAGTTTACAATGAAAACCACAGTTATAATTATTGCAGCAAGCAAAAACATCATGAAGGATACGGAAGCCGCAGCAATATCTCGTTTACTTCTTTTTTCCAGACTTTCTTTGTCACTAAATGATTCGGGTCTTTCCTGCTTATACTCTTTTCTCCAGATAAATACACTGGCCATCTGACCGACAAATTCCCAGCCAAACTCCTCATATGTCGTTTTGTAATCCTTTTTCGGCATAGCCTGCACATCATATACATAACGGTATTTTTTGGGATTACCTCGTTTGAAAGTCATCAAAATAGAACTCCATTGATCTATTTTGTCAATATTCCAGCCCTGTAAAGATGAATCTTCGAGCCAATTTTCATAATCGGCGGGAACAACATTTCTAAACGCAGATAACCAAACTATCTTTTTATCTTTCATAACAATCCCTCCACAATACTATAAATTTCTTTAATACGATTTGCTTCCTCTGAAAGTATTTGTCTTCCTATGTCGGTTATTACATAATTCTTTTTTCTGTCTATTTCATCAACATGAATTATGAGCCCGTCACCCTCAAGTTTGCTTAAACTTTGGTATATTGTCCCTGCCCCCAAAACGATCCTGTCTTTTGTCAGTTTTTTGACATATAGCATAATTCCGTATCCGTGGCGTTCTTCCTGTAAAGAAAGCAAAATGTAAAACATAGTTTCGCTCATGGGAATAAATCTTTTGCGTATTTTCTCAATATTCAATATGACACCTCCATACATCGCAATGTATTATATCACGTCGTTATATATAATATACATCACGTTGTGATATGTGTCAATAAATTTTTAAGACTAATTTATTGGCGGATTTATTGGCGAGGTCAAAACAATCCCGCATTCTGTTCAAATAACGGTCCTCGGGGACGGTTCTCAATTCTTCGAAAAAAAGAAAAATGTGGCAGAGGTTGAAGTTGAAGACGAGTATGTTTACAAAAATTTTTAAGAGTAAACATCCCGAGTCGACAATTTCACACCTCATGACACATTGATTAACCGTCCCCTAATTCTTTTTATTTGATTGTTGCTTTACATCTTGCCATTTTCTTTCCGTCAACCGTGTAAACGTAAATATATGCAGAACCCCTTTTAATCCCTTTAACAGTGCCGTTTGATGAAACCGTTGCGATTGCTTTGTTTCCTGATTTCCAGGTAACTTTTTTATTGTTTGCATTTGAAGGATATATTGTCGCAATCAATCTATATGCTTTGCCTCTGACCAGAGTCAGAGTGGTTTTATTCAACTTTACACTTTTAACAGGCTGCGTAACGGAAACCTTACATGTCGCCTTTTTATTTCCGCTAACAGTCGTAACCGTAATTGTAACAGTACCCTTAGCTTTTCCTGTTATTCTTCCTGTTGATGAAACAGATGCAACTCTATAATTGCTTGTGGTCCATTTAACAGCTTTAACTGAGGCATTCACCGGTAAAACAGCTGCCGTTAACTGAATTGTTTTGGTAACCTTTATCGTTGCAGCGGTCTTGTTTATTTTGACGCTCGAAACCGAAACAACCGTTGGTGTTGGCGTTGGTGTCGGTGTAGGCGTTGGTGTCGGTGTCGGTGTCGGTGTTGGCGTTGGTGTCGGTGTTGGCGTTGGTGTCGGGAAAACTGTTTTGGTCTTTTTCACTACCGTTGTTCCATTCCCTGCAGCCCATACCGTACCTGTATTTATCGTATCATTAAATCCGCCAAATACGGTCAGAAGGTCTTCGGTCGAACCACAGTTTTCAAGGTTCCATTTAATTCCGTCATAGTGCAGCACTGTTCCATTAAAACCAACAGCAAAAACATCGGTACCGCCGAATCCCCAAATATCCTTAAGATTATTGTTTGTGCATGTTGTCTGTGATTCCCATTCCACGCCATCGTAATGCAAAATTGTTCCGGAGTCGCCGACAGCAAAAACATCATTCTCGCCTGCAATCCATAATGCATTCAACGTTTGAACAGTAGGGATATCAGATATGTGAGACCATGAGGAACCGTTAAAATGCATAATCGTACCTTTTTCCCCCACGGCATAAATATTGGATGCGTTTGTTCCCGAGATATCTGTAATATCAACTGACGTACCTGATTGGACCAAGCTCCATTGACCTTCGCTATAATGTGCAAGACCATCGGTAGACGAAAGAGCGGCCCAGATATTATTCTTGTCTATTCCCCAAAGACCTGCGATGAATATGTTATTCGGAACCCCCGGGAAACCTTCGAACGCAGTCCCGTTAAAATAACTTACTAAACCGGACCATCCTCCAAGCATAAAGTTATCCCGATTTGTTTGATAACCGGCATAACCGCCGGAATAGCCGACATTTCCCATATCGTTCCAAATACCGTTGTCGAATTTAAAATAGGTGTTATTGCAAAACAGATAAGCATCATCGTCGCTAAAAGCCGTTCCGAAATATGATTCAGTCATGTTGGCAAGTGTTTCGGATGTCCAGTCAATCTCAGGCAATGATTGATTTTCAAACACTGACTGTTTGGTGTCCATTCCCTTATCCAAAATACGGGCATATAAAGCGAAGTCTCCGCCGTTTCGTGTCATGCGGGCATCATTCCAGGCAACAAGATATTTATCGTTTCCGTAACCAATACTTGCTCCAAACTGGTGCTCGAATGCCGTTGACACAGGGATAACCTGCCTGTCCAGTATTTGACCGCTCGTACTGATTCTTGTCATATAAACATCCGATAATCTGAATTTATTAGCTCCGTAAGAATCCGTACTCCAAACAGCTACATAATTTGTACCATCAAAGATTATATTGGGGAAGATTTGACCTCTTACTCTGTCTGCAACCTTAAACGCAGGTTTGTCCAATACCTCTGCCTGCGGAGTAATCCTTGTCCCGTAGCAACTGCCGATTGGATGTTCAGCATCAGCGTTTGGTCTCCAGTCGTACCAGATAACCATAAAATTCGTGCCATCAAATGCAATCCTTGCATTTTCTTTATCCATAGGATCATCACATATCAGAAAGTTATCCGGAGTCAGCAGATTTCCGGAAGTATCAACCCGAGCTCCATGAACGGTTAAACTTCCATAATTACCCTGATGCCAAACGACCATGAAAAGATTATCGACATTATCAAACGCCACCGAAGGATAAAAGCCGTTATCGGCAATTTTGAAACCTGTCTGATTATCCAATACAGTTCCGTAAGGAGTAAATCTTTCAGCCATAACGACACTGCCTTCAGTTCTCCATACAAGCAAGAAATTTGTACCGTCATATGCAATTCCAACAGGTTTAACGTAGACATTTCCGGCAGTAGTCAGCTTTATTCCCTGAGGATCAAGTACCTGACCGTCTTTTGTAACACGACACCCATAGACGTCACTGTATCCTCCTCGTGTTGAAACCCAAACAACAAAATAGTTGTTGCCGTCAAATCCAACAGACGGCTGGCGGTAATTATCGGTATTCCCGTTCAAACCAACTGAAATGTTGATTCCGGAAGGGTCCAATACAGTGCCGTCTTTATTTATCCTTGCGCCATAAATATTCGTGTCCTTAATCCACATAGTCAGAAAATTCGTGCCGTCATACGCGATACTTGGACTTCCGCCAATACATCCGGTGCCGGAATCAGTGTTTATCGGAAAATCCGCAACGGATGCCTGTATTCCTGAAGCGGTGCTTATCGATGACATGGAAAAAGTAATTGAAAAAATTAAAGAAATGATTAATACAGATATAACTTTGTTTTTCATATATCGTGCCTCCAATATTATTCCTCAACATTGGTACACCTTAATTTTACTGCGTATTACAATAATTCGCAATAAAAGTCGATTTATCGGACGGCTGATGTTTTTAGAACATCAAGAGGTCAATATTTAAAGTAATTTATGTCGTCAATTCATTGACATTATAGCATTAAACAGGTATAATTTGAGTATAATGTTACTATGAAAGGAATGTTGTTATTGAACATTAGACCATCAGCAAATATACGACAAAACTATAATGAAATCGCTAACCTCTGCAGAGAAAGCAGCGAGCCAATCTATTTAACAAAAAACGGCGAGGGTGATTTGGTGGTAATGGATATTGAAACTTTTACCCGGCGCGAAAAAATGTTGTCTCTCCGTGAAGAACTCATCGCAGTTGAAGAAGACAGAATTGCAGGACAAACAGGGGTCGGCATCGATGAATTAAGCTCCTATTTAGACGATGTTATAGGTGTTTGATTATGGAATATAATATCGTTGTGTCAAACAGAACAAAGCAAATGCTCGGAAACCACCTGAATTTTTTGTCCACGGTTAATAAGGATGCTGCCAAAGAAACAAAGCAAAAAATTATTAACGGGTTGAACTCGCTGAATAAAATGCCCGCGAGATTTCCTTTTTTTAACGAACAATACATTCCTCAAAACAAATATCATAAAATGTATATTGAAAATTGGTATCTTGTTTTGTTTCAGATAAAAGACAGTACAGTTTACATCGACTATATTGTAGATTGCAGGCAGGATTACGGCTGGCTGATAAAATAATTAGAAATAAATAGAATAGTACGCTTAAGATTGAAATTTTTCGGCTGGACGACCTTCAATAATATTTTATTATCAGGATATGCTTGAAATAAATAAATATTTCCCCCGTTTTTTATCCGCGTAATTTAAATAAAAACTCCGCGCCTTCGTCTTTCGAACTCTTGACAGAAATTTCTATGCCATGTCTATCCGCAATCTGTTTTGCAATCGACAAACCAAGTCCCGTTCCTTCTTTATTTTCTTCTGACTGAACTTTGTAAAATCTGTCGAATATATATGGCAAGTCTTTTTCTTCAATTCCAACTCCTTTATCTGTTACCGATACTATCCGTTC
>JBAZRJ010000048.1:0-11666 GCA_041662985.1 Clostridia bacterium
GAAGCGTCCGAAACCGTGGCTACACGCATGCGCGTATACATCGCCCCTGCTCCTGCTCAAAGATTTGGCTATTCAGAATGGCTACACGCATTCGCATAATCGAAACAACCACTTACTTTCCCCAAAAGCGCGGATTCTCACATATGTCTACATACACCCGTAGATTTTCCTTGATTCCTTGACTTTTCAGCTTCCGGTTTTTACAATGTGGCTACACGAAGTAAACCACGCATGCTTTTTCCATCCATCCTTTTGGCTACACGCATACTCATAATCCCTATCAAAAACTATCAACTTTGTCCACTTTGTCGATAAACAAAAACTACCCATGCCATTTTGACATAGGTAGTATAAATAGGTGAAAGTTATAAGGGGGTGGAGGGGGTTACATTACACCAAACGCCTTCAACAGCCAGACGATAATCGCCACAGGAACAGTGACTTCAGCGGCAAACAGGGCGATTAGAATTGCACCAATCACAGGAATTGTTTTTCCTAATAGTTGCATCAACAGGTAATTTACTGACCATGTTCCTACCAAAACATTGAAAGCAAAAATGAGTAAATAGCACCCACAGCTTACAGCACTTGAACCATCTGAATTTGAACTACGCCTATAGTATGACATTGCATTCTCCTTTTGAAATATAATAGTTTAAACAGGGTTAGTTTTCTACTACTTCACAGTCAGAAAAGTCGATGTAAGAAATAGGGTACATTCCTATTACTCTATATTTTTCTTCACAACTCCATTCAAACGATAGTTCTACTTCGAAAGTTTCTCCAATTTTATCTGCATACCAGTAAGTAGACTTATTTGAATTTACAATTTTTACGTTCATGTTGTCTCCTCAAAACGTTGGTGGATTTATTGGGGGATTAAATAGGGATGGGACAACCCAACCCAATCCACAAAATTACAATCACAAACAAAACGTATCCTAAAATCTTCACGCTAAACTCCTTGTGATTTATAAGTTTCTTTCCAATCGGCAGTTAACTTTTCAACTGCTTTTTGCTCGGCAGTCCGAGGGTCAATATCAACCAGAACACCTTTTCGATTGACGGTGAATTCATATTCCTTATATGTTTCATAACCATCAAATACTTCAAAGGTGTAAGTTACAAGTCCTGTAAACTGAAAGTGATTCGTTCCCATTGAATTGGCTTCGAGAATAATCCACATGAGTTTAGCAAAATCATCCTGAGCCTTACTGGTGGTTTTCCATGCACCGTTTTTATACTTATCACTCATTTTAAACCTCCGTGTCCGTTGTCTTGATAGTTGTTTTCAACCCATTCTTTTGCCCATTTTAATCCGACACAATCGCCAGACATATCATCAACAGAAATAAGATTATTTTTAATGATATATTTTGAAACATGCTCCTGACGTAAAGCCTTAATACGGTTGATTTTTAAAGTTCCATATGGGTTACGAGATAGATATTTCTCAACCTCTGCTTTAATCCAGTTTACCGAAGCATCCTTTGATTTTTCAATTCTTACGGTGATTTCATATCCAAAGATTTTCATTTTAAACTCCTTGTGTAATAAAGGGAATGTAATCTTCAACCGACAAGCCTTTAGTATTTTTTAACTGAGAGACCTTGTTGAATGTTTTTTGCAAAGTGCTGACTCTGCGTCCGTTCTACACTTTCAGCATCCAACCTGCCTCCACAACGGTTTTTCCAGAGACACTAACAACAAACTGAAATGGATAGAAAAACCATTTTGAACCCATGTCATCAGACCATTCCCATGCTTCATCAACCGTTTTAAAACCCTTGCCACGATTATCTTCTGTCTTGTATTCACCATCAAAACTCATGCAAATTAGTTTATACATTTTCTATCTCCTTGAATAAGATAAGTATACTACAATCTCACAGCCTGTCAAGGGTAAATAAAAAAATCTATTTTATAATAAGTTTAACGGCTTCTTCAGGAATTTGTTTGCTAAAATAAAGGTACGTTATCATCCCAATTATAACGTTTGATAAAAAGAAAATACAATGAAGAGCATCTCTACCTTCTAATTTTGCAAAAACAGCCTTTTCAATATCAACGGGTTCCATCATCCCACCTTTTTATAATGCTTATGAAAGAAAACAATATTATAAACTAGAATTTCTTTTTGTAAAGTATTGAATACAAACACTGTATCGTCTTCAGCGCGAAAAGTACCAACTCTTTGAATAATCACCCGCATTTCAGGGTAGTATCTGCTTTCATAAATTTCATCAACTTTTGGCAGAGCATTCATGAGCTATTTATCCTTATTGCATCCATATCCAAAGAACAATAAAACCAATAGCCAGTGTAATCAAGCCTGAAAAGCTCTCAAGAAAACGGGCTACATCCTTTTTCCAGCCTAAATCACAAACAACATCAGCTAACAAAAACAATAACCAAATTGAAATCATCGATTGTGTCAAGTCTGCCATTTTAATTCTCCTTTTGAGCTATAATATAATTTTACCATAAACCATATAAATGTCAAGGGATGATTTACTCAAATTTAAAATACTTTGTTTGATGGTCATATACAACCAATTTATTGTTATTTTTACTGTTACCAACCAGATAGCCACTGATTGTCCAATCTTGTAATTTCATATTACCTCGATAAGATACCTGAACAGGCTCAGACGCCTCTAGGTGGGCCACCAGACCACGGAAAATCTCTATGGGGTATTCCCAATGCCTTTTAGCTATTTTAAGCGTTATACGGGTTGGCGTGACCGTCAACTTACTGTTATTATTATCAGTTTTGAAAATTTCAGTTAGCATTTGTACACCTCCATAAAAAACCAGTTTTATCTAATCTTAAGTTTCTGTTATTTCACAATCACGTGTATCAATAAGAAAGGGCATTCCAACAACAGCATAATTATTCTCGTTTTCATACCTATCTAATTCATCTTCAACTTCAAATACTTCTCCGACTCTGTTAGCATACCAAAAAGTATCATGTTGTGCTCCTATAATTTTTACTTTCATTTTATTTCCTTTCGTCAGGCTGGTAACAGTATCTACAACTATCTATATCGTAGCTACCATCTTCTTGCTCATAAACACACTCTTTTGTTGGTGATGTGGGGCAGTACCATTCAAAACGTTTCTCACAAATGTTACAAACTGCACACATCCCACCAGTACTAATTGTTAAATCATCGTGACTACACGATGCTAGTAAAAATTTTAAATTGTTTTCCAGTTTTATTATTTGTAAGCGAAGTGCTAAAATACTTATACATAAAGGGTTTATTTCCATGACCTATGCTCCGTTTCTATTTTTTTAACATCTTATAATTAAAAACAAAGTTACGCCACTGATTATATATATCATCTATGCAATCAGCAACATTTGATTTTAAAGAAAATAAAGCATAGCGCATAGAATCGTTAATATAAAATACAGCGGTTACAGAAATCTGTTCTTTTGATTTTGATTTTTGAATATCAAAAATAATGCCACCATTAAGCATTTCCGAGAATTTTTCTTCCATTCTTTTATACTCCTATATAAATTTAATATTTTATAACAACTTTCGATAAACACAATAGTGCTGCACATCCCATGTGTCACGAGGAACAGTATGAATATGAGCAATTTCGCGAGAATAACGTTCGATATAGTTTCCACAATTACATTTTCCCATCGTGTTCGTTACTGCGTCAATTTCGTGTATATTCTTGAATTTAAAATGAATATGTTCTGTTATGACAACATCACCAATTTCAAGAACGCCTGTTTCTATTTTGGAGTAGTCATTTAAATTTATTTTTATAAGTTTCACAATATTTTCCTTATAAAGCGATGTTTTTACAATTTTGTTCCACAAAAAGGACAGAATACTATTGATACACACTCTATAGTGACGTTTCTAACCTTGTCACAGGTAAGTAAATGCCATGAAGGTTTTACACCAGAATGATTGCATTTTTCTCCTTATATGATACTTTATTATAACTTTTTCCAGAAAACAACGCCCGGAGTCATATTGCTTGCTGACTGTAAGGCATAATACACCTTTTCCGATAAAATGTTAAAAGAAAGTAATCTGTTCTGGAACTCTGTGTACATTTCATCTGTATACAAGTTATAATCAAGAAGTACAAATAGTTTATAACCTTCATCAAAAGCGTGTATATTTGAACCTGAAACATATCCTCTCCTAAGCTCTTGTACTACCTGAGAAATACAAGCCTCAATCTTAAATATTTGAAACTTTGTAAGCATCTCTACACTCCTATATAAAAGTTATGATTTTTATTGAATATTAATATACTCACGAATTACATAGATAATATTGATTGAAATTCTCCTATGAAATTAATTTTTTTATATGCTCTAGATTTTCTAGGATTTTATCAACAACGGCATTATTTGCTTCAAGACCACAATTACAAACTTTATTTTTTCCCATATATTCAGGACTTAATGGACAGGCATAAAATCCATCATCACAAGAATTGTGCTCTATTTTTCGAAGAGACTTTACTAGTTGCACAATTTGATTATACAAAATCATATTTATATTCATATTCGCTCCTTATAAAACGGTGTTTTTATCGTTTCAGCCCAATATAATCCTCAGCGGAGCCAATCTCAACAATCCGACTTCCCCAAGAATCTTTATTATCTTTTCCATGAAAATGAGACTTATAAGTAGGGTTGCGATTTAGCCAATTTTCTGCCGATTCTTTCGTTGGAAAATCAGGCATATTAATCAAATCAAACCATCCTTCACCATCCCATTCAAAAATATTTTGAATTTTGTACATTTTATCTCTCCTTGAACATAGTAATATTATACACCTTTTCCCTGTGCTGTCAAGTAATCAATAATTGTTCCTTATAAAAGATAGTTTTTATGGTTTTTTCCAGAAAACAACACAGGGTGTCAGGCTACTAGCCATCTGTGCCCCGTAGTAAACTTTTTCTGATAAAATCCCAATAGTGTCTAACCTGCTCTGAAATTCCGAAAACATTTCATTAGTGTACAAGTTTGAATCTAAAAATAGAAATAGTTTATGCCCTTCGTCAAAAGCAAAAGCATTTGAACCATCAACCCACCCGTTGCGCAAATGTTTCTTTACCTGAGAAACAGCGTCTTCAATTTTCCAAATTTGACCGGTAGTAAACATTTATTTCTCCTTGAACCTAGTTAATATTATACACCTTTTTCCTGTATTGTCAAGGGTTACAATAACAGTTATTTGTTTATATCTGGCTTTGATGGAACCGGCAATTCTTCTACAGTCATTTCATCCATAAATCCCCAATCATGATGCCATACTCTCGTATCACAAATATACCAGAAAAATCTGTTATCAACTTTTCCAATATAAAAGAAGGTGCAATCATCCCTGCCAGAAACATTCCAATCACGCAAAAGAACAAACCCGGTAAATTTTAAAAATTCAAATTCATCTTTAACCAGACTGTTTCCAAACCATTCTTTAATTTGCTTGCTATTCATATAGGCTCCTTTATGAAATCAACCTTTTATAATGAAATTATAGTTTTATCTCTTTAAACAGGAAAGTAGCCAATTATATAATCACCAATATATAGGAACTTTTTCTTCATCTTCTTCTTCAGGTAAATATACACCGATATACCCCAAAAGCTTCAAGTTTGTCATACTATAAGCATCAGTAGCTTTTGGAGGCCCAATGATTTTGCCCTCCAAAAATCTTTTATATTCATTCCACGCCTGCTCTGGCGTTTGCCCATCAAGGCAATAGAATTGTGTAACAACTTTTACAGCATTGGGGGCGGTGGGGTCAATTATATTAGTTATCCATCTCATTTTAAGTCTCCTTTATGAAAGTAATATTTTATAGCAAAGTTTTAAGCTGTGCTAAAATTTCTTCTAGCCGTCTATTGATTCTATCTATCTCGCCAACGGCAAGCATTACATCAAAAGCACCATTGAATTCGTTGTTTGTATGCTTTTCTTTAATAACACGAACCTGTTCCTGCAATTTACCAGTTTCCATGACCAAATCAGTATAAGTTTTTAAATCCATTTTATTCTCCTTTTTTTGATTAGCCCAAATACAGAATCGCCTGGCCCGTTTTGAGCCGTATCCGATTCCAGTATAGTGCAGCATTTCATCAACAAACTGGAAAAAACGATAAGAGACAGGGGAAAAGTCTTTATTCTTCATCCAAAATCTCAAATTCAGAAAGCTGTTGCCAAATCCTTAACTGCTTAGAGCGGTGAGGCCAATAGGAAAATGTCTGAACGATACAAACGTCCGTAACATCACCGAGCAACGTTTCAGCATGGTCAACCACAATGTATTCTGTCTGGTCAAGCGGTTTGTTTTTATATTTAACTACTTTGGGTATTCCACTGCCTATAGCCATATAAACTCCTTATTTTATTAGTACTCGGCATAGCCACAATCATTACAATAATAATGAAAATGTTCGCCACCAGTATTACAAACAAACCCATGCCCACTTCCTATTCCACGAACCAGAGAGCCTACATTGCCCCATCTATCAACAGGAGCACCACCGCACCATACAACTTTTATATCTTTTGACTTGCACTTCTTGCATTTTTTTTAGTTTATCCTTTTCCATATTTTAATCATCCTTTATTTTAATACTCTTAATTTCTTTTCGCAAGCGTTCCACTTCACCTGCCCAATAAACCAGCCCATGAGTATCAATGCTTGCGGCCTCATGGACAAGCAACCATCTTACATTATCTTTTGCGTATACTAAAGCTTCAAGTGCTTTTATCATATCCATTTTTACTCCTAGTATTTGAGCAAAATAAGACCATCTGTATCTGAATAGACCACCTTCGCACCATTATCATTCAGGTATGCAAGAACACTTGAATCATTTGTAAAAACAGTGAAGGTGGTTATAAAACCATTGGTGTCTTTATGAAATTTTTCCACATAACACTTGGACTGCTCATCAAAAAGAAAATCCTGAACTTCGTTTTTGTCCATCTTTACTCCTCATCAATGTACTTGAATTCCACTGTGTACCGTCTGCAAATAGCAGCGTTCTGCCTCTTTTCTAATCCAGCAAAAACCGCTTCGATGTTGGTAAAGGCTTGCCAAACACCTGTCTCAAGATGTGGGCCAATTTCAGAGTACCAGTTGTATCGAAAATAGTCAGGGTCTTTCATTTTTTGCTCCATGAAATGTGAATTATATCAGGGCGTGGAGGCTTGCGCTACCTTTATTCCATCCTATTTATTTCAACGCGATTCCCTGATGATATAACTCGCTTGCTTCGCCATTCCGCAGTTAATCTTATTGGCTGTGCAACTTGCGCCCTGCTTCTCCAAACGGACGAGTTTTTAATTACTTGCTTATTTTACACCCATTCCCTGATTTTGTCAAGGGTTTACCAGTTTGCAACAATGGTCTTAGCAATATCACCAAACCATACCGCTACTGCCCTATCAGGAATAGGAATAGTTACCACTCCTACACTATCGGTCAATACGGTAAATCTCCGACGAATATGGTTTAATTCATACCCATCTGCCTGAATGAGATTCACACGAGGGGCCAATCTTCGAATAGCCACAGCCACATCGTCTCCGCCAACGTGAAATTCCAAAATACTGCTTGTATTTTCCAAAGAAACGAATAACATTTTAGCCTCCTACCACAAACTTGAGAAAAAGTCCAGAGAGAACAAACAGAGCAATTAGAAAAATAACATCCATAACACACATCTTTTTGTTTTTAGATTTTTGAGCCGCAATATCAGCATCAATCATGATGTGCAGTTTTGAAAGTCTTTGCGCACGGTTGGAATATTTATCGTGTTCCATATCCAATCCTTTCGAACGTATCTTTGAAAGTGCCAAATTGAACCCGCATAAATTCGTTGGCATTGTGTACATAAGAATTATACTCTTCCATGTGACGAAGCACCATTGCGACAAAGTTCATTGGATTTGACCATTTAGAGATTTTGCCTCCCTGCAACGAGTAAGGAAGGCCGGGATTCCAGTTCAATACATTGCATTCCCATTCATCGCCTTCACATTTCCAAATGTTTACAATTACAGGTTTCATACTATCTCCTTAAATATCGAACGTGTCATTTACAAGAGTATTATCCCTCATATAGAGGTCATATTCCCGTACCTTTACTTCACAATCATCATAGTAAAAGCTTAAACTTTGCGTTTCACTCAAAGTTCCAGCAAACAATACAATCCCTTCGTTGCTTATAATAACATAGGGGTCGCTCTTATATTTAGGGGCTGGCAAAACTGCCCCGTTTTTTACCTGTGCTAAAGTGATTGTCTGCATACTTATCTCCTTGAATGACTATAGTATACCACTTCTTATAAATTTGTCAAGGTTTAATCTATAGCGCAGTTATATGCAATAATATCAGTTAACCAGAGTTTGCATTCATCGAATCCTTTAATATGTAAGGCTTCTTGAAAATCACGCCCATCGTGTACCCTAATATAAAGTTCATGCACTTCAAAAAACTCATCCCGTTCATACAACTTTTGAAACGTCCTGCGTTGCTCTACAGTTAAATCAGCATCCACCCGCAGGGACATATATGCGGAAGTCCTATCAAAATGTAAAGAAACATGACCTTTTGCTATAAATTCCATCCAATCTATAGTGCAAAATTCCCCTATAATACGATGGTCTTCATAGTCAGGAACGCACAAAAATTGTCCATCGCTTAAAAGCCAGCGAGTTATGTCGTCAGAAGTACCGTATTTTGCAATAGCCTTTTTCAAATTAACAGCCATTTTTATTCTCCTTTTGAGCATAAAATATACCACACAACAGTCAAAATGTCAAGTACCAGTATTGTATCATTGTACTAGCATCAGGGAGAATCCTTGTTGGCATATGGGAGATTCCCATATCGTTAATATGAACTACATATAATACACATATAGGATACGATTATTTTTACCCTTGACAATTATAAACATTCGTGATAAACTTGTATAAATTCAAAAGGAGAACACATGAATAAATATGTGGTAGAATCATTTTGTAAATTAGGAACCGAATGGGTTTTTGAATTCAATTATTTATTTGATTCTCATAAAGACGCATTAAATTTTATGGGAGTTGAGGTAAAAGAATGGTTGGCGGCTATTCGTTCTGTCCGTGCATCAGAGAGACTTCGCGGTAATAATTGGATTGTGTATCGTGGAGAAAAGGAATATTATAAATATCATATGAAGCGACTTTTTAAAAAGGCTTGACATATTTGGCTAAAGGGTGTACAATAACGAAATCGTTATAAAATAGCAATTTCATTCACAAGGAGAGCGCGTGAAATACAATTTTGAAACTTATGGTGAAAGCAAAGTCAATGAACCTCTGATGCTGGTTGAGTTATATGAATCTGGTGAGTTTGGTCATGTATATATTCGCCCTGTGTATAAAAGGTTCCCCCCAGCGGGCGAAGAACGATATGAGTTTTATAATGATTACGTTTGCAACAAGGAATATATCCTCGGAAGTTTTGAAATCACCTGCCAATATAACCTTCGTTCCAGTCAGCCTAGTGATAAAATTCGTGTGCCTTATGCATGGGAAACTTCTTATGGAGACAGGCGTAACCTTAGCATTCGTAATATTGAAGCGGCTGAAGGACGTACTAAATTTTTGAAAAAGATTGAGAAGGCTCTTGCAAAATATGCTGACGAAAACGGTAGTATTACCTCTTTTGAAGAGTATGCTTTCGTTGTTTCAAAAATTATCGGAGCAAAAGGATTTATTACTCCTACTATCAGGATTGACCGCTCGTTCCGTGTTATCGAAAATCGTGACTTCAAAACCTGGCTTAAGAGCCGTATAAAAGAAGGAAGGATTTAATGAAGTTCACAAAGGAAAACTTATTACAGTTTGAAAAAGAGTATTGGGCGGGTGATTATCCGAGTCAACGTTACGGACAGGCGGCTTCCAATTACTTTGAATTTTCAGAGGAAGATTGCCCCGGTCTGTTTTATTCAGAAGACGCAGGTGATGCCATATGGTTGCTTTGGAGTAAACTACATGTATAAATACATTGATGATAATGGTGTTACTTGGATTTGGGATACTCGTGGAGAAAGAATCTACTCTGTAGAAGCTGAGATTGTGAGTCTTAAGGAAGTTTTGAACGGCAAAGACCATGATAGGAATGGATACTTTGCTAGTAACAAACAAAATGCCGCTAAAATGATGATTGATGGTGGCTATACTGAAAAAAAGCTTTCGGAAGTAATTAAAGAATTTGAGTCGATATAACCCTTGACAGGTTGGAAGTTTGTGGTATACTTGTGTTAATCAAGGAGATATAAAAATGAACAAGACACGAAAAACAAATCGACAAATACAAAAGTGTACGATATGTGGTAACAAGCATCTCGGTACAGACTTGATTCGTGTGTTTACAACCAAATTTTCAAAAGATAAAAAATATCAAGGGCACAAACTTTGTGCTACATGTTATTATCATTTTAGAAAGAATTGAAATAATATTTTCAACAGGAGGCTGCCTTGAAGGCTATAACATCTAAAGCAGTGTTCTCCACCCCCGGCGCGGGTGGATGTGTTGTAACAAATGGCAAGCAGTTTCTTGCTTATCCTAAAGGTAAAACAACAAAGTCTTTAAAAGCTCTTTGGTTTGCCTTAACTGAAGACGCTGTAGGAGAGGCTTCAAAACTTGGAAAAGGCTGGAAAGCAGTGACCTGGTAATCGGTAAAATCCCTGTAGAATGGTAGAAAATCCATCTATTCTAATCGAAATTAGAGCAGGGGCATAATTTCCCCCAATAAATCCACCAACGTTTTGCACAGGAGTACACACCATGCAAGTAAAAATTACAAAAGTTTCAGGGCATTATTATTGGTATAAAAACGAAATTGGAAAAGTCTATGATGTATTAAAGAAAATTTTAGTCTTTAAGGATGGCACAAAAAATTACAAAGTCAAAGGGGGAAACGGACGTCATATTGACGTTCGTGATTGTGAAGTTGTAGAAGAAGGAGAAATGTCATGACAAATGCAAAAGTCATAAAGGTTAGAATTACCCAGGTATCCGGCCCTCGTTATTGGTATTCCGATAATATTGGACAAGTGTTTACTATTAACGAAAAGATTACAACATTTGAAGATGACACGGAAAACTATGAAGTTAAAAATCAACCTCTCTACATCGACCTGCGTGACTGCGTGGTGATAGAAGAAGGAGAATTACTTTTATCCAAGTGACATTTTCAAAACGTATCAACATTTGGCTTTTTTCCAACATCTCTCCCCCATTAGCCACTTCCCTCTCGATTCTACCCGCCCATGCATAAAAGCGTGGGCATTTTTGTTATACACAAATTGGACAAAGCTGATAGTTTTTGACAGGGATTATGAGCGTGGGATGAGTATGCGTGTAGCCACCGGTGAATAGCCACAAACACCGTGGGAAACAACATGCGTGTAGCCACAGGAAAAAGGAAATGCTGAAAATAAGGGAATCTTGGAGAATCTACGAGCGTATGTAGACATATGTGGCAAATTGCAGAAATGACACAGAAAAAACTAGCAGGTTGGTAAACTATTATACGAATGCGTGTAGCCAATTGCGCTAGCGCACATGCGTGTAGCCAATTGTTTTGCGTGTAGCCAAAGACCTTTTCGGCTGA
>JBAZRJ010000049.1:0-11595 GCA_041662985.1 Clostridia bacterium
ACTACAAACATCTTATCCATTATTATATAACTTTTCCCAATACCTTTTCAATAACGTCTTTTCCGTTATTTTCAACAATTACCGCTTTTGTTTTTAAAACTTTCTGAAGTTTGATAACAGAAATGTCATCAAGAAATATATCTTCATCCGCTTTTAACATACTTTTTGAAATAAGCAATTCTTCGCCCAAATCAGTTTTTTTCAATTGATTAATAATATCGTTTCCGGTTATAAGTCCTGTAACGGTTACTTCTTCACCGAAAAATGTATTGACGATCGGATAAACGGAAACAGTAATTTTAAAGAAATTCGACAAGGTTTCAGCAATTTCATTTATATATTTATATGAAGAAACGCCGGTTGCAATACTTACATGCCTTTTCTCAATGTTTCCTCTTCTTCTCTTCAGACTCTCTTTAACATCTTCCTTTTTCAGGATTTCAAATTGTTCTCGGAATTCTTTCATAAGCATCGCAATCAAACCCACACCGTTTTCTATTTGAGGAAAATCTTCATAATCCTCGTATTTGGGCATTTCGTGTTCTGCCATAATATAAAATTCGTCCGCAAGATAAACTAATCTTGTGCCAAGTTTTTCGACTAGTTTTTCCTGCCAGTCAGTCACTTGCTTAATAACTTCCACGGAACTTTCGCGGTCAAATTTATTTAACGGAGTCAGCCCTTCCCTGTATCTTGTTGTTCCGACAGGTACAACCGATATACTTTGAATATTCGGATAGTGTTTTGAAAGATCCGAAATAGTTCTGTCAAGCTCTGATTTGTCATTTATGTTCCTGCATAAGACTATCTGACAGTTCAGTTTTACACCGCCTGCATCCAGCAAAGAAATTTTTTTCATAACGTCTCCGGCAAACCTGTTTTTCATCATCTTCTTTCGCAGTTCAGGATTTGTGGTATGAACAGAAATGTTTATCGGCGACATCTTATATCCTATAACTCTGTCAATATCCGCTTTACTCATATTTGTAAGAGTTATATAATTTCCGGTCAAAAATGAAAGCCTCGAATCATCGTCCTTGTAATAAAGAGTTTTTCTCATACCTTTGGGCAGTTGGTCTATAAAACAAAAGATACAGTTATTTGTGCAGCTTTTCTCATCATTTATTAAATATTCTCTGAATTCAATTCCGAGGTCTTCATATTCTTCTTTCTCGACACTGATTTTCCACAGCTCACCGTTTTTTTTGGTAACTTCAATAAGCAAATCCTCATTTGCAGATAAAAATTTATAATCGAATATGTCGTTTATTTTTTCACCGTTAATTGAAACAATAGAATCGCCCGCTTTGATTTGAGCCTCGTAGGCAATACTTCCCGGCACTACGCTTTTAACAACTCCGGTTTCTTTTTTCAAGCAGAAAGCCTCCCTCTACTTAAATATCAACAAAAATCGGGGTCGTAGATTCCCCCATCCCCAATTTGATTGCATGCAAAAAGCAGCAGTAAAACTGCTGCTTTACATAAGTTTTTATTTGGATTTGGATTTTTTATCAACTTCCATCTTAATAACTTCTTTACCCTTGTAAAAGCCGCATTCTTTGCATACTCTGTGAGGCAATTTATATGCGTGACACTGAGGACACTTAACTATATTCGGTAATTCCAATTTCCAATGTGCTCTTTTTGCTCCGGTTCTCGCACTCGACCATCTACTTCGTGGATTTGCCATTAATAACACCTCCTGCATCTGTATTTCAATATTTTATTTGAAAAATTTCTTTAAATCTTCAAGTCTTGGGTCAATCTCATCTCTTTTACAATCGCATTTCTCTGAGTTTAAATCTTTTCCGCATGAAGCGCACAGACCCTTGCAATCATCTCTGCAAATCTTTTTCATAGGCAGTTTGAGCAGAATATTATCTCTCAATGCGTCATCTATTTCTATATGGTCCTCTTCGAATAAATAGATATCTTCGTATCCGTCTTTATTTGATTTGGAAAAGACTTCTTTTATGCCTATATCAAGGTTGTCTTCTACATCCTTAAGGCATCTGAAGCATTTTATCTTATATGCAATCTTTAAACGCCCTTTTAACTTCAATACACCATCCGAATTTTCGATTTTACCGATAAAATTTGCATTTTTATAGAAATCATAATCGTTTGATGTATCCGATAAGCCATTAATTGTATCGGTTATGTCAATATTCAACGAAGCATTTTTTATGTTCTTTATTTCTGAGACATCAATTTTCATTTGTATACTCCGTATCCCTTTAAAACCGACAAATGACATTATACTAACTTAAGCATTGTTTGTCAATAAACTAAGCGGCAATATCAGGTCGATCCGTTATTTTATTAAATTTAAAGTTTCACGCGCTATGGCAAGTTCTTCGTTTGTCGGGACAACCAATGTCCGAACCCTTGCTTCATCTGTGCTTATGTCTATCTCAATACCTCTTGATTTATTCTTTTCGTTGTCAATTTCTATTCCGAGGAAGTCCATATTTTCAGTAATTCTTCTTCTTATAGCCATATCATTTTCACCGATTCCGCCTGTCAGAATGATTGCATCAATACCGTTCATTGCAGCTGCATAAGCGCCAATAAACTTTTTTACTCCATAGCTTAATATCTCAATTGACAGCAGGGCACGGTTGTTTCCTTCTTTCGCAGCTGCCTGGACATCCCTGAAATCGCTGCTTATTCCGGATACTCCGAGCAATCCGGACTTCTTGTTCATATAATTCATCATTTCCGAAGGCGAAAATCCTTCTTTATCCATCAGGAACGTAACAACTGCAGGATCTATCGAACCGCATCTGCTTCCCATTTCAAGTCCATCCAACGGAGTAAATCCCATGCTCGTATCAACACATTTTCCGTATTCGACACCGCAAATACTTGATCCGTTGCCTAAGTGGCAGGAAATAAGTTTAAGCTCTGATATCGGCTTATTAAGCATCTTTGCGGCTCTCTTTGTGACATACATATGTGATGTTCCATGAAATCCGTATTTTCTGATTCCATATTTTTCGTAAACAGAATATGGAAGAGGATAAATATAGGCATATTTCGGCATCGTCTGGTGAAAACCTGTATCAAATACACCTACCATTATTGTGTCAGGCATTGCGTCTCTGCAACCTTCAATTCCCATTAAATTAGCAGGATTGTGAAGCGGACCGAGGGGGATACATTCTCTAATTACATCCATAACCTTTCCGTTGATTACAACGGGATCGTGGAATTTTTCTCCTCCGTGCAATACTCTGTGTCCAACACCGGCAATTTCCGAAACATCTTTAATGACACCGTATTTTGGATTCATAAGAGCTTCAATTACTATATTTATAGCCTCTGCATGATTTCTCATCTCTTTATTGAAAACCAACTCTTCGTTCCCGTTTTTGCAGTATTTCAGAACTGATTCGTCAATTCCTATCCTGTCGCATATACCTTTTGCCAAAAGGATTTCTCCGTCCATGTCAATAAACTGAAACTTCAGAGAAGAACTTCCTGCATTTATAACTAAAATTTTCATTGCAATCTTTCTCCATTCACGTTATATATTCTGAGCCTGAACCACAGTTAAGGCAACCACTCCAACTATATCATCGGCACTGCAGCCTCTGGATAAATCGTTAATAGGTCTTGCAAGGCCTTGCGTCAACGGTCCGTAAGCCTCTGCTTTTGCAAGTCTTTGAACAAGTTTATACGCAATGTTGCCGCAATTTAAGTCGGGGAAAATAAGAACATTTGCACACCCTGCAACCTCGCTTCCCGGAGCCTTTCTTAGAGCTATTTCCGGAACAATGGCTGCATCAACCTGAAGTTCACCGTCAATCCTTAAATCCGGTGCCTTTTTCTTTGCAATTTTTGTTGCATCAATTACCTTGTCGACTGTTGCATCTTTTCCGCTTCCGTATGTCGAGAATGAAAGCATCGCGACATTTGGTTCAATATTTGTAAGCATTTTAAATGAATCAGCCGATGCAATAGCAATTTCTGATAGTTGATCTGCATCAGGATTTGGATTAAGTCCGCAATCCGCAAAAACAAAGGTGCCGTTGCTTCCAAAATCGCAATCAGGTACCACCATCACAAAAAACCCCGATACAAGTTTTGTATTCGGAGCAGTTTTAACTATTTGAAGTGCAGGTCTTAATGTATCAGCAGTTGAATGTGCGGCTCCGGAAACCATTCCATCGGCTTCGCCCATTTTCACCATCATGGCACCCCAATAATTATAATTTTTCATTGTTTCTCTTGCTTGGTCCAACGTAACGCCTTTGTTTTTTCTCAGTTCATAAAATGCATTTACATACTTCTCAAATTTGTCTGATTTCTCGGGACATACTATTGTGGCTCCGGAAATGTCAAAACCCTGTGAAATGCTTTTAATCTCGGCTTCATCTCCAATTATTACAACATTCGCAACATTGTTTTTCAATAGTATTGAAGCTGCTTCAATTACCCTTGTATCATTTCCCTCAGGTAAAACGATTGTTTTTCTGTCCGATATTGCCTGTTCGATAATTTTTCTGATAAAACTCATTGGTTATAGCTCCCTCCGATGTAAAAAACCTTCTTATTAAAACCATTATTATTATATACATTTTGTTTATTGTATACAAGTCTATTTTTATAAACTGTCTAAATTCAGGCATTCTGTCTTTTAGCAAGTTCTTCTCTCAATATTTTGCCTATTACCTGAGGGTTCGCTTTGCCCTTTGTTGCTTTCATTGCCTGCCCCATTAAAAATCCTATTGCTTTTTCTTTTCCCGCCTTGAAATCAGCTGCCGACTGAGGGTTCTGATCTATTATATCTTTCACGACAGTAAATAGTTCATCTTCATCGTTAACCACTTCAAGTCCCTCGTCCTTAACAATTTCATCGGGTGATTTCCCTGATTCAAACATCTTTTCAAACACTTTTTTAGCTATTGTTCCGCTAATTTTTCCCTCATCTATCATATTTATCATTTTTGCAAGATATTCCCCCTTAAAAGGAATATCAGAAGGTTCAATTTCTTTTTCTTTCAGAATCTTCATCAAATCACCCATTATCCAGTTGCTGACAGCTTTCGGATTTTTACTGTTTTCAACAGCCTCTTCAAAAAAATCGGACAACTGTATCGTTGATGTAAGAATAGCGGCGTCATATTCAGGAAGTCCGTACTTATCAATATATTTCTTTTTTCTGGCACTTGGCAACTCGGGCAGTGTTGAATTTATAGATTCAAGCCATTTTTTATCAACAACAATCGGTGCAAGGTCAGGTTCCGGAAAATACCTGTAATCATGGGCTTCTTCCTTGCTTCTCATTGAATATGTAATACCCTTAATGTCGTCCCAACGTCTTGTCTCCTGTACAACGGTTCCTCCGGAATCAAGCAGTCTCTCCTGTCTCTTGGATTCGAATTCAATAGCCTTAACAATCGCTTTAATTGAATTCAGATTCTTTAACTCGGTTCTGGTTCCGTATTCCTTCTGCCCGTAAGGTCTCAATGAAATATTTACATCGGCTCTCAAAGAGCCCTCCTCCATCTTACAGTCAGAAACATTGATATATTCCAGTATTGATTTTAGTGCTTCGATATAAATTTTAGTTTCTTCCGCACTTCTTAAATCAGGCTCGCCCACTATTTCTATCAGAGGTACACCGCATCTGTTAAAGTCCAGGATTGTTCCTCCGCCTCTGTCATCGTGGATTAATTTTCCCGCATCCTCTTCAATGTGTATTCTTGTAAGGCCTATCCTTTTTGTTTCGCCGTTATCAATAATGTCAACATAACCATTTAAACAGAGCGGTAAATCAAACTGCGATGTTTGGTATGCTTTTGGCAGGTCGGGGTAAAAATAGCTCTTCCTGTCCTGTTTGCTGTAATCTGAAATCCTGCAATTGGTTGCAATACCTGCGCGAACAGCATATTCAACAACCTTTTTATTGAGGACAGGCAGGACTCCCGGCATCCCGATACATATAGGACAGCAATGGGTGTTTGGTTCTCCGCCGAACTCAGTTGTACAGGTGCAATATATTTTAGATTTAGTTGACAATTCAGCATGAACTTCCAATCCAATAATCAATTCGTAATTCATTTAAATCACCTCGCATTTAAAGTCAAAACATTAAATATTCAAATTTGGTTTTTATTTGTATGTTCGTTTTTAATCTTCCTGATTCCATCTATATTTGTGCTTTCTTCTTATGAAACTCTGTGTTTTGTTCAAAAGTATAAGCCGCTCTGATAAGCGTTTTTTCGTCAAACTGCTTTCCAATCAGCTGAAGTCCAATAGGTAAATTTTTGCTGTCAAAACCACATGGTATGCTCATTGCAGGTAGTCCTGCAATGTTAACCGACGCTGTGTAAATATCACCAAGATACATCTCCAAAGGATTGCTTAGTTTTTCACCGAATTTGTAGGCAGTGGTTGGCGCTGTCGGACCAATTACAAAATCATACTTTGAAAAAGCTTCGTCAAAGCCTTTTTTTATAAGCCCACGAACCTGCAATGCCTTTTTATAATACGCATCATAATAGCCCGAACTTAATGCGAATGTTCCCAGCATAATTCTTCTCTTAACCTCTGTTCCAAATCCTTCGCTTCTGGTTTTCATGTAAAGATCAAGTAAATCATCGAATTTATCCGCTCTGAAGCCGTACTTAATTCCGTCATACCTTGCAAGGTTTGAGCTTGCTTCCGCGGATGAGATTATATAATATGCCGGAATTGCGTACTCAGTAATTGGCAGTGCAAATTCTTCGCATGTGGCTCCAAGCATCTCAAATGTTTTTATCGAATCAAGAATCGATTTTTTTACTTCATCATTTATTCCTTCTGCGATATATTCTTTCGGTATCCCTATTTTCATGCCTTTTATGTCGTTAATAAGCCCGTCTTTATAATCGGGATATGCTCTGTCCGAAGATGTCGAATCCATGTGGTCGTGCCCCGAAATAGCATTCATAACTATTGCGCAGTCGGTAACATCTTTTGTTATTGGTCCGATTTGATCAAGCGATGAAGCAAAAGCAACTAGTCCATATCTCGATACGGAGCCATACGTCGGTTTTAAACCCACCACACCGCAAAATGACGAAGGTTGTCTTATGGAGCCGCCCGTATCTGAGCCCAGCGCAAAAACAGTCTCATTGGCTGCTACAGAAGCCGCAGACCCACCACTTGAACCACCCGGAACGCAATCAAGATTCCATGGGTTTCTCGTCTTCTTAAAATATGATGTTTCAGTGGATCCCCCCATTGCAAATTCGTCCATATTCAGTTTCCCCAAAAGAACCACGTCATTTGAATTAAGCTTATCTACGACGGTTGCATTATATGGCGGAACAAAATTGTGCAGAATCTTTGATGCACATGTTGTCAGAATTCCTTTTGTGCACATATTATCTTTAATGGCTCCGGGTATTCCGGCCAATTCAGCCAAATTCGCGTCTCCGTCTATTTTCTTTTGAACCTCGGCCGCTTTATTTAGGGCTTCCATTTTACATACAGTGATGAAACTCTGAACTTTATCATCGATTTTTTCAATTCTGTTTAAAAAGATTTCAGATATTTCCACTGCGCTTATTTCTTTTTTCTTCAACATACCGCTTAGTTCATGGGCGGTAAACACATTTAGTTCCACTTTTGATCTCCTCCTGTCGCAAAATAACCGCAGTTTACTTAAACTACTTTTGGTACCTTCAATGCACCGTCGTCATAACATGCGGAATTTGAAAGCAATTCGTCTTTGTCGAGAGACTCCGCAACGACATCTTCCCTGAAAACATTCTGAAGGGGTATTACCTGTGATTTAGGTTCAACTCCCTTAGTATCAAGTTCGTTCAGCTTATCTACATAATTAATGATATTTCCCATTTCTGATGTAAGTGTATCCTTTTGACTCTCTGAAAGTTTTAATCTCGAAAGTTTTGCAATATGTTCAATTGTGTCGTTCGTGATTTTCATCCGTCTGCCTCCTTTTTATGATTTTCGCAACATAAATATATTTTCGTCACTTGATAATGTGATACATCTTATAAAAAACCTTGCCGTCCTGATTTTTGATAATGAACCATATTTCGCCCTTAGTGAAAAAATTATTTTTGTTGATTTTAATAATATCTTCGGGGACATATTTTTTCAAAATCGCTGTCTTTTCTCCACTGTCCATTGCATCTTGCGAATCAGCAGTCGGGCTGTTAATGCTTATTTTAATTTCGACAACATTCCCAATCTGAACAATATCTTTTACTTTTATTCTGTAATCCGGTGAATAAACACGTCCAAATGAACAATAGATGTATACTGTTTCTTTCAATTCTTCCTCAGATAAGCATGCCGACATATTCGGATGTATGTCCAAAAAATTCCGGTACTCATCCTTTCCGTTTATTATCATAAATTGCATTTCATTGGGATATCTTGATAAATACCAACTATCTTTTAAGAAATCACGTGAATCATACGAATATTTTTGATGGTACTGTGAGTACCACTCAAAATTTATTTTATACGCCTGATTAATTGCTAAAATCGAATAAAAAGAAAATATAGTAAGCATTATAGTAACTGCAATCAAAACTTTATGTGTTTTTTTCATTTCATTCCTCATCAACCCATCCATGTCGTATAAACCACAATTATTATATCATAGAAAGCCAAAATATATCTATATTTGAAGCCATTGTTTTGAGAAATTTTTATGGACAATTTCAACAAAACATCGACAGCATTTATCCATTTTAGTGTATAATTAAACAAAATACTTGTTTGGAGCGTCTTTCAATGAAGGTTCTGGGACTTATAACAGAATACAACCCATTTCATAACGGCCATCTCTATCATTTGGAGGAATCAAAGCGCATTACAGGTGCCGATTATACCGTCTGTGTTATGAGCGGTAATTTTGTTCAGCGCGGTGAGCCTGCGATTATAAATAAATGGGCGCGCGCGCGCGCAGCCCTTATTAATGGTGCTGACCTTGTAATCGAACTCCCTTTTGTATTTGCGGCTTCAAGCGCCGAATCGTTTGCATATGCTTCAGTTATGCTTCTTGACAGTCTCGGTATCGTTGATACAATTTGTTTCGGAAGCGAATCGGGAAATCTTGAAAGTCTGAAGGAAATCGCTGAAATTCTTGTCCGCGAACCAGAAGTTTATAAATCTCTTCTTAAAAAGTTCATGGCTTGCGGTCTAAATTTCCCTCAGGCGCGCGAATTGGCTTTAAATGAATATTTAAAATCAATTGCTTATGATGTTACTGATTTTAAAGAAATCATCGGTAATTCAAACAACATTCTCGCAATTGAATATTTGAAAGCTTTAGTAAAATTGAATAGCAGCATCACTCCGCGAACATTAAAAAGAATCTCAAATGCCTACAGTGATTCGGATTTATCAGGAATAATTTCAAGCGCAACTGCAATAAGAAATGAGATTTTTTCATCTGCTAACGCCCTGAATTCCATGGCTCTGAAACAATCTGTTCCGCCTGATTCTTTATCCGTCTTAAAAGATGAATTCAAAAACGGCAGAGGTCCTGTATCTTTAGAATCCTTTGATAACATTATTTTATCGGCATTAAGAAGAATGTCGTATGCTGAAATAAAAGAGGTGCCAAACGTTACAGAAGGCCTGGAAAATAGAATCATGAAAGCTGCCGAGACATCAGGAACTTTAAATAACCTTATCGACTCTGTTTGTACTAAAAGGTACACAAAAACAAGAATTCAAAGGATATTAATCAATGTCCTCGGCGGCGTTACAAAAAACGACCACAAAATATTCTTAAAATCAAACGGTCCAAAGTACATAAGAATCCTCGGATTTACAAACAAAGGTCAAGACCTTTTAAACGCCATGAAAAAATCAGCAAAACTTCCTGTCATAATGAAAACCTCGGATTATGTAAAATCCGATAATCCGCATATAAAAAGAATGCTCCAAATCGAAGCATTCTCAACAGATCAATATGTATTGGGTTATCAGAATCCTGAATTTAGGACCTCCGGTCAGGAATTCACTCAAAAAATCGTTAAAATCTAATTGTTATGGAATCCGGTCATAATTTGTTTTGTAACCGGTGGTGAATGATTTTCCAAAATCAGTTTTGTTTTCAGGGTCTATGCAATAATACAATCCATTTGGATAAGAATCATTAAACCACTCAGGATTTATAAATACATACTTTCCAACCAATATTCCTTTTGATGACTTTCCATATATAACAGCACCAAATTGATTGTACCCGAGACTACTTTTCATTTTATTCAATAAATCCGCGCTTACTGATAAATTGTTTGCAATCGAGCGGAAAGTTTCAAGATCCCTGTTTTCAGAAAGAGCAGTCATTAATACTTTCACTCCCGCATTGTTAGCAGTGAAGTCATATGTCCCAGCCACTATTGCACTTCTTGTTGTTAAAGCTGTCGCACTGTTTTCACAGATTGAATAATCACACATTATTATAGCATCTGAATAGCTGTGGGCAATCAAAGTATTCGAATCAGTCTTAATATAATCAAGTGTACCGTTCGGATAATAATATATCTGGGCTTTATATTGATAGTCACTTCTTTGTATAGCGGTCGGTTTTAATTTATTTTCGTAATCCTTCTTAACCTTTGATGAGATGGAAATATCGTGCAATGCATTATTAAGAATTTTTACATTTGGATCTACAGGTTTTGCTTTCGTTTTGAATTTTAATGTAACTGTCTTTTTAAGGTTGTTTCCCGACTTGTCCTTAATCGCTCCCGCAGGCACCGATATTATGTAGTTTGTGCCATATTCCAATAATGAAGAATGGCCTATCTTTAAATAGTTTTTAGAAATTCCCGAGCTAATTTTTATAGATTTGCCTGATTTGGTGATTTTGATTTTAGGAAAATATTTGCCTTTGTAAATATTTTCGCTGAATTTCAAACTGATTTTAATATTGGTAGCTATACCCGTCTTGTTGTTTGAAGGTGTAGCCGCTTTAATGACCGGAGCGGTTTTATCGGCCCTTGCCGAAACATTTGTAAGCACACATTGAGAAATCAAAAGAGATAATGTACATAAAATCGCAATGCTCTTTTTAAACATTTTGAACCTCCTTACAGTATTATAATTTTAATGTTATTCTATTATATTTTGCAGAAATTTTCAATCTATATTTGCCATATTTATGTATAATTTCACGATTCATATCATCACCTCGTCAGAAATAGTATGTATTATTTCTGACGAATATTGACTCAGAATTCATATATCTTTTTGGGATTATAACTGCAGAAAAAGTCTTTCCATTCTGAGATTATTTCATTCCCATGTTTTCTTTTAACTGCGTTACTTTCTTTTCTATTTCAGGTATGCTTTCTTCCATCAAATCTCTATAAAAATCTTCATAGTCGTATGTAATCTCTTCGTCGCTGTCAATTCCGCGCATATAGCCTTCTATTAATTTGAAGTCCTTCTCGTAGCAATGGTATGAATTTGCGCGATGAGTATATGAGCCCATATTGTAACCTAATGTGTCGGCAATACGCTTTTGAAGCATTATAAAAGCAAAAGCATTCATAAAAGTCGCCTCAGGAGCATCGTTTGATCTCATAAGAACTTTGCAGTGAAGCATTCCGT
>JBAZRJ010000050.1:0-10763 GCA_041662985.1 Clostridia bacterium
TATCTCGGCTATTGTCTCGAAAACGACAAGCCCGTTTTCCTTCAACGTTTTGCCGCTTTCAACCAAATCGACAATTACTTCCGACAAACCCACTAAAGGTGCCAGTTCGACCGATCCATTAAGCTTTATTACCTCAATTGATTCTCTTTTTTTATGTTCAAAATATTCTCTCGCAATTCTCGGATATTTTGTCGCAACTCTTTTATTGTTTAACTTATCGAGTTTCCCCTGAAGCTTTTCGGGACCTGCCACCACCATCTTGCATGCCGCAAACCCGAGATTTATTACCTCATAAAGATTACGGCCTTCTTCCATCAATGTATCTTTTCCGACAATCCCCATATCTGCTGCGCCATAATCCACATAAGTCGGAACATCCGCCGGCTTCACCAGAAAAAACTTAATTTTATTCTTCTCATCCGTTATAATCAGCTTTCTCGAAGAGCCTTTCAATTCAGAGCAGTCAATACCAATGGCCTCGAACAAATCTACCGATAAGTCGGTTAATCTTCCCTTTGAAAGTGCTATCGTTAAATATCTCATTTTTACCTCCGAAATGTATGCTTTTGTTTCTTTTGCATTTCTTTATTCTTTTAAACTATTATTTTACTAATTCCTCAATTGTTGTGGCTGTAATTTCGCCGGATTCAATGTCATGAATCTCAATTTTCTTTTCATCGAATACAAATATAACTCCTCCGATATCTTTTCCCTTTGCGAACTCCTTTGCAGAATCAATCCCCTTGTTTTCAATGTCAATTTCAACCGAAAGCCCCTGATTTCTGAGCTCATTGCAAATTTTAAAGGCGTTCTTCCTTCCTTTTTCGCCATAACAAATCAAACTGTCGACATGAGGTTTGTCAGTTTCAATTTTTTGCCTTTCCAATGCTCCCATAATCATGTTTATTCCGAGTGAATAGCCTGTAGCCGGACAGTTCTTTCCAAATTGTCCGACAAGATTATTGTAACTTCCGCCGGTTAGAATGGGGAACCCGACTCCGTATGTAAAACCTCTGAATATTATACCTGTGTAATAATTCAAACTCTGAATCATTCCCAGGTCAACCGAAACATATTTGCTGTAACCATAATCGTCCAAAATTTCAAGCACTTTTCTTAAATTGTCGATTGCCTTTTGGGTTTTCTCGCTTAATCCAATTTCTTCAGCTTTTTCAATAACATCCGCCGAGCCGAACAGTCCCGGAATATTTAATATCAGTTCTTTCAGGTCATCTCTTATATCATGTGTATAGACAAGTTCTTCAAGCGCAACATTATCTTTTTTGTCAATCAATACTCTTACTTGCTCGATTTCTTTTTCGGAAAGTCCCGTCTCTTCCATAATTCCTCTGAAAAAGTCTATTTGTCCGATGTCTATCTGGAAATTATCAAGTCCCGTGCATCGTAATGAAGTTATAGCCGTTGCAATTACCTCAGCCTCGGCTTCGGGAGTGCTTACGCCTAATATTTCGACGCCGGCCTGGGTAAATTCCTTTTGCTTGCCTCCGCCCAATTCGTTATATCTGAAAGTGTTTCCGATATAAAAATATCTGAGTGGGAATTTCATATTCCTGTATTTTGTTGCGGTTATCCTTGCAATAGGAACTGTCAGATCAGGCCTTAATACCAATATTCTTCCCTGCTGGTCAAATATTTTAAACATTGTCTCGTTCGGAATCTGGCCGTTTTCTGAGGCAAACACATCATAAAACTCCAATGTCGGAGTTTCGACTTCGTAGTATCCGCATTCCCTGAATAAGTTTCTTATTTTTTGTTCAATGTTTCTTTTCGCAAAACATTCATCGAAAAGTATGTCCTGGGCCCCTTCAGGCGTATAAATCTTCCATTTATCCACTTTAAACACCTCGCTTTATCGCTTTACTCTGATAAACTTCTAAGCCATTGAATTATTAATATTATAAATCGTTTTTTCCGATTTGTCAATCATGTTTTTTTAAATTGGCGTAAGCAGCCATGAGTCTCTTCATCCCTGAATCTTTGAACTTAATTTCAACCTTGTAGTCATCGTTTTCTTTTTCCATTTTTGTCACGATTCCAACACCGAACTTTTTGTGTTCAACCATATCCCCGACCTTATAATCGGTATCTGAAATGGTTTTCTTCTGTTCAAAGAATGATTCAACTGATTTGAATGTTCCGATACCTTTATTATTGACCTTTTTGGGTTCTTTTTTAATTTCAGTCTTCCATTTTTCATCCAACAGTTTTGGCGGCATTTCACCTAAGAAACGTGATGCTCTGTTGTACGTAGTACTGCCAAATAAGGTTCTGCTTTTCGTATTGGATAAATAAAGTTTCTCCATGGATCGAGTTATTCCCACATAACATAATCTTCTTTCCTCTTCTAATTCTGTTTCGCTGCCTATTGAACGATAACCCGGGAAAACGCCTTCCTCCATGCCAACTATAAATACGACCGGAAACTCAAGACCTTTCGCGCTGTGAAGTGTCATTAAAACAACATAATCGCTCTCTTCTTTAAAGTTGTCTATATCGGCAACAAGCGAAACACCGGCAAGGAACTCATCCAGTCCCTGTTCGTTGTCAGATGCTTCAAATTCGAGTGCAACAGAGATAAATTCCTTAATATTCTCTAATCTTGTTTCGGATTCAACTGTATTTTCATTCTTATATTCTTCCTGAATGCCTGATTTTTCTATTATTTCGGTAATCAGTTCCGAAATCTTTATGGTCTTGCTCATTTCACTTAAATTCGTAACTAAAGAAACAAAAGGAATGAATTTCGGCGCTGCTTTTTTTAATTCGGGAATGCTGTCTGCTTTTGAAATCACAGAATATATACTGTCGCCTTTATTGTTCGCAACATTTTCAGCTAAGCTGACAGTTGTTTCTCCGATTCCTCTTTTCGGGACGTTGATTATCCTTTTCAAACTGATGTTATCCGACAGATTGCAGATAACTCGGAGATATGAAATTATATCCTTTATTTCTTTTCTGTCATAGAATCTTAGCCCGCCGAAAATCTTATATGGTATACTTTCACGTATCAACATTTCTTCGAGTACACGGGACTGCGCATTTATTCGATATAATACCGCAAAGTCTTTATATTCATGACCTTCGAATGTGCAATTCTTTTTTATTTCAGATGCTACAAACAATGCTTCTTCGTGCTCGTTGTTTGCTTCGTAATATAAAACCTTTTGTCCCTGCGGCTTTTCAGTCCAGAGGCTTTTAATTTTTCGTCCCCCATTATTCTTGATAACACTGTTGGCAACATCTAAAATTGTTTTTGTCGACCTGTAATTTTGTTCTAATTTTATTACTTTGCAATCCTTAAACTCTTTTTCAAAATCGAGTATGTTTCTTATATTTGCACCTCTCCACATATAAACACATTGATCATCATCGCCTACAACACAAAGGTTTTTGTTATTCTTTGCAAGCAGACTGATCAGGACATACTGTGCAGTATTCGTATCCTGATATTCATCAACCAAAATATATTTGAACTTGTTGCTATAATAATCAAGGACAAGAGGATTTTCGTTGAAAAGTTTTACTGTCAGCATGATGATATCGTCAAAATCAAGTGCATTGTTATCCCTCAGTTTCTTCTGATACAGCTCGAAAACTGACGCAATCTTAGTCATTCTGAAATCGTTCGCATACATCTTCACATATTTGGCGGAATCAATTAATTCATCTTTGGCTCTCCCTATATAATCAAGCATTAACTTTGGCGGAAAATTTTTATCGTTCAGATTAAGAATTTTTAGGCAATCTTTGATGACAGTTTGCTGGTCCTGCGAATCAAAAATAACAAAATTTTTATTGAAGCCAACCTTTTCAATTTCGCGTCTTAGAATTCTTACACAGGTTGAGTGAAAAGTGCTTACCCAAATATCGCTGCTTACATCTCCTACAAGAGTGTCAACCCTTTTACGCATCTCCTTTGCCGCCTTGTTTGTAAAAGTAATTGCAAGTATATTTGAAGGTTTGACGCTCTTTTCCTTTACAAGATATGCAATTCTGTGCGTCAACACCCTTGTTTTGCCGCTTCCGGCACCCGCCAAAATAAGCAGTGGTCCGTCGACATGCTTTACAGCCTCTAATTGCGGTCCGTTCAAATCTTTGTATAAATCCATTTTGTCTCCCCATTAATTTGATAACAACTCATTCTAAATTATACTACAAAAGGGGAAGAATTATCATCCCAATATATCAGTCGGATAATAAATCCACCCCTTTTTAATGCAATTGTTTACAATATATTTCAATATTTATTTTATAACTCGGGCTCAATAAGACCGTAATTTCCGTCCTTTCTTTTATAAACAACATTGACATCTTTTGTTTCTGCATTTACAAACATAAAAAACTCATGACCCACCAAGTTCATTTGAAGAATCGCTTCGTCAATATCCATTGGTTTGAAGGAAAACTTCTTTGAACGGACAATTCTGTACTCCTGTTCCTCATCGCCGCCTACCATCAAATCAAAACTATCGGCTTTAAATCCACCGCCCTTTATTTTTTTCGACAGTCTTGTTTTATTTCTCCTGATTTGTCTTTCCAAAATTTCCTGGACTTTGTCAATCGAGTTGTACATATCTTCTGAGGAAACCTCGGCTCTTAAAATTATTCCGTTAAAAGGAATTGTTACTTCAACTATATGTCTGTTTTTTTCTGTACTAAGAGTTGCATGTGCTTCGATATCGTGATTGAAAAACTTGTCAAGTTTTCCGACCTTAACGGTTACCTTTTCTCTCAGAGCATCTGTGATTTCGATGTTTTTACCGCTGATTATTAATTTCATAAGCGCAATCATCCTCCCTGTAAATTATTATTATAAATTGATACCTTAAATATTTCAGACTGTAATATCTTGTTACCACCATATTCTACATTTTAATACTTATTTCCTTCTGAATAACCTTTAATGTTTAAATTTGTTATTTAGCGTCGCAAAATCAATAATATTAAGTATTGGGCCGGTTATCCACAGATAAAACACAAAACATGTGTTTTGTGTATAAGATTTTGTGGATAGTGTGTATAAATCTGTTCATAACTATTATAGGCAAGTTTGGGATGTGGATACTTTTTTGGGTGAAAAGCGATGACTTTTTTGTGTCTAAAAATTTAATCTAAAAAAATGGTATGCAAAAAAACCTCATAAAAATTCAAGGCAAAAATAATTAATTTCATTTTTAAAATGGATACTTTTATTTATGAGTTGCAAAGCAATCCGCACAATATATTGGCTTATCAAGATGCGGTTTAAAGGGGACTTTGGTCTCTTTGCCACATTCTGCGCACACCGCATCATACATCTCTCTGTTTTTTCTTGCAAAACCTCTGTTAAACTGAGTTTTCTTGATGTCTCTGCACTCTTTGCATCTTGCCGGTTCGTTCAAAAATCCTTTGGAATCGTAGAATTCCTGCTCTTTTTCCGTAAAGATAAATTCGTTCGAACAATCTTTACAAATCAATGTTTTGTCTTCAAACATCAGGGTCGCCTCTCTCCTGTTTGATAATTGTTTTATGATTCAATATTGACATACCTTATCTTAAATGTCAACTCTTGCCTAATTGTAATTCATCGAGATAATTGTAAAAACCAAGTTCAAACGGATTGTAATTTTGTGAGACTGAATTTGATGGATATATCAGATTTTCAAATCTCTCTTCTTATAGAAAACAAATGTTACATTAATCAAAATAACAATAATCAAAGCCGAAAGAACAATAAAAAATGTATCCAGACCCTGTTTATTGATTATATTTCTTGCATCGAAGTATTTAAAAGGTGTAAAAAACTTAAGATTAACGAGATTTCTATTCAGATCAATCAGCATTGACATGAAAAATGTAACAAGAAGTATTGCGGTCGCAATCGGTCCGACAGCTTTTGGTCTTTTGCATACTGCTGCTGCGGCTGTCCCGATAAATGCGAATATGAGCTGCATAATATATAATCCTATCATTAGATTAATAATATCAGTCGTGACTGAAGCCCCTTTATTGTAATAAGCTACAAAAATAATCGAACTGACTGATATAACTAAATTTGTGATTAAAATATTTACCAGAACGGCTAAAATTTTTGATTTGACAATCGCATTTCTTGAAATCGGTTTGGCGAAAAGAAATTCTGCGGTTTTATCAGTCTCTTCTTTCGAAAGTATATTTGCCCCAAGCATTGCAGAATGGATTGTTGCGACTAGAACGAGATACATAAAAATTACACCGAAATAGCCATTAATCGAAGATAAATCAAAGCCGTTCATACCAAAAAGATCCTTAACTCCCTGAGGCATACTTGACATTAATTCATTCATTGATTGCGTTGAACCCGACAAGCCACCAAATTTGCCCATGCTTGCGGCTACAAAAATAAATAAAAATACGCTCCATATTATAAGTGATTTTCTATTTGCTTTCATTTCTCTTAGAAATAAATTCATAGCTGCCTCCTACACTGCATGAATATCTTTTTTCGAATAAACAACATAACTTGCAGATATTGATACGATTACGATAGCTATAGCCGTAATCAAAAACGGAATTTCATATGACGCATTTGCAATAATGTATGAAGGATTAAAATATTTGAACGGAGTTAAATAACGGCTTACCGTGTCGCCGATAACAGACCCAAACATTCCTACGATAAAGAAACCGAATACAATCCCAAGTGAAGCAAATGTTATCGATTTCAACTTTTGCGTTAATACAGAAATAACCAAACCAAGTGATACAAATATAATCTGAACAAATATCAGTGTAATTGAAATCATGAAAAACAGTTTATTGTCAATTGGTTTGTCAACAACAACAATTGAAATTGCATAAGCTGATGCCAAATAAACTAAATTTGTAATAATCAGACATGTTACAGCTGCTAAGAGCTTTGACGTTATTATTTGTGTACGCGTCACCGGTTTTGACAATAAGAAGTCAACCGTTTTGCCGTTATTTTCTTTTGACAAAAGCGAAATTCCCATATTCATTGCCTGTATTGAACCGCAAAGAGTTACATAAACAAAAATATACGAATAGAATCCCAGGTAACTTGTAATCTGGTCTATCGAAATGGATAATGCTTTTCTTGCTGCTTCCGGGAAGCCCATCAGAAGCTTTTTCACATCTTCTGCATTATTTGAAAAGGCAGGAAAAATGGACATAAACATCAATATCAGTGCAACAATTGATACAGTCCATATTATTGTTGATTTTCTGTACATCTTCAATTCGTGAAGAAACATATTCATATGACCATTACTCCTTTTCGTAAAAATGCATAAAAACTTCCTCAAGAGTTGGCTCTTCAATAAACAGGTTTTTAATCTCAAGCTTTGCAATCATCTTAATGATTTTATTAATATTTCCTTTGAATATAAAACTTATTTCATTGCCGTCAATTTTAAAGTTGTTTATACCATCAAGGTCGAAATATTTTGCGTCAATTTTTTCTTCGGTTTCAATTCTAAAGGTCTTGAAATTATCTTCCTTCAACTTGCTTATTTTTTCTAATTTGATTATCTTACCCTCTTTGATAATCGCAACCCGCTCGCATAATCTCTGAACCTCGCTTAAAATATGAGACGAGAAGAGTATTGTTGCACCTCTTTTATTCTCCTGTTCCAAAAGATTAAAGAATTTCTGTTGCATCAGCGGATCAAGACCGCTTGTCGGTTCATCCAAAATAATCAGCTTCGGTTCGTGTAAAAGGCCCTGTACAATCCCAACCTTCTTTTTGTTTCCATAGGACAGGTCATCGATTTTCTTAGTCAAATCGAGGTCCATAATTTCAGCTAATTCAGATATACGTTTGCTGCAATCCTTTTTGTAGAAACTGGCAGAGTATTTCAATAAATCAATAACCCTCATATTATCGTAGTAAAAGACCTCTGACGGCAAGTATCCGATTTCTTTTTTAATCTCGGGGCCGAATTTAATACAATCCATACCAAAAATATTGGCGCTCCCGGAAGTCGGATAAATGAGTGACAGCAGAATTCTTATGGTTGTGGATTTTCCGGCTCCGTTTGGACCGATAAACCCAAATATTTCGCCCTCTGCAACATTAAAGCTAACATCAATGATTCCTCTGCTTTTACCATAATACTTTGTGAGATTATTAATTTCGATAATATTTTCCATATCAGTCCTCCGACAAAATCAAATTTATTCTTGAATTCCCGGATGTTTACCCGGAAATTTTGACAATTTTCTCATATCTATAAGTTTATCTGTTTCGGACTTCGATAATTCATTTTGTTTTCCAAGCATTTGTGTCAAATAGCTAATCTTTGCATAAAATTCAAGCGTTTCGAGTTTGAAATATGCATTCTCCAAATCAATGCCGACTGTTAAAGCCCCATGGTTCGCCATCAGCAATGCATCATGATCTTTTAATAAGCGGCTTACGCTGTTTGCAAGCTCTTTCGAACTTGGAGTTGCATATTTCGATATCGGAACATCACCCAGCGTATATATGGTTTCCGGAAGCAGAGGCTTATCAAGGGCAATCCCCGCAACTGCAAACGCCGTGGCATAAGGTGAATGAGCGTGAACTACCGAATTAATGTCTCGTCTCTCTTTGTAAGCAGCCAAATGAAGTTTGATTTCAGTTGACGGGTCACTTTGACCTTCAATTAAAATACCATTTGCATCAACCTTGACAATCATATCCGGCTTCATGAAACCTTTGCTGACACCTGTTGGTGTAATAAGAAATTCATTTTCACTGATCTTAGCCGAAATATTTCCGTCATTTGATGCGACAAAACCATTTTGATAAAGCCTTCTGCCTATTTCGCATATTTGCTCTTTTAATTTGCTCTCCTCTTTCTTCATCCGATCCTCTTAGACTACTTCTCTGTTTTTGTATATTATACCACAAAATTTTTCCATAATAACAGTGGTTTTTAGGAGACGGTTCTCTGCAGAGAACCGTCTCCTAAATTGTTCTCAAAACACTTGAACGGTATCTGTGTATATGATAAGATTTTAAAAAAGGAGGATTGATTAATATGTTCAATTTTGTTATAAATAATTTCGTTTTTAATGACATAGCAAAATATCTGCCGATACTTATTACCCTGTACGCACTTCAGCTTGGTCTCCAGATTTATTCTTTGATTGACCTCTACAGAAGAGAAACAGTTCGGTTCAACAATAAAATAATGTGGTTATTAATAATATTATTCGGAGGAATGCTTGGTTCGATAGGTTATTTGATATTCAGAGAGGAGAAATCTGTATAATATGCTTGCTGTCGAAATAAAAGGACTTGTTAAAACATACAGTAAAATAAATGCAGTAAATAATATAGATCTCAAAATACCCATGGGTTCAATATATGGTTTTCTCGGTCCGAACGGCGCAGGAAAAACCACCACAATCAAAATGCTTACGGGCATTACTAAACCTACATCGGGCGAAATAAAAATATTCGGCGAGAAAGTTCATTTCGGAAGCAATAAGAACCGCAAAGATATAGGTTTTTTACCGGATGTTCCTAACTTCTATAACTGGATGCGCGCCAAAGAATATTTAAGATTTTCAGGTAAGCTGCTTTCGGTTGAACCAAAGGAACTTGAAGAAAGAATTGACCGGCTGCTTGAAAAAACAGGACTGACCGGTGTAAATAAAAAAATCGGGAACTATTCAAGAGGTATGAAACAACGTTTGGGAATTGCCCAGGCATTAATCGGAAATCCGAGGATTATATTTCTTGACGAGCCTACATCGGCCCTTGACCCTATTGGCAGGAAAGAAGTAATTGATATTATTCTGAGCCTTAAAAATAAAGTGACCGTTTTTTTCTCGACACATATTCTTTCCGATGTCGAAAAAGTTTGTGACAGAGTCGTTATTCTTGATAAAGGTAATGCAATCGTAGAAGATACAATTGAAAATCTTAAAATTAATTATTCCCATCATATAATATCTCTCGAAACTCTACCCGGTGATATCGGTCAAATTGAAACCGCTTTATCCAAACTTGAATTGGTGGAAAAAGTCGAGCATAGTGATAATTCAACATTATTTGTTCATGTTAAGGACCTCGCAAAAGCAGGTTTGGAGATTCCTGCGATTTTTAACAAGCACCACATTCCGCTGATTGGTTATTCAAATGTTGAAACATCTCTTGAAGACATCTTTTTGAAAGTGGTGAATAATAAATGAACAAGCTTGAATTTTTCAAAAAAGAAATATTCGAAATTCTGAAGACTCCTAAGATTATTGTTCTTCCTGCAGTTGCATTGTTTTTCGGAATGTTAAGCCCGATAACCGCCAAATTTATTAATGAACTTATAAAAACTTTAGGCGGCGGAATCAGCATTAGTTTTCCCGAACCCACGTATATAGATTCTTATGTGCAGTTATTCAAAAATCACTATACAATAACTGCGATTGTTATGATTTTTGTTTTCATGGGCCTTGTGGCAGAAGAAAAGCAGAGAGGTTCCGCTATACTTGTTTTGACAAAAAATCTTTCAAGACTCAATTTTATTTTGAGTAAATTCTTTGCAAGCGTTTTGCTGTTTACTTTTGCATATATTCTTTCTGCTGTCATTTGTATTTATTACACTTTCATTCTGTTTGACGAGTTCTGGAATCCTAATTTGCCCCTTGCAATATTCATGTTTTGGCTTTACGGAGTATTTTTAATCGCGCTTATCCTGTTTGCAAGTATTATTTCCAGGTCTCCCGCGATTGCAGCATTATTTGGATTTATCGGTTTTGCGGTTATTTCATTTTTGTCC
>JBAZRJ010000051.1:0-10304 GCA_041662985.1 Clostridia bacterium
TTATAGCTTTTTATTTTATTCAAAAAAGAAAAGGGGGGTGACATAATCGCTGCACAGTTATCACATATTAGGGGTGACATTTTCGCTGACTATTGACACTTTAACTCGAATTGTATTTCTCATATGTCAAGGTTATACATGTCCCAGGGATATGCTTTTGGCGGTGAGCTTGAATATTCGTCTACTGTTTTTAAAGTTGGATGCTCAAATTCAATTTTATGTGCCCATAAAGCTATTTGCTGACCCGGCGTATTAACATCAGCGCCGTACTTCTGGTCTCCAAATAGCGGGTGTCCGATATTTGCGAACTGAACTCTGATTTGATGCGGACGTCCGGTAGTAATATCAATTTTAACAAGACTTAAATTATCTTTGGTTTCTATGACATTGTAGTTTAGTACTGCAGTTTTGCTCCCTTTAACGCCTTCAACTGTAACCCTGACGATTTTCGCATCTTCATCTTTTACAAGGAGATCTATCAGCCTGCCGGAATCCAAATCAGGTTTACCGTGTACGACTGCCAAATAACTTTTTTTAAATGTTCTTTCCCTGATTTGTTTTGAAAGTCTTGAAGCCGCCTTAGATGTTTTTGCAAAAACCATAATACCGCCAACCGGCCTGTCCAAACGATGAACCAGACCAAGAAAAGCTTTTCCGGGTTTTCGATACTTTTCTTTTAAATAGTATTTTAAAATGGTAAGTATGTCAGGGTCACCTGTAATATCGGCCTGCGATAAGACATTAACAGGTTTTTCAACAACAATTATATGATTGTCTTCAAAAATCACTTTAACTTTATCTTTGTCATTCACCAGTTTTCCCACTTTCCGGTTGCCCCGCACGGTAATACAATTCCGGACTCTGTCACCGGTAAACCAATTTCATCCCCGGAAACATTTCCTCCAAACTTTTTTTTCATCAAAAGCATTAATATATTCTTTAGTACTGATGGTGCAAGACCCGTTGTATAAGCATTTATAATAAAAAACAAGGGTTCTTTGCAAAAAACATCGGTGCATAATCTCACAAGATCATATAATTCATCTTCTATTTTCCACAACTCTCCACCAGGTCCTCTTCCATACGCAGGCGGATCCATAATTACCGCATCGTAAAGATTTCCTCTTCTGATTTCACGCTGAACAAATTTAATCACATCATCTGTAATAAATCTGACCGGTTTATCTGAAAGTCCCGATAATTCAAGGTTTCCTTTTGCTCTTGAAACCATGCCTTTTGAAGCATCCACATGACAAACCTCTGCCCCGGCAAGCGCTGCGGCAACAGTTGCTCCTCCCGTATATGCAAACAAATTCAGAACCTTAACCTGTCTCGAGGATGTCTTTATCTTCTCAATAATCCATTTCCAATTTACCGCCTGTTCGGGAAATATGCCTGTATGCTTAAAGCCAGTGGGTTCAACGTACATAGAAATTTTATCATAAGATATCTCCCACCTTTTTGGCAACCTTTTTTTATATTGCCATTCTCCGCCGCCGGATTGACTTCTTATATAGTGCGCATCGGCGTTGTCCCATGTTTTTTTATTGTTTGAAATGGGCCATATTACCTGCGGGTCGGGACGTCTTAAAATATATTTCCCCCATCGTTCAAGTTTCTCACCGCCACCGGTATCGATTATCTCGAAATCTTGCCAATCTTCTGTAATCAGCATTTTTACCTTCCGTAAACTGTTTGATAAACAAATGAATTTTTACTGCTTGATATTCTGATTTTATGGGACAACATAAAAATATGGTGCGACGTACTGGACTCGAACCAGTGACCTCTTGCATGTCAAGCAAGCGCTCTAACCGGGCTGGGCTAACATCGCAAAGTAGAAATACAATATCCTCATTTTATATTGCTTTAAAGGTTACTGTCAAGAAGATTAATTTTCAGTTTTTGTCAGTTTACAATTAATAATAAACAGAATCTATATGAAATTAATTCCGGTATCAAATTTAATAATGAACTCCGTTTCATTTTTATTGCTCGTAACTGAAATGGTTCCATTATTCTCTTCAATTATTTTTTTTGCAATAAACAAACCAAACCCGCCTTTGTCGCTTTTTTCAAAAGTCTTTGTTGTAAACCCGCAATTAAAAATATTTTTTAGTATATTATCAGGTATTTGAGGTCCGTTATTTTTAATTGAAATCAAAATCTTATCTTCATCAATTTTTGATTTGAAATATATTTTCTTTTTTGTAATACTGTCATCATCAGAAAGAACCTCGAAGGAATTTTCAAGAATACTGTCCAACACGAAAACCAATTCAGTGGGTTCGATCTCTGCCAATGACAGCGAACTTTTTATCTCAACATTCATAGAAATATTTTTTTCCTCTGCCAAATTATTTTTTATCGACAATAATAAATTTAAATAATCATTTCCGGTATCATACGTGAAACAGAAGCGCCTGGATTCTCTTGAAACTCTTTCAATAAATGAATGGATTTCTTCGGCCAAATTAGGCTTACCGGAATTGCACAGTGCTCCGATTGTGTTGAGGTGGTTCATGGAATCGTGCCTTATCTGTCTTACGATATCCACGGTTTTTTCAATACATTCTAAATATGATTGCTTCGTTTTAATATGCGTGTTTATAATTTGTTGAATTCTTCGTTTCCGATAATCAATGTAATATAGCACGATAAATATAAGATATATGACTGCAAAAATAATTTCAATAAGATAGATCAAACTTTTGTTTTCATTTGAATTGATTATTAGAATAAAAGTTTCGACAATGTAAACATGAAGTAAAATTATTGGCCAAAAACCTTTTTTCCTTTTAGTCCTCATTAAAAATCCTCTCTGAATGATACATCATTAATTCAATGAACATTCTCTGTGTTGAATTTGAAGTTTATTCAATTATACATAAACAAGTGTCATTAGTGAAGGGGTTTTTTAATATTTTTTGTTTTTTTCATATATTTATCATAAGTATTTCTCACAATATATTGAAAAACAAAATCCACCTGTTCGGTGGGTTAAATTGTTTTATTGCAGATTCTATGGTCGGGGATACACGATTTGAACGTGCGACCCCTTCGTCCCGAACGAAGTGCGCTACCAAGCTGCGCTAATCCCCGTAATCAATACTGTTTTATTCTAACATATTTTACACTTAATTTTCAATAAAAATTTTTTTAATAAATATGGAACAAATTGATTAATTTTTAAGTCTAAATAGTTGGTATAAATTTTGGGGAGGTATCGAAATGAAAAAAATAATTTCTTTTCTTGTAATCATCTCAATGCTGGTGTCAGTTTTGTTTATTACAACACCGTCTAATGTCCGGGCAGATACAATTGATATGAGAGGCGGATTTGAACTGGTTCCATCTGACAGTGACTCAACAGGGGTTAAAGTCGACAGCACATACACTTTGAAATCCAATACTCCAATAACTTTAGCTGAAATCACATCACGTCTGTCAATTGATAAAGAACCTGCACCTACAATCACCGAGTCAGCTCCCGGGATGTTTGCGATTAATCTGTCACGTGAATTCGAGCAAAACAAATTGTATACTTTCAGAATAAAGTGTCCGGGAAACGATGATATTACCTGGACTTTTCAAACAATCAAAACGTTTGGAATAGAAAGCGTCCTTCCAGCCGATGAATCAACAGGCGTTCCAGTTAATTCCGGCATCGAAATTAATTTAACCCATGACAATTATGAAAATTTGGATAACTATTTCGAAATCACTCCAAAAGTCGAAGGTAGATTTGAAAGGCACAAAAAAACTTATGTTTTTGTGCCGAAAGGCTTTAAAAATGGCACTCTTTATACAGTTACAGTAAAAGAGGGCGTTAAGCTTAATGATACAAATTACAAATTGGAGGATAATTATTCATTCAGCTTTGAAACCGCTCTGTCCGGCACTCAAACGATTGAAGACACTTATACGGGTTATTTTTCATATAATAAAAACCTGAATGAATTTTCACCATCCGAAAACCCGAAAATCCCTCTCTATTATTATGTAAACAATGAATCCTCCGACACTGCTTCAATAGAAGTAAGCAATTGTGTTTATTCATACCCGGGTATCGATGCTTTTATCGATGCCGTGGATAAACGTAATCAAGTGCCAATATGGGCATATTACAGCTTTTCAGAAAATATTGCCGATAAAACGGGATTACCGAAAGTGGTTGAATTTAATCAGAAACTTCCTGTGAACAGCAGCGATATAAATTTCATAAATATTCCGCAAAAATTACATGAAGGATATTATTTACTGGACAGCACTTATGAAAACATTAATTTTCAGACGTTTATCGAAGTAACCGAAATAGGTATGTATATCGTAAAAAGCGAAGGCAAAACATTGATTTGGCTGAATGACCTTTCCGCCAAAACATCCATAAATGGTGCGACTATAACCGATGTCGGCAGCAATCTGACTTTTATAACAGACAATAGCGGAGTGGCATATTTCGATACGCCGAAATCAAATCCATCCGATAAGGAATCAACTTTATTGCAGGACAGTAAAACTTACTTTAAAATTGCCACAAAAGACAATAAAACAGCTGTTTTAAATTACTATTCCTATGCCTATAACTACTACTGGGGAGAAGATCCAAACCTTTACTGGAATTATCTTTTTACAGACAGGGGCATTTACAAACCCGATGATACGATAAAACTCTGGGGCATGGTCAAAAACAGATATTCAGAGCAGACTGTCGATACTGTGACTGTAGAAGTTAGCCGGGGTTTTAGTTATTGGGGTTACGAAAGAGCGATGGACTCATATTATTCCAATTATACCGACCAGCCAATCGCAAGCGAATCGTTCACGGTTGAAAACGGCATATATAAAGGAAATGTTGACTTGCCGTCTCCTGACCAGGGTGGATACAGAGTTGTGGTTAAAGCCGGAGAGACAGTAATTTCAAGCGCTTATATTACTGTTGAAAACTACACAAAACCTACTTATAAGCTTGAAATCACAAGCGATAAGGAAGCAATATTTGCGAACCAGGCTTTCAATTTTGAAATTAAAGCATCATTTTTTGAAGGTACTGCACTGCCAAAACTTCCGATTAAATACAGTATTGAAAATAATTATATGTTAAAAGATATGTCCGGTACAAAAAACACCAATGCGAACGGAATCGTTAAAATAAAATATACCCCTGAGCTATTCTCGGATTCGCAGGGTGAGGTTTATGCCAATTTGAATGTCAGCTCCTCGCTCCCTCAGATTGGTCAAATCAGCGAGAACAAGAATGTAAGGGTATTTGCAAATGACATCAGCGCTTCATTTGAAACCGAAATTTCGGGCACCGAAAGAAAAATTTCAGCGACCGTCAATAAAATTGTACTCGAAAGGCTAAATAACGGAACATCCGCCGACTATTCGGATTATTTAGGCGACCCCATTGTTTCTAGAGTTCTTTCAGGAACGATTTACAAAAATTCATGGGTTCGAAGCGAGAATGGAACATACTATGATTTTATCAGCAAGAAGACGGAAACAATGTATAAATATGATTTGGTGACTGTTAAGTTAAAGGATTTTGAAATGACTACAAACAACGAAGGCAAGGCCGACTACTCTTTTAATTCAGCGATAAACAACGATGTTTATTACTCGGCAAAAATAAATTGTCTTGATAATTCAGGCAAAAGAATGAATTTCGAAGTCTATATCTCCGACAGTCATATTTACAGCTCGGATTACCATAACGAAAACTACAATTACAAGCTTACCGGTGGCAAAGAATCTTATAAAATAAACGATAATGTGGACCTGACTTTTAAAAAGGGTACAACTCTTATGCCTTCAGGAAGTTATCTGTTCGTTAAAAGTCAGAACGGCCTGCGTGATTATACAGTCGAAGACAATCCAAGATTTCAATTCAGTTTCAAAGAGACAAATATGCCAAATGTGTTCGTTACAGGAATATTTTTCAATGGTTTGACTTACATCGAATCGGAAATCTATAACTGCGTTTTCGACAGCAAAACAAAAGAGCTGACATTGAACGCCAAGACCGATAAAACATCATATAGACCCGGAGATACAGTAACTATAGATGTCTCGGCCAAGGATAAATCGCTTTCCCCACGAAGCGCCATCGTTAATCTAAGCATGGTAGACGAAGCATTATTTAAATTGCAGGAACAATACGTTGACACCCTTGCCGCACTTTATAAAAGTGTTCCTTCAGGAATTGATTTCAGTTATTCCTCACATTTAAATTCGGGATTTCAGGGGTACTCCACGGGAGGAATGTCTTATGGTCCTTTTCCCGGTTATTCAGTAACAAGAGATTCAGTCAAAGATATCTCAAGCATTCCCGAAAGTGCGGATTCTGTAAGAGAAGATTTTAAAGATACCGCCTTTTTCGACACGATTATACTCGATAATGAAGGCAACGGACAGTTTAGTTTCAAATTGCCCGATAATATTACTTCCTGGAGAATCACTTTAAACGGCGTGACTCAGGACCTCTTGGGAGGCAGTAATACTGTCAGCCTTAGGGTTTCGTTACCTTTCTTTATTGATTATTCTCTTAATACTGACTATCTTACGGGGGACGAGCCCGTTCTGGGTGTCAATGCTTACGGCACAGGGCTGACAGATAATCAGATTGTAAAATTTTCTGTTTCAAGCGCTTCGGGTAAAACCATAACAAAAACCGGTAAAGCCTTTGACAGGATTAATATACCTCTTTGGGAGCTAAAAGCAGGTACAGAAAGCATTACAATAAGAGCTTCGACAACTACGGGTCTTAATGACGCCGTTAAACACAATATTACCGTATCGGATACATACCACGAATTTGATAATGCAGCTTATAAGAAGCTTTCGGACGGGATCAAGTTCGCTTCGGGAACAAAGGGAACTGCAAAAATCATATTCATTGACAGAAGCAGAGGTCAGTTTCTTCCGTCGATAACATCTCTTAAGTACACTTACGGAGACAGAATTGACCAGAGACTTGCATCAAGTATCGCTCAGAATCTTCTGGAAAAATATTTCCCCAAATATTCCGGAAACAAATTTGCTGCGGAGCCGGACATTTCAGAATACCAGAAATCTGACGGAGGCATCGCAATTCTTCCATACGCATCCAGCGACGCCGACCTGACCGCTAAACTTATTCCGTTTATCGAAGATGATGTTAATTTAGTCTCTCTAAAAAACTACCTCTATTCAATTCTTGAAAAAGATTCATCATCAAAGCGAGGAAACGCCCTATATGGTCTGGCGGTTCTTTCAGAACCTGTTTTGCTGGACATCGACCGTATTGCAGCAATTGATAATCTGAGCGTGAAGGAAACAATTTATCTGGCTCTGGCTTACTGTGAATTAGGTGAAACATCGAAAGCAAAGAAATTGTATGAGGAGAAAATTCTGAAGCATATTGGTAAAATATCGCCATACTACAGAGTCTCCGTCGGCGTTGACAATGACGATGTATTGGAATGTACATCGCTTGCTTCTATCCTTGCTTCAAAGCTTAATAAACCTGAAAGAACGGGCTTATATAATTATTGTCTTAAAAACTCCACAAACGATACGCTGATTAATATAGAGAAATTATTGTATATTTCAAGCGAGATTGAAAAATACGATGCTGTATCTGCCTCATTCAGCTATACTTTATCGGGCAAAAAACACGATGTTGATTTGAGCAATGGCAACATGTTCGTCCTTAAAGTGCCTTCAAAGAATCTTAATAAGGTTATTATCAGCAATGTAAAGGGAAGCGCTTCGGCTATCGCAATAAAAAAGGCACCTGAATATACCGCGAAAGAACTTGACAGTAATATTTCGGTATCGAGAAAGTATTCCGTATATAAATCGGATGGAACTGTTACAACAACTTTCAAAGAAAATGATATCGTTAAGGTTGAGATAAGCTGGAAGATTGGTAAAAAAGCCATGGACGGCAATTATGAAATAACTGATTATCTGCCTTCCGGTTTGAAACCAATCGAAAATGAATGGCAATTCGGCCCAAACAGCTTTAAGTGCTGGTACTTTAGAAACATTGACGGACAAAAAATCTCATTCTTTGCATACAAATATAAAAGGTCTTATCAGCCGAAACCTTTCGTCTACTATGCCAGAGTTATTTCAGCGGGTACATTTAAAGCTGACAGCACCACGATTCAGGGTCTTGGAACTACAAACATTATCAACATAGGAAACCCTGCGACAATTACAATAAAGTCATTGACTTAATCTCCTTCTGTAAGAAAAAGCACCTGTTATAAAGCATAAACTTTATAACAGGTGCTTTTTATTCTTTTTCAAATAAATTATTTTTTTAAAATTTCAAAATCAAATATTCTCAAACTCTCCTTCTCTGAACTTAGTTAAAAAGTTCATACAATATTCATCTGTTCCAAACAATGCCTCTCCCGAATAGAGAAACGCCATAAGCTTTTTGTCCAAAGGATCCATGATGGCACCATCCATACCCGCGCCCATTGCAGCAATTAAGAATGTCTGATTCATTAGTTTTCTCATTGGAATGCCAAACGAAATATTGCTCAACCCGCATGCTATATGAACATCCGGAAATTCTTTTTTGACCGCACGAATCGTGTCAATTGCAACATTTCCGTAATGTGATCCTGTTCCGATAGGCCTTATCATAGGGTCAATGAATATGTCTCCGATTGCAACGCCTTCCGTTGTAAGTTTTTTTATAAGTCTTTCCGCAATTACCAGTCTGTCTTCGACAGTTTCCGGCATTCCGGTGTCATCCATGCATAATGCGATTATTCTCGCTTTGTATTCTGTTAAAAGCGGTAAAACCGCATTATATCTTTCCTTCTCGTCGGTAATCGAGTTTATCATCGGCTGACCGTTTCTGTTTGCTTTCAGAGCTGCTGACAATGCTTTTGGATTCGGTGAATCTATTGCAAACGGCGCTTTTGAAACTTCCTGTATACTCTCGAGTAACCATAACAGTCTCTCGGGTTCATCTTCATAAAACATACCGGCGTTTATATCGATATAGCTCGCCCCGGCTTCGAATTGTTTAATTGCCAGCTGCTGGATTACCTCTTTGTCATAGTTCTCCATCGCCGGTCTGACTGACTTTAATGTACTGTTGATTTTTTCTCCTATAATTATCATCTGCTACCTCCATCAAAGCAAAAGTTTCTGAACTCTAATGGTAATTATAGAACATTTTTCATTTATTCTCAATAAATTTGGTTTATTATGCGGAGAATTCACTCAAATATTTTTCATTAAATCTTTTCAGCGTGCTGTAAAAGATATCAATGTTTTTTACAGGAGTATTTGGCGGAATATCGCAACCGGAAGAAATGACAAAATTCTTATAGCTCGCTGTTTTTACAAGGAGTTCCCAAACCTTATCTTCCACTTCAGCTACTGTGCCGTTTTTAAGAACTGTTGCCGGATCAATATTCCCAAAAGCAATTCTTCCAACGGGTATTTGTGGCAAAATATCAGCCATGTCAACCGCATTCCCAAAATGGAAACCATAGGCACCTGTTGATAAGATGGATTTAACAAGTTTTACAGTATTTCCGCAATTATGAACTATGACCATAAAATTCTTATCCTGAACACTTTCAACAATCATTTTCAAATATTTCGACGAAAATTCATCACACTGTTCGGGAGATAATAAACCTGCGGTCGGTTCAGCTATAATAATACCGTTTGCTCCTGTTTCCCTGAATGCTTTGGCATATTTAATCAGAAATTCCGTAGTCTTATTAAGCAGCAAATGAACCATCTCCGGTTCAACAAGTATATTCATCATCATTTCCGTCATATCGCACAGCCTTGAACATAATGACAGCGGTCCGATGCAACCTCCGAAAACCGGTCGGTCTTTAATGCTTTCCGCCAGTAATCCCGCCACTTTCAAATTCACATTGCTTCTGCCTTCGCCGATTTCAGGTACTCTAAGCGTTCTTACATCATCAATATCGGTTATAATGTTTTTTTCAACAATCGGCACCTCATCATCGCAATATCTTACAGGACAGCCAAATGCCTCTGCCTCAAGGGATAAATCCATAATTGTACCGGCAGCGGCAGAAGGATAGATTTCTGATAATGCTTTTATACAATTGAACTGATCCTGAGGATTTGAAATTATTTCCTTGACACTTTTATTTATTAAATTAAGTCCCGGATAAGTCATTATAGGAAACGCGACTCTTTCACAGGAATTCGTTATATTGTTAATCCATTTCTTCATATCCGTTTTCACAAAACGACCTCCGTAATTTAAAATCCATTTATCTTTAGCTTATTTTTTTATTATATAGAGC
>JBAZRJ010000052.1:0-9671 GCA_041662985.1 Clostridia bacterium
TTTGATGACAGGAATAAACAAGGGTGGATTTGCATTCTGAGACAAAAATTTTTAACAAAGGTTGGTCAACCAAAAAACCAACAACAAGTTGACACCGTCTCATTCGATATGCAGTATTTACAAATTAACATCTATCAAGGTATAATGATACTGTACTTCAAATAGATACAAACGCTCCAAAAAGCTTTCATAAGAATCAAAGCCGGAGGTTGTAAATATGAGCAGGCAGTCGATGATTTCTGAGGTCTTGTCGAAGTTTGATAGTCTGGGAATACCTCATCAGGAAGGCCTAGATACAGACATATCAATAGACTGCGAATTTCTTGATGCTTCCTGGAAAACAGGAAACAAAAAGATAAAATACGACGCGTCAGTATTTTTCGATGAAAACCTCCAAACTGTTTTTATGTGGGAGATGACAAAAGAGATTGGCTCCGGTATTTCATTCGGCACAAGCAGTGAAAGCACTTTTCAGTCGGGAACGACTTTATATCGAAAAGTAAAAAGTGTTCAGTATGGACCTGACGGGAAGGCTTATGAATATTCACTCGATTTGGGATCAATACCTAAATCCGTTAAAGAAACAGCAAAAGCAAACGGATGGAGTTTCAAAATTGTTTTAAAAAGAGATAAGGCCTTAAATTCGGATGCTTTTTCTCAATCACAGAAGTCAGCGCAAATACCGTCTGAAAATAACAACATACAAATACCCGAACAAAAAATAAAGAACAGCCCGGTATTTTATTTGCCGCTAATAATTTTAATTGCCGCAATGATTGTGTTCTTTGTTTTAGGCGATGTATCTTTAATGGGTTGGGGATTTGGTATAGTATTGTTTTTGGCGCTGTTCCTCGGACGCAGAATGATATTGAAAGCCGGCTGCTTGTGGAAAATTCTAATTTGGATTTGCGTAACGGTTGTATTATTTGGTATTTTTGCTTTGGGACAAAACCCAATCAAGTAATAAAGCGACAGAATAAAATAATTGAGAAGAGTAATTAAGGGGGAGCCTGGGGATGGAAATAAAAATTCTGATTATTGACGATGCAAAAAGCGACTTGAGTGTAATCCATGATAGTCTGTCCGATTACGATTTGCTGTTTGCGAATGATGGCGTCGAGGCAATGAAGATTATTAAAAACAATCCGAGTATAGGAATAATTATTTTAGACCTGAGCATGCCGACAATGGACGGCTTTAAAGTGTTGCAAACAATAAAGAAAAATCCTGCTTATGACTGTATCGCTATATTGGTTTTGACGAACCACAACGAGACTGAAAATGAAGTCAAAGCATTGGAAGCAGGAGCAATTGACTATATCAGAAGACCTTTGAATGTTTTATCCTTGAGGAGAAGAGTTGAGGTTCATTTACTACTTAAAAAGGCGCAAAGACTTACGGAAAATCTAAATATTATAGAAGAAGTTGAAATTGATGAGAAAACAACCGAAATAGTTAAAAAAAGGGACATGGCAATAAACTCTTTAATCGGTCTTTTGGAAATACGCAACATCGAATCAAGCAGTCACACACGAGAGACACAATGGATGATGAAAATGCTGTGCGAGCACCTGAAAACAAAGAAAGAATACGATAAAATTTTGAGCGATGAATATGTCGGTGACCTGATTAAAACATCACCTATCCATGATATCGGCAAGGTTGGAATACCTATTTCAATATTACTAAAACCCGGGAAACTTGATCCAAGCGAATTTGAAATCATGAAAAAACATACAAACTATAGAGCGGATGCGTTAATGATTGATTTAGATACCGATAGGGACAATCCGTTTATTCGGACGGCAATAGAAATCATCGGAACCCACCACGAAAAATATGACGGAACAGGTTATCCGAAAGGGTTAAAGGGAGAAGAAATTCCAATTAGCGGGCGTTTGATGGCAATCATTGACGTTTATGCCGCAATAACCAATAAAAGAGTATACAGGCCGACATTTTCACACGAAAAAGCATTGGACATTATCAGAAAAGAAAGCGGAAAGCATTTCGATCCTAAACTGGTGGATGCTTTTCTGGAAATCGAAAAAGATATTGACCGTATAAAAAATAATCTTGACAGATCATAATATTACCTTTTTATCCGCGCAATTAAAAGGGGAGCGTGAACTTTATGTCCATTAAAGAAGATAGAGTGGAGTTGATTAAATCAATTCTTTCTGATGAGAAAATAACTGAGGAAGAAGATGAAGTCCTTCATATGCTGCTTCAGGAACGTGTTTCCCAGGATGCAATATCCAACAGAGATAAAAACCTAACCTTTGGTCAAAGAGCAGCGGATAATCTTGCGAAATTTGCGGGAAGCTGGTTCTTTATTATAATGTTTTTTATAATATTAGCTTTATGGATTACGGTAAATACGGTGATTTTAACGAAACCATATGACGTTTTTCCGTTTATTTTGCTTAACCTGATACTGTCTTGTCTGGCCGCGATTCAGGCTCCGGTTATAATGATGAGCCAAAACAGACAGGAGACGAAGGACAGGCTGAGGGCGGAAAATGATTACAAGGTTAACCTGAAAGCAGAGATCATGGTTGAAGATATCCACCAAAAGCTTGACGCTATTATTGAAAAACAGGAAGATTTGGTTTTAAGGCTGAGTGATATTGAAAAGGGGAATATGGGTAAAACTAAGGAATAAAAGGGGCTTTCGTATGAACGCTATACTGCAGAAATAATGTAAGCAATACAAAAAACCATCGGAATCCCGATGGTTTTTATGGTGCGGACGATGGGACTTGAACCCATATGGTATTCACCATACGCCCCTCAAACGTACGCGTCTGCCAATTCCGCCACGACCGCAAGCCTTTGAACAGCAAATTAAATTATACTAACATATATCTTTAGTGTCAAGCGTAGTTGAAGCACCGACCACGAAAAAATTATTGTTATATTTTTGTTTATTTGGTAGAATGACATAGAAACAATTTTGGTTGTAGCAGGGAGAATTATAATGGCGGGATTTTTTAAATTTGTAGATTACAACAAAGTGGGTAAAGGTGTCGAAAAAGGACAGCCGCAAAAAAACGGTTTAATGTTGTTTCTTGAACTTTACGTCAGAAAATTTTGGCTTTTGGTCAGACTTAACATAATGTATTTTGTTTTCAGCATACCGGCAATTTTGATTGCAATTTTTGTTACAACGTCATTGCTATCTCTTTTTTATGTCGATGCGTTCAATGGAATGCCTTTTATGGAGTACTTTAAAAAAGATATAGATTTTGCCCGGTTATTTACGGTAATGATAACCTTTATGTCCGTATTTTTCGGAATAGTTGTTGTTGGACCAGTATTTGCAGGATTCACGAAAATACTGAGAAGTTTTTCAAGAGAAGAGCCTGCATTTATTTGGTCGGATTTCAAGGATTGCGCTTTTGCAAATCTGAAACAAAGCATTGCAATTTCATTGATAAACCTATTCTCGGGACTTTTTATTGTTTTTGATATTTATATCAGCCTCTACATGAACGTCACGAATAAAACGGCGGGTACGTCTTTAGTTTTCACTGTAATAACTTTTATGATTTTAATTATAGGTTTAATTTTTCTCATGATGCAAATTTACATTTATCCAATGATGATAACCTTCAAAATGAGCATTAAGGATATTTATAAAAATGCGCTGCTCTTTGCTTTTATGAGGTTTATTCCAAATCTGTTGATATTAATTATATGTTTTGTAATTTTTGCTTTGACCTTTATTTATTATCTTGTCGGACTAATTTTACTGCCGCTGATTACACTGAGCACAGTAGGCTTCATTTTAACCTTCTATGCTGACAGACAATTGAGAAAACATATAGATAAGAATCAGACACAAGGATAGAAAAAACGGAAAACATCTGCATCAAACAAAACCTATGGAATTAAGAAACACTCATACTAATGATTATTTTCCCAAGTCCCTTTAAATTAAAAAATAATCATTAAAAAAGGTTTTGCTTTATAATAATTGCAATTTCTTGAAAGGGGAAAACAATGAAACATTTATTGCTAATATTGTCATCAGTCTTTATTACCTTAATGACAGGATTTTTGTTGCCTGCACAGTATGCTGACATAGATAGCTCAAGCTTTGGTTATCCATCTCCATATTTTACAACTTATAATGATCTACCCATGAAAAGAACCGAACCTCTTATAATGAGGACTTCAACTAATGCAATGACTTTATTTTTTGACATCGTTATTGTATTTATTGTACTAATTATAATTGTAAAAATAATTAGTAAAATAATATCTGCTAAAAATAAAGGAGTTCTTATACCAAAAAATCCAAATAGAATGGAATAGTTCGTTAGGAGGGTAACATGTTAGAAAAATTTGGTTTTTTTGCTGCTTTTACAATAGCGTTGATTTTAGTTGCGGTATATATAAGAGTGATTATGGAGATTGCTTACTTCATTGGCTCTGGAATCAAAAAAAATATTTTTAAATGCATAAAGTGCTTTTTTCATAAATAAATGAGTTCTAGTGTAAAAAAATCTTTGAAAAATGTAATTTTGGAAAACAGTAAAACTGTCCTTTGAAAATTGATTTTTAACCAATATTCATGAGCAGATTGATGAATTCCTTCTCTTCAAAAGGACTCATTCTAACTTTTGTGATTATAGTGTTTTCAAGAAGTCAATTTTAAGATTCTGGAGCATAAAAATGAAGGTAGAATTGATTACCAGACAGATGGAGCAAACAGCATGTATTTCCGTTATAACAGCGACGATAGTTTGATTGGCTTTGAACTAAACGATGGCGAAACTACAGTAGATTATTACTATGTTAAAAACTTGCAGGGGACATTATAAGCATCCTTGACAATACCGGAGCAGAAGTAGTAAATTATACTTATAACGCATGGGGCAAAGTAATTACAACCGGAAGCGCAGCGAGCACAGTAGGTGCTTTAAACCCATTCAGATACAGAAGCTACTACTATGATACTGAAACGAACTTGTATTACCTTCAGAGCAGATATTATGATTCAAATACAGGTAGATTTATCAATGCAGATGATATGGGGATTTTGCAGATGGCAAAAGGACAAGTTCTTGGTGCAAATCTGTTTTCATATTGCGGGAATAATCCGATTAACTTTCTTGATGTAAATGGATTTTGGGATACTAAGATAAAATTTGGTCCTGCGAAGGTAAATGTATTTTCTAGTGCAGGTAAGATTTGGGGATCAATTAATCTTGCTGTAGGTCTTTTGGGATTTTCTATTAGTGTTGTAATTAACTTAAAAACATATTTATCCCATAAAGATGTAAATATGTGGTCACCAATCCTGGGTACAATTTATGCAGGGGTAGGTGGTATAATTGCTACACTTGTTTTAGTCTCGCTAGGTCCGGTTTCACTTTTAGGTGGTGTAATAGGGGCAGCAATAGGTGCAATTGTTGGGACAATATTTGGTGTCATAATAGATTACAGTAGAACAAATAAATATGGCAATCAAATATATACAAGGACAGGGAATTTTACATATAAACAAGGATTTATTTAATAGTTATTATAAAATACTATTTAGAGTTAAGAGAATAAATTATTTTAGCAAATCAAAGGAGAAAAACAGAATGTTAAAAAAGAAAGGTATTCTTATACTAATTTTGTCGATTCATATTGTTGTAGTCGTGATTATTATTAATTTATTTATTGCTTTTATTTCAAAAAAATATGGGTTGAGCTACAAAGTAAATGATACATTATTGATATTTGGTCTAATAATTTATCTAATAGGATTGCTTTCATCTGTTGTAATGAAATTATTGAATGATAGAATCAATAGAAAGTGAGGTTCTGATGAGGTGTCTAGCAAAGATGAATTAATATTCTGGTTCATAAAATCTTAGCAAAACGTAATTTTAGCAAATAGTTCGGTTATCCACAAAAACTTAATTTTCAACCAACGATTACAAGCTGACTAATGAGTTCCCTATATTAAAAGGACTTATTAGTCAGTTTGGATTTTATGTAGTATTATGTAGAATTCGTAGTTTGTAAATTTTGGAGGCAGGCTGTCTCGTAATTCTTGTTCCCTTAAATCTTATATTCTTCCTTGATTTTTTCTGTTGCAAGGTCGACATCTTTTTCAAGTATCAAATATGAAATATCAACCTCCGATGTTGTTACAAGCTTTATCTCGATACCGTTTGAGGCCATGATTGTGAAGAGGTTTGCCGCGACACCCGGAATGTTTTTCATTTCCTTACCGTATATCGAAATTTTCGTGTTGTCTGCGTCGACCTCGATGTGGAGGTCGGGGACAACACTTTTGAATTGATTCAAAGTTGTGATGGCGGATACTATATCCTGCGAAGGAATGCTGAAAGACAGGCTGATGTTGCCCATGTACGGAGGTGCCTGGCTGATCATATCGATATTTATGTTTTGTTGGGCAATCCTTCTAAAAATCTCCGAAATAATAAGCATATCGTTCGGCAGATTGTCAACTGTTATCAAAGCAACGCTATATGTTACGGATACATCTGTTACAGGCTTTTGAGCCACTTAAACCACCTCCGAATACTTTTTCACACCTCTTACAACTCGCATCTCAAATCTCACTTCGCACATCCCAATTCTTACACCTTGCATCTGATATCCTCTGACTCTGGTTTTCACTTTTCATTAAAATGACGAAACCAGGTTTTCCATGTCATACATACCCGGGTTTTTACCGGCAATAAACAACGAAGCTTTAAGTGCGCCGACAGCGAAAATATCCTTTGACAAAGCTGTATGGTTGATTTCAAGCAATTCATCCGTTCCGGCAAATAGAACCGAGTGTTCGCCGACAATTGTGCCGCCGCGGACAGCATGGATACCGATTTCGTTCTTTGTTCTTTTTTCCTTCTTGGAATGTCTGTCATATACTAATTCATCCTTCTTTTCAAGAACGGAGTTAACGGCATCGGCGATTTTCAAAGCAGTTCCGCTCGGGGCGTCAACCTTCTGATTGTGGTGCTTTTCGATTATTTCAATATCAAAGTTTTTTTCCAAAACTTTTGCGGCCTTTTTGACGAGATCAACGAGTAAACTCATTCCAAGCGACATGTTTGCGGAAAAGAATACAGGAATCTTTGCAGACGCGTCATTAAGCACCTTGATGTGCTCTGCTGTTAAACCTGTTGTTGCAACTACCAAAGGGATTTTCTTTGAAACAGCATATTCAGCAAGTCCATTCAGCACAACAGGCGATGAGAAATCAATTATCGCATCAACTTTCACATCGCAATTCTCAAGATTGGTGAAAACGGGGTATTCATTTTTTATCGTTACGTTTATATCGTAACCTGCGGCGATATTTACTTCATCGTTAGATTTTGCAAGCCCTGAAATAACCTGTCCCATTTTTCCGTTGCACCCGCTCAATAAAATATTTATCATTTCACATCATCCATTCTTTTTGGGTGCTGCTATTTAAGCAACCCGTAATTTTTCATTTCTCTTTTCAAAAACTCAAGATTTTTTGCACTCATATCAATCAAAGGCATACGGCAGCTGCCTACATTCATTCCCAATAGATTCATTGCAGCCTTTACGGGGATGGGGTTGACCTCGACAAACAATGCTTTTATAAGTGCAGTTGCTTTTAGCTGCAACGCCAAACTGCCTTCGAGGTCATTATGTAAGTACTTCATTACGATATTATGCGTATCTTCGGGTATAATGTTGGCCATTACGGAAATTACGCCCTTTGCCCCAAGCGAGAGGAAAGGTACTATCATTCCGTCTTCGCCCGAATAAATTATCAAGTCGTTGCCGCAAAGCGTAGCAGTCTCGGGAGTTTGACCCAAGTTACATTCTTTAACCGCATTAATGTTTTCTATTTTAGAAAGTTCCTTCAATGTCTCGGGGTTGATATTGAGATTGGTCCTTGAGGGTACATTATAGAGAATTATCGGCAGGCTGACGCTTTCAGCGATCATTTTAAAGTGTTCAATCAGTCCCTGCTGTGTAGTTTTATTGTAATATGGCGTGACGCTTAAAAGACCGTCAACTCCAACGCTTTCAGCATATTGGCTTAACTCGACCGCATGCTTTGTATAATTGCTTCCGGTTCCGGCGATAACGGGTACTCTTTTATCAACTGTCCTGACAGCAAATTCTATAGCAGCCTTATGCTCGGAATCAGGCATGGTAGAAGCTTCTCCCGTTGTGCCGCAGATGATTATCGCATCGGTTTTGTTTGCCAATTGAAATTCTATGAGTTCGGCAAGCTTTTTATAGTCGATGCCTTCTTTTGTAAACGGTGTGACAATTGCTACACCCGAGCCTGTGAATAATGGTCTTTTCATGATAAACATCCTTTCTGTTAATATATACTTTACCCAATAGATTATCTGTTCAACAAATTTATTTATTCCAGTGCCTAATAAGTTCTTCCGCTATCTGAACCGCGTTGGTTGCAGCGCCTTTACGGATATTATCGGCAACAACCCATAGATTTACTCCGCTTTCAACGCTTTCATCGCGCCTTATTCTGCCCACAAAAGTCTCGTCTTTTCCGGTTGCATTTATTGCGAGAGGATATATGTCATGCTTAGGATCATCCTGAACGACTATACCCGGTGATTTCTCAAGGAGTTCTCTTAATTCATCAATGTCAAATTGCTTGAAAAATTCAATATTAATTGCTTCGCTGTGGCCGTTATATACCGGAACTCTTACGGTTGTAGCGGTAATACTCAAACTTTGGTCACCCAATATTTTTCTGGTCTCATTTATCATTTTCATTTCTTCTTTAGTGTAACCGTTCGGAAGAAAAACATCGATCTGAGGGATGACATTGTTTGCAATCGGATGAGGAAATTTCTTAGGAGCCTCGCCCTTCAGACCGTTTTTTAAATCCTGATATCCTGCAAGCCCTGCACCCGACACAGCCTGGAAGGTAGTATAAACTATCCTTTTTATTCCGTATCGGTCATATAAAGGTTTTATTGCTACAACGGCCTGTATGGTCGAACAATTTGGATTTGCAATTATTCCTTCATTCCAGGCGATATCCTGCGGGTTTACCTCCGGCACTATCAAAGGAACTTTTAGATCCATTCTCCAGGCACTGCTGTTATCAATAACTACGCATCCCTTTGATGCTGCTATCGGTGAAAATCTTTCACTGGTCGAACCGCCTGCGGAAAACAGCGCGATATCAATACCTCTGTCAAATGAATTTTCGGTGAGCTCTTCGACAATATATTCTTTACCGTTGAAGGTTATAGTTTTGCCCGCTGATCTGCTCGACGAAAAGAAGTATATGTTTTCTATCGGCAAATTTCTTTCCTCAAGGACCTTAATAAAGGTTCTTCCTACCATTCCGGTCGCTCCGACCACTGCTAAATTAACTTTTTTCATTTTAAAACCCCCAATATTTAAGTAATAAAAAAGCCGGCATAATGGATACCGACAGCTTCTTTGAATATTATCAAACACATGGTCTGAATTCAAATTACTGATAGCGCTCCATCTTTCAAAGTGAATGTCATAAGACATACAATAGATGACAGTTAAACAGCTGTTTGCCGAATAACCAGGGGATATTTAACGGGATAATATACCCTTCGGCGTTTTTCCCTTTCTATCTGCTTAATCGAACTCCCATGTTCTAGTCAGATATACTGATAAAAAACGCACCTCTACCAAACTCA
>JBAZRJ010000053.1:0-9548 GCA_041662985.1 Clostridia bacterium
AATATCGATGCTTTTATTGAAGGTAAGCAGAGGAACAGGGTAATATGAGAGGTGGGAAGTGAGAAGTGAGAGGTAATATAAATAAGCAGCAGGGTTTGATTGCCCGGCTGCTCTTTTACAATTCATTATGCAACGCGACTCGACTGTTAATCCGAGCCGGTTTTAAAATATTGTTATCTTCTGTTTGCGGCTTCGATATTGATCGGTTTGCCGTTTATCTTGTAATTCTTCAATGATGAGATGACTTCCGCTGCAGATTCTCTTGGAACCTCAACAAAAGTATATTTATCAAATATATTGATTGCTCCGATTGATTTGCCTGAAATTCCTGATTTTGAAGCAATTGCTTCAACGACATTTCTCGGCTGAATCTTTACATTTCTTCCGACATTAATGAAAAGCCTTACCATGCCGCTTTCAGACAATGAATCTTCAAATTCATCATAAGACTTTTTTTCTGCCTGAACTCCGTATGACTGTTCCATTGATGATTTAAGCAGTGCAGCCGCTATGTCAAGAGTCGTAATATAATTGTCCGGATCCTCGTTCCCAGCTGATTCCTCAATAAAATTCTCAATATAGTCGGCAAATTTTGTTAACTTTCCATCTGAAATTATATCTTTTATGTCATCGAAAATCTTTGTTATCTTAATTTCTTTCACATCTTCCGGGGAAGGCGGTTTTTGGGGAAGAATAGAGGACTTGGTATACCTTTGGATATCCTTTAATTTATAAATTTCGCGTCCGAAAACAAAGGAATATGATTTTCCCGTTTTTCCTGCGCGACCTGTTCTGCCTATCCTGTGCACATAATATTCTTCGTCGTTTGGCAGATCATAGTTAAAAACAGCCTCAATATCGTCAACGTCAATACCTCTTGCCGCAACATCGGTTGCAATTAGTATATCAATTGAACCTTTTCTGAATTTTGCCATAACCTTGTCTCTCTGAATCTGTCTCATGTCTCCGTGAAGTGCTTCTGCTGCGTATCCTCTTGATTTCAATCTTGAAGTGAGTTCATCCACACGCTTTTTTGTATTGCAAAACACAAGCGAAAGTTTATAGTTGTTTGCATCGATGATTCTTGTCAGGACATCAAGTCTGTTTGTATCTCTGACCTCAATGTAGTATTGCTCGGTATTCGAAACCGTTAATTCCTTATGTACTACCTTTATCAATACCTGGTTTTTTTGATATTTGTTTGTAATGTCCAATATTTCCCTTGGCATTGTTGCGGAAAATAACAAAGTTTGTTTTTCCTCGGGTACTTTTTGAAGAATTATATCGATATCTTCTCTAAAGCCCATATTAAGCATTTCATCGGCTTCATCCAGGACAAGCATTTTCAAATTTCCGAGTTTAAGCGTATGGCGCCTCATGTGATCCATTATTCTTCCGGGTGTTCCGATAATAATCTGAGGGTGTTTTTTCAATGCCTGAATCTGGCGATCGATAGGTTGCCCGCCATAAACCGGCACAATCTTAATCCCTCTTTTGTATTTTGAAACATTTTTGATTTCTTCGGCCGATTGGATTGCCAGCTCTCTTGTGGGGCACAGAACAAGCATTTGAATATCTGTTGAATCAGAATCTATCATTTCAATAGCAGGTATTCCAAACGCGCAGGTTTTGCCTGTTCCTGTCTGGGCCTGTCCGATAACATCTTTTCCCTTCAGAATTAACGGCATTGATTGTGACTGAATCGGTGTTGCTTCTTCGAAACCCATATCAACTATGGCACGAAGCACTTCTTTCGATAAACCTAAATCTGTAAAAATTAAATTTTCCATTTACATCCTTCTTCTTTCTAAATTTATACATAAAACAATTAAACATGTGTTATGATATTATTTCGCTTAAAAAGCGCAACCTTCATTATAATCGAATTGCTATTTATTAGCAAATAATAATTAAAATAAATAATAATTAAAACAAAATAAGGGAACTCAATTGTGTTTTGAGTTCCCTTAAGAAAAACAAATAAGATGTTTCGATTTTAATATGCTATACCCTGTGCATACATTGCATCGGCAACCTTTATAAATCCGGCGATATTTGCGCCTGCTGCAAGATTACCGTCAAAACCGTATTCTTTTGCTGCAGCGTATGAATTCTTATAAATATTTACCATTATTGCTTTTAATTTAGAATCGACTTCATCAAACTCCCATGAATATCTCATACTATTTTGACTCATCTCAAGAGCAGATGTTGCTACACCGCCTGCATTTGCTGCTTTAGCAGGAGCAAACAGGACTTTGTTCTCAAGATAAACTTCAATTGCTTCAGGAGTTGAAGGCATATTGGCACCTTCTCCGACTGCGAAACAACCGTTTTGAACAAGAATTTTTGCTGCAGCTCCGTCGATTTCGTTCTGAGTTGCGCATGGAAGTGCGATGTCGCATTTTATATTCCAGATTCCGCTGCATCCATCAACGTATTTTGCATTAGGATGATAACTGACATACTCACTAATTCTTTTTCTTTCAATTTCTTTGAGCTTTTTAACTGTGTCTAAATTTATTCCTTCCGGGTCATGGATGTATCCGCCTGAATCACTGAGAGCAACAACTTTTGCACCTAACTGCTGTGATTTTTCAGTTGCATAAATTGATACATTACCCGAACCTGAAATTACAACTGTTTGATCTTTGAATGATTTGCCCTCTGCTTTGATCATTTCATCAACAAAATAGCATAGACCGTATCCGGTTGCTTCTGTTCTTGCAAGACTTCCGCCCCACCCTAAACCTTTTCCTGTTAGCACTCCTGTAAAACAGTTATTTAATCTTTTATACTGGCCAAACATATAACCGATTTCACGTGCGCCGGTACCAATGTCTCCTGCAGGAACATCAGTGTCTTCGCCGATATGTCTTGACAATTCAGTCATGAAACTTTGGCAGAAACGCATAACCTCTCCGTCAGTCTTTCCTTTTGGGTCGAAATCGCTTCCGCCTTTTGCTCCGCCGATTGGAAGACCTGTAAGAGAATTTTTCAAAATTTGTTCAAAGCCGAGGAATTTTATAATTCCAATGTATACCGAAGGATGCAGTCTTAAACCGCCTTTATAAGGTCCGATTGCGCTGCTGAACTGAATTCTGAAGCCCCTGTTTACATTTACCTTGCCGCTGTCATCTGTCCATGGAACTCTGAATACTATTTGCCTTTCCGGTTCAACGAATCTTGCGAATATTCCTGCTTTAACCCATTCCGGGTGTCTTTCTGCAACCGGTTCCAGCGACTCGAGAACTTCCTTAACTGCCTGATGAAATTCCGGTTCGTTTGGATTTCTTTTTACTACCTGTTCCATTACTTCGGAAAGAATTTTCATCCCGATACCCCCTAATTTAATATACTATTTGGCTTAATTAATAAAATTTTATAAAAAAAGCCTATCACTAAAATCATGAAAGGCGCCGAAACACATATATTTTTTGTCTAAAAAACATACATAATCGAAAATTAAATATGGTATACGCCTTTGTATACCCAAACAATATAAGTTTGGCAGATATTAGATTTATTATTTTCGATTATATATAATGATTATGAAAATTGCAAGATGCAAATCAATAATTTTCATATTTAATCAAAACACATGCAATTAAAAAATTCAAAAAAATGTAGCAAACACTCTAGTGACTAAGCGTATGAGAAATTAGATCGAAATTAACAAATGCAGGAATATAAATTAAATATTCATTTTGACAAAAAACACGAAGATTGAAATGTTCCTTGGAAAAACTCTTTCAATAATTGAAAATGACTATTTTAATTTATAATTAAAGTGTGCTATAATATAGGCGGTGTATACAATGTACAAATAAAAACATTAATATACAATTATTAAAGGAGGCCAAATTCAAATGGCAAAAGTAATGAAAACGATGGATGGAAATACCGCTGCGGCACATGTGGCATATGCATTCACAGACGTAACAGCGATTTATCCGATAACACCATCATCGCCTATGGCAGAACATGTTGACGAATGGGCAGCAAACGGAAGAAAGAATATTTTCGGTCAAAAGGTCAGAATCGCAGAACTGCAATCTGAAGCCGGAGCGGCAGGCGCGGTTCATGGTTCACTGGCGGCAGGGTCTTTGACTACAACATTTACTGCATCACAGGGACTGCTTCTTATGATTCCAAATATGTATAAAATAGCGGGTGAACTCTTGCCGGGAGTTTTTCATGTGACTGCAAGAGCAGTTGCAAGTCACGCGCTCTCAATATTCGGAGATCATTCCGATGTTATGGCATGCAGGCAGACGGGTTTTGCAATGCTTGCAGCGGGAAATGTTCAGGAAGTAATGGATTTAAGCGGTGTTTCACATCTTAGTGCAATCAAGGGAAGAGTACCGTTCCTTAATTTCTTCGACGGTTTCAGAACATCACACGAACTGCAGAAAATTGAAATTATCGATTACGACGATTTAGCAAAACTTGTTGATATGGATGCCGTAAAGAGTTTTAAAAAAAGAGCTTTAAATCCTGAGCATCCTGATGTTAAAGGTACCGCTCAAAACCCGGATATTTTCTTCCAGGCAAGAGAGGCTTCAAACAAATTCTATGATGCTGTTCCGGCAGTTGTTGAACAGTATATGAAAGAAATTAGCAAGCTTACAGGCAGAGAGTATGGCCTTTTCAATTATTACGGAGCACCTGATGCAGACAGAATAATCGTTGCGATGGGTTCGGTATGTGACGCAATAGAGGAAACAATTGATTTCTTAAGAGCAAAAGGCGAGAAAGTCGGAGTACTGAAGGTTCATTTATACAGACCATTCTCGGTTAAACATTTCATGAATGCAATTCCAAAAACGGTTAAGAAGATTTCGGTTTTAGACAGAACAAAAGAACCGGGAGCAATCGGAGAGCCTTTATATCAAGATATTTGCACCGCATATTTTGAAAGCGAAGAAAGACCTATGATTTTGGCGGGTCGTTACGGGCTTGGTTCAAAAGATACCACACCTGCACAGATTTTATCGGTTTATGATAACTTAAAAACAGCAATACCGAAGAATCATTTTACAATAGGTATAGTTGATGATGTGACGAATCTTTCGTTACCTGTCGGAGAAGAAATAGATATAGCACCTGAGGGCACCGTAAGTTGTAAGTTCTGGGGTTTGGGATCTGACGGAACTGTCGGCGCGAATCACAATTCAATTAAAATAATCGGTGATCATACCGACATGTACGCTCAGGCATATTTTGCATATGACTCAAAGAAATCCGGCGGTGTGACAATTTCTCATTTAAGATTCGGCAAAAAGCCAATTAAATCAACATATCTTATAAAAAAAGCAAATTTTGTTGCTTGTCACAATGCATCTTATGTAGATAAATATGATATGGTATCAGACTTAAAAGACGGCGGAACATTCCTGTTGAATTGTGCATGGTCTGAAAAAGAGCTTGGAGAGAAGCTTCCGGCGAACATGAAGAGATTTATTGCAAAACATAACATTAATCTATATACGATAGACGGTGTTGAAATAGGAAAAGAAATCGGACTTGGAAACAGAATTAATATGATAATGCAAGCCGCTTTCTTCAAACTTGCCGACATTATTCCTATTGATGATGCAATAAAATATATGAAAGAAGCAATTTTTACCTCGTACGGCAAAAAGGGCGATGCGATAGTTAACATGAACTATCTTGCAGTTGATAAAGGAATCGGAGCACTTAACAAAATTGCAATTCCTGCAGATTGGGCCAATTCAAAGGATGAAATCAAAAAAGAAAAAGATACACCTGACTTTATAAAAAATATTCTTGAACCAATCAACAGACAAGAAGGCGACAAACTTCCTGTAAGTACATTTGTTGGTATGGAAGACGGCACTTTCCCACTCGGAACGTCAAAATATGAAAAAAGAGGTATTGCAGTCGAAGTACCTGAGTGGCAGATGGATAAGTGTATACAATGCAACCAATGTTCTTATGTTTGTCCGCATGCTGTAATCAGGCCGTTCCTGGCAGATGAGGGAGAAGTAAAGAACGCTCCTGCGGCATTTGCTTCAAAGAAGGCAATGGGTAAAGGCCTTGAAGATAAGAACTTCAGAATTCAAATCTCACCGCTTGATTGCACGGGATGTGGAAATTGCGCAGAGGTTTGCCCGGCAAAAGAAAAGGCATTGATAATGAAGCCAATTGAAACACAAACCGAACAAATCAACAATTGGGATTATGCAATTAAACTTTCCGTCAAAGAAAATCCGATGGGCATCGGAACAATAAAGGGCAGCCAGTTCGAACAGCCGTTGCTTGAATTCTCGGGCGCATGTGCAGGCTGCGGAGAGACTCCTTATGCAAAATTGATAACCCAATTATTCGGTGACAGAATGATGATCGCAAACGCAACAGGTTGTTCTTCAATATGGGGCGGAAGCGCACCATCAATGCCTTATACGAAGAACGACAAGGGATATGGACCTTCATGGGCAAATTCATTGTTTGAGGATAATGCCGAATATGGATATGGTATGTTCCTTTCAGTAAAACAAACAAGATCAAAAATTGCCGATATATGCAATGAAGTATTGACAATGTCGCTTTCAGACGATTTAAAAGCAGCAATTAAAACATGGCTCGAAAATATAGAAAATGCGGCAGGTTCAAAAGAGGCGGCAATTAAATTGATTCCTTTAATACTTAGCTATAAAGGCGACGCGACTTTAAAAGCAAAACTGAATGAAATATATGAAATGAAAGAATATCTTGTTAAAAAGTCGCAGTGGATTTTAGGCGGAGACGGATGGGCCTACGACATAGGATTTGGCGGACTTGACCATGTATTGGCATCGGGTGAGGATGTAAATGTTCTTGTTTTTGACACTGAAGTTTATTCAAATACAGGCGGTCAATCATCAAAAGCAACTCCAACGGGTGCTGTCGCACAATTTGCGGCTTCGGGCAAAGTAACCAAGAAGAAGGACCTGGGAATGATTGCAATGTCGTATGGGTATGTTTATACCGCACAGGTCGCAATGGGTGCCAATCAGAATCAACTGATTAAGGCAATGATTGAAGCAGAGAGCTATCCCGGACCTTCGATTATAATAGCGTATGCACCTTGTATCAATCATGGAATAAAACTTGGCATGAGCTGTTCGCAGCTGGAAGAGAAGAAAGCGGTTGAAGCCGGCTACTGGAACCTATACAGATATAATCCGCTTCTTAAAGATGAAGGCAAAAATCCGTTCACATTGGATTCAAAAACACCTTCGGCATCATTCAACGAATTCCTGATGGGAGAGGTCAGATATTCATCCCTTGTCAGAACATTCCCTGAAAATGCTGAGGTTCTGTTTAAGAAGGCCGAGGAGAATGCGAAGGAAAGACTTTCGAATTATGAGAGACTTGCGAAAGACTAGGATAAAATACATAAAAACATGAAGAAGCCTCCGAATCCAAAAGATTCGGAGGTTTCTTAATATTCGGATGACAATCGAGAACCGTTCCCTATTATTATAATTATTTTATTGAGCTAAACAGACTTTCATAGCCTCGTCGGCGGCTGAAGCGGCGTCAGCGGTGTAAATGTCCGCTCCGATTGAATGACAGAAGCTGTCTGTCACAGGTGCTCCGCCAACCATTATAGTTACCTTGTCTCTGATACCCGCTTCTTTGATTGCTTCGACAACGCTCTTCATCTCGGTCATTGTTGTAGTCAGAAGCGCCGAACAGGCAACAATCTGTGCGCCTGATTCCTTAGCTGTTTCAACAAATTTTTCGCGTGGAACATCTATGCCAAGATCTATAACTTCAAGACCTTTACCTTCCATCATCATACGAACGAGATTTTTACCGATATCATGAAGATCTCCTTTTACAGTCCCAAGAACCACCTTTCCTGTGGCTTTTACACCACTTGAAATAAGTAATGGTTTTAACAACTCGGAACCGGCATTCATTGCCCTTGCGGCAATCAATACATCAGGCACATATACTTCGTTGTTTTTGAATTTTTCTCCGATAACGCCCATTCCTGACAAAAGACCTTCGTCGAGTATAGTTTTGACATTTATTCCCTCATCTATAGCTTGCTGAACAAGTTCCTTCACTACCTTTGCTCTTCCTTGCTGAAGATTTGCTGATATTTCGTTTAATATACTCATTGATAATTCCTCCTAAAAATAGTGCTTTTTTGTTTATCTAAATCTGCAATTGAATTTAAACAGATTATGAACCTATGTGCTGACCCCTTGATTCTCTGTACTTCCCGGGGCTGACGCCGGAAACCTTTTTAAATACTTTTGAAAAGTAACTTTGAGCTTCATAGCCCACTAAGTTTGAAACCTCCGTCAATGCAATCTTTTCATCCAATAGAAGCTTTTTGCTCATCTCAATCCGTATATGGTTTAAATAGTTATTAAACGTTGTCCTCATTTCATCCTTGAATACTTTACTGAAATATGAAGGACTTAAAAAAACAAATGCTGCGACCTCGTCCAATGTTATTTTTTTCATGTAATTGCGCCTGATATAATCAATTGCTTTATATATTACATCAATATGCTTGACATCCTGCAAATTGAAGACACAATCAGTAAATCTTGTCATTGTTTTTGAAAGCCAAAAAGTCAATTCTTCGATAGTTTTAAATTCATTTATCTCTGATAAATAATTATAATTCAATCCGAAAATTTGTTCAATATCTGCGCCACCCTCAAGTGCGGCTCGCGAAAGAAGAACGACCAGCTCCAGTATCCTTGATTTTACGACAAAAAAGTCACCGCTGTTTGAGAAAAATATATGCCCGAAAATTTCGTCTAATATTTTTTTTGCTCCCGATTTATCTCCGATTGAAATAAGAGAGAGGAGTTTTCGCTCCTTTTCGATCGGGTATTCTTGATCAGCCTCGCTTCCGCCCATGGTCTTTATATAGTGTATATATTCTGAAATATTCGATTGCTGTTCGAGCATTTCTCTTTCCTCATTGAAAGCGGAAGGTTTTATGTCGGATATATGTTCCGCAACAATAAGCAGAAGTTCTGACATGCAGTTAACCTTTTCCGGATTAACAATAGGCACTTCGCTGAGTTGCCTTTTTAATTCTTTGAAATATTTTTCATCAATTTTGTTTTTCTTAATAATATCATCCAATAAAAAATCTTCCGGTTCCATCATAAGAAGTGGACCGCATAAAATCGAAGCTTTCATGACACCATTTTCCGTTATGGGCGAAGTTATGTGGATTAATCCCAAAGGACAGAAGAATATATATTTTCCGCCAAATCTTACCGCCTGATAACCGCCATATAGAAGGTGTGTACTTGAACATAACTTTCCTTTTTTCTTATTGCAATGTATCATATCACATAGTTCACAAACATTTTGTTTGTCAGCATCATATTCAAATAGAATCTGTCCGCAGGCATCTATTATTATTGTCCGGATTTCTGTGGAGCGACTGTAATATTCCGCACATTTGATTGCTTTTTCGAGATCGAAACCGATTTCTTCAATATTTTTGCCAATCTCCATAAAAAAACCTCTTAAATTTTCTAATGTATAAGTTTATCAAAATT
>JBAZRJ010000054.1:0-8787 GCA_041662985.1 Clostridia bacterium
ATCAGCAACATAGGATATGTAATGATTTGTATTGTGGGTGGAATTTGGATTACATTAAACAGGCTGAAAATAGGCGATATAACTGCTTTTATAACATATTCGAGATCGTTTACAATGCCGATTGTCCAGACGGCGAACATCGCAAACATCATTCAATCGACAATTGCCTGCGCAGAGCGTGTATTCGAAGTGCTTGACGAAGAAGAAGAGATTCCTGAAAGGGAAGATGCAAAAGTTATCGAAATGCCAAAGGGCGAGGTGAATATTGAACATGTCGATTTCAGATATGCTGAAGATATTCCGCTTATCGAGGATTTAAATCTTAATGTGAGATATGGTCATACAATAGCCATAGTCGGACCTACCGGAGCGGGAAAGACCACTTTGGTCAACTTATTGATGAGATTTTATGAAATAAATGCGGGAAAAATAAGCATTGACGGAGTAGATATCAGGGATATGAAACGTAACGACTTACGCAGAATGTTCGGAATGGTGCTCCAGGATACATGGCTTTTTAACGGAAGCGTAAAAGATAACATTGCTTACGGGGAAAAGAACAAGACGATGGATGAAATTGTGGAAGCCGCTAAAGCAGCTCATGCTGACCATTTTATCAGGACACTGCCTGACGGATACGATACTGTATTAAATGAAGAAGCTACTAATATTTCGCAGGGACAAAAACAGCTTTTAACCATCGCAAGAGCAATTCTCGCGAACCCGACAATCCTGATACTCGACGAGGCAACAAGCAGCGTTGATACAAGAACGGAAATGATGATTCAAAAAGCTATGTCCAATCTGATGAAAAACAGAACGAGCTTTGTCATTGCCCACAGGCTTTCAACGATACGTGACGCAGAGCTTATTCTTGTTATGAATAAGGGCAGTATCATAGAAATGGGCAACCATTATGAATTGCTTGAAAAGAAAGGTTTCTATGCAGACCTCTATTCCAGCCAGTTCAAAGGTGCCTATATTGAAAATGAAGCAGGCTGAAAAAATGTGAATAAACATTACATTTTATGATAAAATGTAATTACAACAAAATTGAAATCAGGGGTAGATTATGAACATAGGATTATTTACTGACTCTTATTATCCTGAAGTCAGCGGGCTCGTTTCGTCGATAGAGGTTCTTCAAAAAGAATTAAAAAAGCGTGGGCATAATGTTTATATATTTACTACGACCAATCCAATCGACAATGGCACCGATAAGGATGTATACAGGTTGCCCAGCATGCCTTTTATATTTCTGAAATCCAGAAGAGTCGGGTTGTTTTATGCGCCAAAGACTGCTAATTACGTAAAGCAGCTGAAGATTGATATAATTCATACTCAGACCGAGTTTTCACTTGGGATTTTTGGGAAAATAATGTCAAAACAGCTTGAAATTCCAGTTGTCCACACATATCACACTCTTTATAAGGAATACTTTTACTACATTTCAAAAGGTCATTTTAAAAGCCTTTCAAATGAGATTGTAAGAATATTAACGAGGAATTACTGCAACGGATGCAACGCAATTATTGCACCGACAGAGAAAGTTTACGACCTGTTAAAAAGCTATGAAGTTGAAAAACCTGTCGAAATAATCCCTACAGGTATTGAGATTGAAAGATTTAATAAGGAAAATTATTCGGAAGAAGACTTGCTGAAACTCAGAGAAAATTTAGGTATTTCGAAGGATGATCCCGTTATTTTGTTTATTGGGCGTGTTGCGAAGGAAAAAAGCATTGACGTCATCCTAAGGCAAATGCCTAAAATACTGAATAAAATTCCAAAAGCAAAGCTTGTAATAGTTGGCGACGGAAGTTACAAAGCAGATCTTGAAATAATGATTGAACTGCTTAAGATTAAGGATTCCGTAATTTTTACAGGTGAAAAGCCATGGGAAGAAATAGGTTCGTATTTCAGATTAGGCAATGTTTTCGTCAGCAGTTCGCTTACCGAAACGCAAGGGCTTACCTTTATTGAAGCGATGGCTTCCGATGTTCCTGTCGTTGCAAGATTCGATAAAAGTATTGAGTCGCTGATACAAAATAGAAAAAACGGCATAGTATTCAGCAATGAAAACGATTTGGCCGAATTGATTGTTGAGGTTTTAACCGACAAGGATTTTTCCGACAGTTTAGTCGAAAATGCGAAAGAGACCGTATTGTCTTATTCGGCGCAAGAGTTCGGCAAGAATGTTGAAAAATTATATTTTGAAGTTGCAGAAAAATTCGAAAAGAAGCCCGAAAAGAAGCTTGAAAAGAAACTCGAAAAGAAACTTGAAAAGAAGCTCGTCCGCAAGAAAACAAAAACATATAAAAAGGCCGGTAAATAATATATTTCGGGAGGGAATATTTAAGATATGTATTCGATCAACATGCTGTCATCTGCCGATAAGGTAAAAGGTCAAGGCGTAGGTTCCGCATATCTTGAGCAAGTCGATCTCGTTAAAAAGGGATTGGGAAAAGAGTACGAAGTTTTTATAAATAAATTTAAATTTGCGGATATAATGCATTATCATACAATTGATTTTAAACACTTTATATTGGCTAAATTTGCAAGATTTAAGAGCGTCAATGTCGGGTATGTGCACTTTACACCCGAAACAGTCGACGACAGTATCAGTCTTCCAAGGCCGATTAAATTTATTTTCTACAAGTATGTCATCGCTTTTTATAAAAGCATGGATGTACTTGTTACTGTTAACCCTTATTTTATAGACATTCTTGAAAAATATAAGATTAAAAGAGAAAAGGTGACTTACATCCCGAATTTCGTTTCTGAGGATAATTTTTATCGGGTTGATTCTTCTGAAAGAAGTAAATTAAGGGAGAAACACAATATATCAAAAGACGATTTTGTTGTGATTGGGGTGGGACAGGTTCAAACTCGAAAAGGTGTTTTGGATTTTGTAAATATTGCATCTAAGCTTAAAGACTATAAGTTCAAGTGGATTGGCGGGTTTTCTTTCGGCAAAATAACAGCCGGTTATAAGGAATTAAAGAAGTCGATGGAAGATCCGGAAAACAAAGTCGAATTTCTTGGGATACTGGAAAGAGAAAAGATGAATGAAATATATAACATTGCAGATCTTTTATTTCTTCCTTCTTTTCAGGAATTATTTCCAATGACAATCCTTGAAGCCTTTAACTGCAAACTCCCTATTCTCCTGAGAGATCTGGATATTTATCCCGGAGTATTTTCGGGATATTATTTAAAGGGCAGCAACACAGATGAGTTTATCGATGTGATTAAAAATTTAAGAAATGATAAGCAATTTTATGAAGATGCGAAATTGAAATCATGGGAAGGCCATAATTTTTATTGCAAAGAACATGTTTTGTCGATGTGGAAAGATTTTTATGGTAAAATAGTTACTGAAAAATAAAAACCGGAGGGCTTTTGTGAAGAAAAAGATATTCAACATTGTTATAATCAGCACACCTTTCATTATGTTCTTTGTTTTAATATTCAAAGAGGGCATCAGCAGCTTGATTCATCAGATATCCAAGCTGAATATGATTTGTCTCATCATTTGTCTTATGTTGATATTTTTATACTGGCTATTTGAGGCGATGGCACTAAATGTTATAACGGGTTTTTACAATATAAAAAATAAAATAAGAGAATCCTTCTCGGTTACAATGATTGGACAGTATTTTAATTCACTTACGCCATTTGCCACAGGTGGACAGCCTGCACAGGTTGTATACCTTCATAAAAGCGGTATTGATCTTGGAAATGCCACCGCAATAGTAACGCTCAAATTTTTTATTTATCAAACCGTTTTAACCATTTATTCGGCATTTGTAATCTTTGTTTCACTGCCTCTTTTTATCGCAAAAATACCCCTGCTTGTCACGATGTCGTTTATGGGACTTGCCGTTCATGCATCAATGATAATATTCACAATTCTTTTTACATATAACAGAACACTGACTGAAAAAATCATTAAATCGATTTTTAAATTCCTGAAAAAAATCAGAATTGTTAAAGGTGAGGAAAGTTCGATGAAGCAACTCGAAAAGGCGCTGTCAACTTTTCACGATGATGCGGGAGTGCTCAGAAAGAATCCAAAACTTTTGATAAAAACATGCGGGTTGATATTCCTTCAATTGACGGCATTTTTTTCTATCCCGTTTTTTATTTGTCTGAGTTTCAATATTCCGCAAAATTATTTTGAACTCTTTTCTGCGGCTGTTTTTGTTGCCACGATTGTATCAATTGTTCCGCTTCCGGGTGCCACAGGAGGTGCTGAAGGCAGTTTTTCACTGTTCTTTAAAGATTACATAGGAAATAATTTTATAATTACCGCAATTATAGTATGGAGATTGGTTACATATTACCTCTGTATTGCTTTCGGAGGTCTTTACGCAGTATTGCCCGACAGAAAATCCAAGAATAAAGAGAAAATTGAGAGAAGGAATGTCGATTGACAAGCCATCCGCCAAAATACAAGGTAACATATTTTGCAGAAATTTCAGATAGAAAACTTGAAAATGAATTTGTTGATGCTTACTTTGAAAGCACAAAAAAGTTTTTTAAAATTATTATTCTGGCATTAGGAATGCTTTTCATGCTTTTTTTAATTCCTGATTTTATATTGATTCATGACAAAACAAAAATCTTAAATGCCGTAGCTATCAGGAGTTCGATATTTATTCTTATTCTATTTATTTATTATGCAATTAATACAAACAAATCAAATAAAATGATTATTGCTTATGTAACATTTTGTGAAATCCTTGCATCAATAGCCGTTACATTTATAAGTTTCCAATATGAAGCACCGAATTTTTTGATCCATTTTTTCGGGATTATATTAGTGATTATCGTTATTTTCATGATACCGAACAAATTGAAGAATATGATTGCGGTTTCAGTTGTTTCGACGCTGACGTTTTTAATATTTGCCCGGGTTTATTATGACAACATACTTTTTAGCGAGTACTCTGCGGCCTTTGTATATTCAGTTATCGTAATTGTATTTTGTGTAATTTCGAAACTCTATATCGATTATTCCAAAAGAAAAGAATATTTAATTTCGCTCGAACTCAAACATATTTCAATTACAGATTATCTGACGAGTATATATAACAGATTTAAGCTTGATGAAGATTTGATTTCATGGACAAATTACTCAATTCGTTTCGATTCACCTTTTACATTAGTGATTTTCGATGTTGATAATTTTAAAGGTATAAACGATAAGTTTGGACATCTTGTCGGAGACAGGATACTGATAGATTTGGTGGATCTGATAAAAAATAATATCAGAGGAATTGATCTTTTATATAGGTGGGGCGGAGAGGAATTCGTAATACTATTGCCAAATACCAGAGGCGCGAAGGCATTTCTTTTGACAGAAAGATTAAGAAAACTCATATCCGATCACGACTTTAAAATTGACATGCCGATAACATGCAGCTTTGGATTAGCGGAATTTGGAGAAAAGGATGATGTTAACTCAATATTCGACAGAGCTGACAAACAGTTATATTTAGCTAAAAACGAAGGGAAAAATGTAGTAAAGCGTGAGGATAAAATGGTTTTTGAAAGCTAAAAATGACAAAACTAAAGGGAGAGTTTGAACTCTCCCTGTTAATTTGCGATTTTACCACCTGTTACCGAAACCGCCGCCGCCTCTGTTGCTGTTCCTCTGTTGTTTCCTTGCTCTTCTGCAGTCGGGGCATCTCTGTGGTTCGTTTTCAAATCCCTTTTCCTTGTAGAATTCCTGTTCACTTTCAGTAAATACGAAATCTGCGTTGCAATCTTTGCAAACAATTGTCTTATCAGCCATATTAAATATCCTCCTTAATTATTTTGGATTCAGATGATTCTTGATTGACACTCAATAAGTAAAGAGGGTATATGCAAAAAAGACCTATCCATTCAAATATTTTCTCTAGCATAAGCATTGTAGCATCAATCAAAGTAAATAGCAAGTAATTTTTAAAAAATATGGGAATATATGTAAACGATAAGTTTATATTTTTATTATTAAAGTCTTTATTTTTTGGTACTATTGCTATATAGTTAATTGTATTAAATCTTTAAATTATGTTCTTTGGAGGCAGATGATATGAAGGTTTGCATACTTGATTCAAAAACTCTCGGCAACGATGTTGATTTATCTGTATTCGAAAAATACGGAGACGTGAATATATATAAAACAACGAAACCGAGCGAGGTTATAGAAAGAATCAGAAATTGTGAAATCGTACTTGTCAATAAAGTAAGGTTAAACGAAAGCAATCTTGATGATGCATCATTGATAAAACTCATTTGTCTAACATCAACAGGGACAAATAATGTAAATCTGGAGTACGCGAAAGCAAAAGGAATTGCGGTGACCAATGTTGCCGGTTATTCAACGAAGAGTGTTGCGCAGCACACATTTGCGATGTTGTTTTATATTTTGGAGCATTTGAAATACTATGACGAATATGTCAAAACAAAAAAATACTCAAAAAGTGATATTTTTACCAATCTCGACAAATCATTTTCTGAAATAAACGGAAAAACGTGGGGAATTATTGGATTGGGTTCAATAGGTGCGACTGTTGCGAAAATCGCAGAATCATTCGGCTGTAATGTGATGTATTTTTCAACTTCAGGCAAAAATGATAATACCAAATATAAAAGAGTAAGTCTTGACTATTTGCTTAAGCAATCAGATATAGTCTCAATTCATGCGCCTTTGAACAGCCAGACAACAAATTTAATTGACGGTAATGAGCTGAACAAAATGAAGGAAAGCGCGGTTCTTCTGAATCTGGGACGCGGTGGAATTGTAAACGAAGAAAGTCTCGCCAACGCTCTTGACGAGAACCGGATTGCAGGTGCCTGTCTCGATGTTTTAGTGAATGAACCGATAGAAAAGAAGAATCCGCTTTTAAAAATAAATGAGCCGGATCGACTGTTAATAACGCCGCATATAGCATGGGGAAGCATTGAAGCCCGACAAAGACTTATAGATGAACTGATGATGAATATAGATGCTTTTATTGAAGGAAAGCAGAGAAACAGGGTTGTGTAAATTGAGAAGTGGGAAGTGGGAAGTGAAAATAAATAAGCAGCAGGGTTCGATTGCCCCGCTGCTCTTTTTGAATTTATTGTGAATCTCGACCCGTCTGATAATCCGAACCGGTTTTAAGATGTTATTACCTTCTATTGGCGGCTTCGATATTAATCGGTTTGCCATTTATCTTGTAATTCTTCAATGACGAAATGACTTCCGCCGCGAATTCTCTTGGAACCTCAACAAAAGTATATTTATCAAAAATATTGATTGCTCCGATTGATTTACCGGAAATTCCTGATTTTGAAGCTATTGCTTCAACAACATTTCTCGGCTGAATCTTTACATTTCTTCCGACATTGATGAAAAGCCTTACCATGCCGTTTTCAGACAACGAATCTTCGAATTCATCGTAGGACTTTTTTTCTGCCTGGACCCCGTATGACTGTTCCATTGATGATTTAAGCAACGCAGCAGCTATGTCAAGAGTCGTAATATAATTGTCCGGATCCTCGTTCACAGCTGATTCCTCAATAAAATTCTCAATATAGTCGGCAAATTTTGTTAACTTTCCATCTGAAATTATATCTTTTATATCATCGAAAATCTTAGTTATCTTAATTTCTTTCACATCTTCCGGTGAAGGCGGTTTTTGAGGAAGAATCGAGGACTTGGTATACCTTTGGATATCCTTTAATTTATAAATTTCGCGTCCGAAAACAAAGGAATATGATTTTCCTGTTTTGCCGGCCCGTCCTGTTCTGCCTATCCTATGCACATAATATTCTTCGTCGTTTGGCAGATCATAGTTAAAAACAGCCTCAATATCGTCGACGTCAATACCTCTTGCCGCCACATCGGTTGCAATCAGAATATCAATTGAACCTTTTCTGAATTTTGCCATAACCTTATCTCTCTGAATCTGTCTCATGTCTCCGTGAAGTGCTTCTGCCGCGTATCCTCTTGATTTCAAGCTTGAGGTAAGTTCATCAACGCGCTTTTTTGTATTGCAAAACACAAGCGAAAGTTTATAATTATTTGCATCTATAATTCTTGTCAGGACATCAAGTCTGTTTGTATCTCTGACTTCTATGTAGTATTGCTCAGTATTCGAAACCGTTAATTCTTTATGCACTACCTTTATCAATATCGGGTTTTTTTGATATTTGTTTGTAATGTCCAATATTTCCCTTGGCATTGTTGCGGAAAACAACAAAGTTTGTTTTTCCTCTGGTACTTTTTGAAGAATTATGTCGATATCTTCTCTAAAGCCCATGTTAAGCATTTCGTCGGCTTCGTCCAGGACAAGCATTTTCAAGTTTCCTAGTTTTAGCGTATGGCGCCTCATATGATCCATTATTCTTCCGGGTGTTCCGATAATGATTTGGGGATGTTTTTTTAATGCCTGAATCTGGCGATCGATAGGTTGTCCGCCATAAACCGGAACAATCTTAATCCCTCTCTTGTATTTCGAAACATTTTTGATTTCTTCAGCCGATTGGATTGCCAGCTCTCTTGTGGGGCACAGAACCAACATTTGAATATCCGTTGAATCAGAATTTATCATTTCAATAGCAGGTATTCCAAACGCGCAGGTTTTACCTGTTCCTGTCTGGGCCTGCCCGATAACATCTTTTCCTTTCAGAATTAGCGGCATTGATTGTGACTGAATCGGTGTTGCTTCTTCGAAACCCATATCAACTATGGCACGAAGCACTTCTTTCGATAAACCTAAATCTGTAAAAATTAAATTTTCCATTTACATCCTT
>JBAZRJ010000055.1:0-8516 GCA_041662985.1 Clostridia bacterium
CAAACGCTGTATTGAGCCAGGTATCAAGAATGTCCAATGCAAGTCCGACCCCCAGAACCCTCTGGCCGAGTGCCAGAATATTAGTGTCGTTATGTTCTCTGCTCATTTTCGCCATATAGCAATCCGAACAAACAGCCGCCCTTATCCCGGGAACCTTATTTGCAACGATTGAAATGCCGATTCCGGTACCGCAGACGATTATGCCTTTCTCACATATACCATCCTTTACAGCCTCGGCAACTGCCAAACCGTATATCGGATAATCGACTGAATTTGTATCACAACTGCCTAAATCCTTGTATTCAATCCCCTTATTATTTAAATATTTAATGATCTCTTCTTTAAGAGGGTATCCGGCGTGATCACTTCCAAGTGCAATCATATTTAAGCCTCCTCACCTGAATATTTTATAGTATTGAAATAGCTATGTCAAAGAAATATCATATAAATTAACATTTAGAATTATCCGTAAGCCTTTTAATTACTTTATCTACCAAACCTGAAATTTCCTCGGCACACTTCACATAAATTTCATGTTCTAAATTGTACGGATCTTCAACATCAAAGCCATAACTGTCGAAAACAGCAGGACGATTTATGTCTAAAAAGTTCGCATATTCCTTTAAAGTGAAAATAATCGAAGCGGTATTTGGGTATCCTGATAAAATAAAATCCTTATGTTCCAGAGTCATTGTTAGAATAAGCTGTGACTTCTCTATTATTTTATTTGAGATTCTTCTTGCCTTACATTCTGAAATATCGATGCCGTATTTTGAAGCCATAACTTCGGTCGAATCAGCATTTGCAGGTTCACCCTCCCAAGCCAGGATTCCGGCCGATGAAGAAATATAATTTGCTTTCAGAAAATCATCTTTTTTTATAGAATTATTAAAAAAACCTTCAGCCATGCAGCTTCTGCAAGTATTGCCGGTACATACGAATAAAATGTTTTTAAAAGCCGATTGTTTTTCGTTATTCATAGTCATCTGTTTCTCTTTTTTCATAATTATCAGCTCCGCAAAATACTTTTTAAACAATAATAATATTATGACCTGCAGCATTTGAAAGTCTGTTCATAATTGCCGTACCTATACCGGTTTTATCAATTGATTCGGCGAAAATTATATCAACATTTCTTCTGTCAAATTCACGAAGGGCGTGAAAAAGATTTCCTGCAATTGTTTCGGGACGCGTTCTGTCGCCAAGTGAAATAACCATACTCGTATTGTATAAATCCTTCGTTTGTTTTGTGGCCAAAACACCGGTCGTTAAATTCTTATTCGAATATTCGCCAATTAATTCATTTATTTTTTCAACAATCTTTGATATTTCACCGTCAATAATAATTACTTTGGCTTTTGGGGAATAGTGAATATACTTCATCCCGGGGGATTTTGGAACAGAGCTTAAATCTTCGCTTGTTTTGGAAACTGAAATAATCTCAGTACCGCCTAAGGCATCCGAAATCCGCCTTTTTGTAACGCCGCCCGGTCTAAGAATAGTAAGAGGTGTTGCCGTTAAATCAAGAACAGTGGATTCCAAACCAACCGATGTGCTGCCGCCGTCTATAATTATATCGACCTTTCCCATCAGATCTTCTATTACATGTGAGGCATCTGTTGGACTTGGACGACCTGAAATATTGGCGCTCGGAGCAGCAACAGGAAGACCCGATTCATTTATTAAAGCAAGAGCAATCGGATGAGCGGGCATTCTTACAGCGACTGAATCAAGACCCGCGGTGATAATTCGGGGTATGCCCGGAGATTTTTTCAATATAATTGTAAGGGGACCGGGCCAAAATTTATCCATAAGAATGAGTGCATTTTCAGGGATACTTTTTACGATGGCAGAAAGGCTTTTTCTGTCTGAAATATGTACTATTAAAGGGTTGTCGGACGGTCTGCCTTTTGCTGTGAAGATTTTATTTACAGCTGTTTCGTCCAGCGCATTTGCTCCAAGACCATAAACGGTCTCGGTAGGAAAGGCAACCAAACCGCCTTTTCTGATAACATTTGCAGCCTCTCGGATTTTTGCCAAATCGATATTATCCTTATCAATTTTTATTACCTTTGTCTGCAAATTATTTACTCCTCGCCAAGCTTTGCGCTCTGGTCTGTTGTGACGAGCGTGCTGATTAATTCGTCAAGGTCGCCGTCCAAAATTTCCTCGAGTTTATAAAGTGTCAGATTAATTCTATGATCGGTAATTCTTCCCTGAGGATAATTGTAGGTTCGGATTCTTTCGCTTCTGTCACCCGTTCCGACCTGGCTTTTCCTCTCCTGTGCAACATCGGAATTTTGCTGATTCTGTGCCAGTTCATATAATCTCGATCGTAAAACCTTCATTGCTTTATCTTTGTTTTTGTGCTGGGATCTTTGATCCTGACATGTTACTACAAGGCCGGAGGGAATATGCGTAATACGGATTGCCGAATCGGTTTTGTTGACGTGCTGGCCTCCCGCGCCGGAGGCGCGATAAGTATCGATTTCAATATCGTTTGGATTTATATAGACATCAACTTCTTCAACTTCGGGAAGAACCGCTACTGTTACCGTTGAAGTATGAATTCTGCCGCCGGATTCGGTCGTCGGAACTCTCTGGACTCTATGCACACCGCTTTCGAATTTAAGCTTGCTGTAGGCGCCTTTTGCTTCGATTGAAAAGACAATTTCTTTAAAACCACCGATTTCAGTTGGGTTTGAGTCGAGTATTTCCGATTTCCAATGATTGCGTTCGGCATACTTTGTATACATTCTGAAAAGAACTCCGGCAAATAAGGCTGCTTCATCTCCGCCTGCGCCGCCGCGTATTTCGACAATTACACTTCTGTCATCGTTTGGGTCTTTGGGTAACAATAAAATCTGAAGCTCTTTTTTTATTTGAACAAGCTTCTCTTCGGATTCTTTTATTTCTGAAAAAACCATCTCATGGAAGTCGCTATCCAGCTTCTCGTCAAGCATTTCCTTGGTTTCGGAAATATCCGCTGTTATTTTTTTAAACTCTCTGAATTTATTGACAATTTCCCCGAGTTCAAAATGTTCCTTCATGAGTTTACGATATTCGTCCTGATTCGACATAATATCGGAATCAGATAATCTATGTGTTAATTCTTCATATCTGTTCTCAGCGATTTGCAGTTTGTCAAACATAGTACACCTCTTTAAAATATGAATCTACAGTGAACTATTATAGCATATGCGCTGCATTTTATCCATGAAAAATCACTTTACAATTTCGATATAGCTGTTTTGAGTTTCGGCGTCGATATATACTTTTTGGCTGAAATTGTCGAGGTTTTGGCTGTCCGCAATGACGACATGGCTCCTGTGGTTTTGATTGTCAGCACTTTTATAGACCAAGTCAGGAACAAGCAAATTAATGCTCCCGTTCGTCGTCTTTGCTTTTATTGAATAACCCCTGCTGTCGACATCATTCATGTTTACTTTTATACCGCCTTGCGATGTCTTCAGTTTAAGATAAAGGTCATCCGAATTGTCGATATTTTGAATATTTTCATAAACTATTTTGCCGTTGACTGCCGAAGCCGAAAGGTTTACCGTTTTAATATGCTTGACATTTATATTTGCGTTTGAGGTATCGACAATGATTTCTCTGCAATTTAAATAGCTTAATTCAATCCTTGCATTTTTTGTCGATGCGCTGATTTTATCGCTTTGCAGACCCATGAGTTCGATATGGCTGTTTTTCGTGACTGCCTCAAATGTCTCCGAAATTGAGTTTTCTGCATAGATTCTCCCATTCACCGTTGATAGTTTGATGCTGCCGAACTTAATCTCAGGAAGAAGAATTTCATGCGAGATGCTTATATTCGCCGGATTGACAAGCGTTAAGCCAATCGTGTTTTCAACCTCGCTGAATCTTAAAACGGTTTCCGGAGTGTTCTCGGGACCTCTTATTCTTGAGTTTATAATCATCTTGTCACCGGAATACCTCTTAACTGAGATGTGCCCGTTAATTCCTTCGACGACAAGGTTCGTTCCGTCATGAACTTCGGTTTCTTTCTTGATGTCGACAGGAGTATATCTACTAAAAAAATTGAAGGAATTTGTATCAACAAAACTTCCGACATAATCAACCACTTTGTCTACAATTCCTACGGTTGTATTGGCAACAGTCTTTCCGACCTTTTCGGCCTTATGTGCAAAATCGTCCATCGTTTTATCGAAATCCTTCTGATTGTATGAATTTTTTACATCCTTTTTCCAGGCGTTCAATTTTTCTCGGATAATAGTGACCTCGTCCTGAAAATTATATGGTCTTGAATACGGCTCTTTTGACGACTTCTTATTGTTGTTTTCCAGTGCATCAAGAAGCTTTTCCGCTTCCTCGCTCGTGATTTTACCTTCCTCAAGCATTTTCAGTATAACAATTTTTTCTTCGCTCAATGACATTTAAAACACCTTCCTTTTTCTTTCTGCTTTCAATTTCAGCAGTATTAATTTCTTATTTTAATAGGACAAATTTACAAATTGCGCCTGCTGCAAGCAAAACCTGACATGCTTAAACTTTTTCCGTTATTTGTGTCACTGCATCTTCAACTGTAATCTCACCGTTGTTCAATTTATCCAAAACCTCGAGGTTCTTGTTCGTGTTGACTGTTTCGGGGCTGGATTTATATCCAAGCGCAACTGCAACATCTTCAAGCTTGTTTTTGACAGTGGGGTAGGAGATTCCCAGTTCTTTTTCAACTTCTTTTATATTTCCCCTGCATTTGATAAAGGCATCGATAAACAGTTTTTGATCGGCTGACAGCCTGCAGAATTTACAAAGTTGAAAATGGCCTTCAATGTTTGTCCCGCATTTATTGCAGCTGATTCGTGTGATTTCGGTTTCATTTCCGCAAATAGGGCAATTTCCAAGTGCTTCTCGTTTCATATTATTCACCTGTATGATATTTTTATCATCATACATTCCTTTCTAAAAATACTAATAGCAAATTAAAACACTTTATATACTTAATATAATAATAAAGAATATTTAGTAATTTGTCAAATAAATTATAAATGTTAATAGTGGAATAAAGAATATTAAGAATAGAACTAGGAATATTGAGAATTATTAGGAGAGAATGATTGAAGAAAGAAAGTGTTTGAAGAAAGCAAGAGAGAATGATTGAAGAGCAAGAGAAAATGATTGAAGAGCAAGAGAAAATGGTTGAAGAAAAACAAAAAAGTATAAGAACTTGTTGTGCGGATTAAATTTCGTGTCTTCCTTCAAGAGCTCTTGCAAGAGTCACTTCATCGGCATATTCAAGGTCTCCGCCGACAGGAATCCCATGTGCGATGCGGGTCGTCTTAATCCCAAGAGGTTTAATCAGTTTCGAAATATACATAGCCGTAGCTTCGCCCTCAATATTCGGGTTAGTCGCAAGAATTACCTCACGGACATTTCCCTCGCCGATTCTTGCAAGCAATTCCTTGATTTTTATGCTGTCCGGACCAACGCCTTCCATCGGCGAAATTGCACCGTGAAGAACATGGTAAACGCCTTTGAATTCACGGATTCTTTCCATTGCCGCAACATCCTTCGGGTCCTCGACGACACATATTGTCGATGGCTCTCTCCTTGGACTGCTGCAGATATTGCACGGATCGACATCGGTTAAATTATTGCAGGTTGAGCAAAAGATTATCTTTTGCTTCGCATCTATAATTGCATTTGCGAGATTATTCACCTTGTCTTTAGGCTGGCTCAAGACGTGGAAAGCCAACCTCTGTGCCGTCTTGTGACCGATACCGGGTAACTTTTCAAATTCATCTATTAATTTTGCGACAGGAGCGGCATAATTGCTCATAAGTTCACATCCTTTTAATTTGGAATCGATCTTAAGCCGGCAGTTCTCGTTAAGCGATACCTTTTTTAAAACATACCCGGCATTTTACCGAGACCGCCTGTGATTTTGCCCATTTCTCCGTTCGCCATTTCATCGGCTTTTCTCAGGCCTTCGTTTACAGCAGCCAAAATCAAATCCTGCAACATCTCAACATCATCAGGATCAACTGCTTCAGGCTTTATTGAAATTGATTTTATTTCTTTCTTACCTGTGACAACAACGGATACAACTCCTCCTCCTGCTGTCGCTTCAACTTCTTTTTCTTCAAGCTCCGCCTGAACTCTTTCCATATCCTGTTGCATTTTCTGGGCTTGTTTCATCAGGTTGCCCATACCTCCGCCACCGCCGCCGCCGCCAAAACCGCCGCCGGGGAAACCGCCTCTTCCCATAATAACGACCTCCTGTAAAAAATATTAAAGCTATTTGCAAACAATTCATATTATACAGCAATTATTGATATGTTTTCAACATTGCATTTCTTATCTATTCATCAATTATATTTATCTTTATATTCAATTTTTTAGCCGCCTCGGTTGCCTTGTCCAAAAAATCGGTTTCTTCAGTTTCATTTATATTTTCGGGAATAAATTCTTCCTTCTTAATGCACTTAATCAATATTTCTTTTCCAAGCTTCTTACTTATTATCTCTTCAATATATTTTTTATTGTCTGCTGAGAAAATAATCTTTTCGTTGATATGAGAATTACCTTTAAAAGAGATACCGATTATTTTATCGGATAACTCATAAGCCTTTGAATTATATAGATTTGAGTATATTGCCATCCTTCCGAAACTTTTAATTTCATCCGATATCTCACTCCAGCACGACAGTTCTTTTTCGTCCTTATCAGTTTTGGTTTCCGATTTCTGCGCAGGTTCGGGGACTGAGTTGTCTTCCTCAATCGGATTTGCCTCAACTTTCTGCTCGGGGACGGTTCTCGGAGACGGTTCCTGTGGATGGTTCTCGGTTATTGATTCCTGGGGAAGATTCTCGGCCACTGCTTCTTGGGAAGAATTCTCGGGCAAAGAGTTGCCATGAGATGTAGTTTGCGGTTCCGGTTTCGGAGCGGTTTTTGCCTCGGCAGGCATTGTGCCGGCCGCATTCCCAAGTTTCGACATTCTGTCTTCCAAAACATTCAACCTGCCGTTTACGTCATCGGAATTCAAGGAAACTGTATTCTCGCAAAGCTTTATTAATGCAACTTCCAAAGCAGTACGAGGCAAAGTCACCCATTTGAGGTTATCATGAAGAAGCGAAAGTTCCGTGATAATATTGTAGATTTCATCATTAGATAGTGTGGCAGCAAGTTCTTTCATATTGACCAAAACATCCGCAGAAGTCTGAATGATATCCGACACGTTACCTGAAAGCTTGCATATTAAGAGATTCCTGTAATACAAAATCAAGTCGGAAACAAAGTGAGGAACATCTTTACCTGCCTGTATCAAATCATCAATGCTTGTGAGTATTTTATTTATATCCTTTGCCTTTATAAATCCGGCAAGATCAAACATGAAAGAATCGTTTACTATGCCGACCAGATTGATAACATCTTCGTAACCTATATCGATATTACCGATTGAAATGCATTGGTCCAATATGCTGATTGCATCTCTCAATGCGCCGTCAGCAAGCCTCGCTATAAGTAAAAGAGCATCTTCGGAAACATTTACATTACAGTCTTTTGCAATTGCGTTTAACCTTTCGGAAATGCTCTCAATTGAAATCCTTCTGAAGTCAAATCTCTGACAGCGTGAAAGTATGGTTGCGGGAAGTTTTTGAGGATCTGTCGTGGCAAGGATGAAAACTGTATGCGACGGCGGTTCTTCAAGTGTTTTCAACAATGCGTTAAACGCACCTGTCGAAAGCATGTGCACCTCGTCAATAATATAAACCTTCCACTTCGCTTTTGACGGTGCGTATATGACTTCATCCCTAATTTGGCGGACATTGTCGACGCTGTTGTTTGAAGCGGCATCTATTTCAATTACATCAAGAATACTCTCATTTAAAAGACCTTTACAGATTTCGCACTCATTGCATGGGTCGCCATTGTTTGGGGACAGGCAGTTGATAGCTCTTGAAAAGATTTTTGCCATGGAGGTTTTACCTGTTCCGCGCGTACCGCAAAAGAGATAAGTGTTCGCAATACGGCCTGTCGTGACACTTTGACGAAGCGTCTTCACAACATGCTGCTGCTCGACAACATCTTCAAAAACAAGCGGTCTCCATTTTCTGTAAAGTGCGATATACGACATACTGCCTCCGATAAATCCGTTAAAAATCTGCAAAAGTTTCAGAAAATTTAATATAAATTGGCCGTGCACCTACCTTCGAAATTGCCCTACAGGCGCATCCTTCGCAGTTAACTCAAACCAGGTAGCCTTACGGCACACGAAAGTGCCTGCTTACCGCTGCTTTCTTCCGAATCTGACGGGGTTCACAGGGTTCCATTGCGTAAGACCCGGCTCTCATAGCCACTTACAAAGAGCAGACCCTACAGAACAATGCCTGCAGTAGGAATTCAATCCTGCTATAGCGGGTTGCAGGTTACAAGGTACCGCTGGCTCCCCATCTAGCACGACCAAAAAATAACTGATATTTAGCAATATCAATTATATATAAAAAGGAGAGGTATGGCAACAGATTAAAATTAAA
>JBAZRJ010000056.1:0-8029 GCA_041662985.1 Clostridia bacterium
CGGCTTTTATGAGGTCTTCCGCAAAAGCGGTAAACTTCGGAATTGTATACGGAATCGGTGATTTCAGTCTTGCCAAGGACATCGGGGTATCCAGAAAAGAGGCGAGAAGCTACATTGACGGTTATCTCGATAAATATCAGGGTGTCAGAGCGTATATGAAGGAAATTGTTGATAGCGCAAAGCAGAATGGTTATGTCACGACACTTTTTGGTAGAAGGAGATACTTACCCGAACTGAATGCAGGAAACTTCAATGTCAGAGCATATGGTGAGCGTCTTGCACTAAATACTCCAATACAGGGGAGCGCAGCGGACATTATAAAAATTGCGATGGTAAATGTGTTTAATGAACTTTCGAACAGACATTTAAAATCAAAATTAATTTTGCAGGTTCATGATGAACTTATTATTGATACAGCAAAAGAAGAGATAAAGGAAGTAGCGCAAATATTGAAAAAGGGCATGGAGGAAGCAGTAAAACTAAAGGTGCCTTTAGAGGTTGAAGTCAAGCAGGGTAATAACTGGTATGAAACAAAATAGAAACAAATCGAGGTGGTTTTTGTGAAGATTTTAGGAATTACAGGCGGGATGGGGAGCGGAAAGACAACAGTCGCAAATTATCTGAAGGATAAGGGAGCAGCGGTAATTGATGCCGATGAGCTGGGCAGAGAGGTCTTGAAAAAAGGAACCGGGGCATTTGACGAAACCAAAGAAGCGTTTGGGCAGAGGATATTTGGAACAGACGGGGAAATAAACCGTAAAAAGCTTGGTGATATTGTTTTCAAGGATAAGGAAAAGCTAAAAAAACTGAACGATATCACACATAAATTTATTATCGAAAAAATTAATTTAAAGATAGATGAATTAAAAAATGATAAAAATATAAGCATGATTGTTATTGATGCTGCTATTCCGGTTAAGAGAGGGTTTATAGATGTTACAGACGAAATTTGGGCTGTGATAACGGACAGGGAATCAAGAATTCAAAGAATAATGGGTAAAAGCGATTTAACTTATTATGAAGCTGTTGACAGAATTGATGCACAGCCTTCAGACAGCGAATATACAAATATCGCTGATAAGATCATTACAAATAATGAGGATATTTATGAACTGAAAATCAAAGTTGCTGAAATGCTACAGGATATTTCAAAATAACACAGATATCGGGGGCTTAAATTGAAGGGACATCGAAAAAACAGACTGGGAATTTTTATAGTGACGCTTGTAATTATAGTTGCTGCGGCAATTTTAACTTTATATGGATATAATTTTATATTTAAAGTAATTTATCCCTTGAATTATAGTGCGGAAGTATCGAAATTTTCCGCAAAATATAATGTAGACCCCTATTTGGTTATGGGGATAATAAAAGCCGAAAGTAATTTCAATCCAAATGCGATATCTCCAAAAGGTGCAAAAGGTCTGATGCAAATCACTGACGATACAGGTATCTGGATTGCGGGAAACATCAAATTTAAAAATTTCAAACCTGACGATTTATATAATCCTTCTGTTAATATCGAATTTGGCTGCTGGTATTTAAAATATTTAGATGATTCGTTTGACGGAAATACTGATTACGTAATTCTCGCATACAATGGAGGTATAGGAAACGTAAAAGAATGGCTGAAAAACGACGAATATACGGACGACAAAGGCAAATTGATTAAAATACCGTTCGGGGAAACCGAAGAATTTTTAAAAAGAGTGAAATCAAATCGAGCAGAGTATATGAAATTATATAAAGAGGGCATTTCATGACCGGTAATAAAATAGGATACATCTATCTTTCAGTCACAATACTTTTATTTAGTACATATGAGGTTGTAAGCAAGACAATCGTTGGTTCTGTAAACCCTTTTCAAATTAACTTCATTCGATTTTTCATAGGCGGATTTATCATGTTCTCGATATTGCTTGTTAAAAGAGACCTGAAAATAAGTAAAAATGATTTTTTTCTTGTGGTTTTGATTGGAATTATTAATGTTGTTATCAGCATGAACCTTTTGCAGTTGAGTTTATATGTGCCGGGTGCAATGGCATCTGTCGTTGCCGTGATTTTCAGCAGCAACCCAATATTTGTATTGATATTCTCTGCGATAATTGACAAGGAGAGAATAAAACTCTATAAAATCATCGGGCTGATACTTGGTTTAGCGGGTATAATCACAGTGTTTGCAGATAAGTTTAGTATTGGATTGAATGGTTTTGAAAGTCCGCTTTTGGTTCTTTTGTCGGCAGTGTTTTTCGGTTTGTATACTGTTTTAGGCAGACGGCTGTCGGTGAGAATCGGTAGTCTTAAAATGAACTCATACTCTTCGATTACAGGAAGTTTGGTGCTTTTGCCTATGATTTTAATAATGGGAATGCCTGTTTTAAAATTCAACTATTCATCCATATGGGAAGTCTTATACTTGTCGATTGCTGTTACAGGACTTGCATACTTTGCATATTTTAAGGGCCTATCAATAATCGAGGCATCAAAAGGATCGCTTGTATTCTTTGTAAAACCTGTTCTGGCAAGTATAATCGCCATTATATTTATCGGTGAAAAACTGACAATATTCTTGTTCCTTGGAATTGTACTGATTATTTCAGGTATTTTGATAAGCTTTTATTGGACCTCAATAAAGGAAAAGTTTCAAAAAAAGTTGGTTTAGAAATGATAGGAACGGTTCTCTTAATAAGTATTTAAACATGTGTCACGAGGTATGAAATTGCCGACTCGGGATGTTTTCTTTAAAATTATTTTGAAAACATACTCGTCTTCAACTTCAACCTCTGCCACATTTATATTTAGTACAATGGAACCGTCCCCTGATTAGAGAATCGTCAACTTGTTTTTTTAAACATGTGCCACGAGGTGTGAAATTGCCGACTCGGGATGTTTTCTTTAAAATTATTTTGAAAACATACTCGTCTTCAACTTCAACCTCTGCCACATTTATATTTAATACAAGAGAACATATCCTTTATTCTGGGAACCGTACCTTGATTTACAAAATTACTTTTTCGATTCTTTTTTAGGCTTGCAATTGCTGCATATTCCGTAGAACACAACTCTGTGATCCGTTATTTTGAAATTCTTTGCCTTCTCGATTATATTTTCAACCGATTCCAGCAAATCATCCTCGAAATCGACAATTTTATGGCATTCCCGGCAAATGAGGTGGTGGTGTGAATGTTCCTCGTTTGAAACGCTTATCTCGTAATAAGGGAGTGAATTCGGCAAGTCAACCTTTTTGATTAAATTCTGTTCCAAAAGATATTTTACATTTCGATAAACCGTGGCAATTCCAATTTCGGCATATTTGCTTTTGGCAATCGCATAAAGCTCATCAACGGTCATGTGTTTACCTTTGCTTTCATTAAAGCATTCGAGCAGCAACATCCGCTGCTTCGTATTTCGATTGTTGGAACTTGTCATCTTAACACCCCCAAGGTTACATAGTAAATTATCAGACTTACAATATATGCCGCAACAAATGAGAACAGCAAGGCGAAGCCGGTTAATTTAAAGGATTTCAATTCCCTTTTCATAGTTATAATACTTGACATACACGGGAGATACAATAATGAAAATGCCACAAATGCAACGGCGGATGCCAAACTAAAACTTCCCGCAATTCCGCCGCTTTGAACAGGATACAAAATTGAGAGTGTCGACACAATCATTTCTTTGGCGCCGACACCCGTAATTATTGACGCAGAGGCTTGCCAGGTTCCAAAGCCGAGCGGTGCAAATATCGGAGCAATTACATTTGAAATTAATGCAAGGATGCTGTCTTTCATATTTGTAACAGGTGCAAGCGTAATTGTGTAGTTTGACAAAAGCCAAATAACAACTGATGCAACAAACAATGTTGTTCCGGCTTTTATAAGAAAGCCTCTGACTTTTTCCCACGTAAAAAGCAGAAGGTTTCTAAAGACGGGAAGCCTGTATGGAGGAATTTCCATAATAAAGCTTGATTCTTCATTTTTAAATTTCGTACGGCTCAAAATGAATGCAGATATAAGGGAAACAACGATTCCCAGAATATACATTAAAAACACATAAAAGCCTTGGTTACTCTTAAAGAAAGTGCCCGCGAATAATGCAATGATAGGGAATCTGGCACCGCACGCAATGAATGGTATTATCATGATAGTGATTGCCCTGTCTTTTTTTGAAGGCAGTGTTCTGCAGGACATCATTGCCGGAACAGAGCATCCAAACCCCATAACCATTGGGATGAAAGAACTTCCGGACAAACCTGTGAACGATAAAAACTTGTCGGCGACAAATGCTGCACGAGTCATATAACCCGTATCCTCAAGGATTGACAGAAGAATAAACAACATTGCAATCTGCGGTAAAAAGCTCAGAACGGAACTGATTCCGGGGATAACGCCATTGCACACAAGAGCAATAAGCATATCCGGTGAATGTATGGATACCAAAAGACCTTGAAGGCTGTTGCTAAAAATGTGTGTCAGAAAGTAATGAATTGAATCCGACAGAAAAATTACAGGGCCCGAAAATGAAATTGTAAAGACGAGAAACATAATCAGGAAAAATATAGGGAGACCAACAAACTTGCTTAAAATCACCGAATCAATAGCTGAAGTAAAGTCTCGCACCTGCTTCCTGCCTGGGTATTTAACACATAGCGACATAATTAAATCGATTTGCTTATATAATGACGATGCTTCACTGCACGTGGTACAGCCTTTGCAGGATGCACATGACGGTGTAACAACAAGCCCGTTGTCTCTTATTCCGATAATAGTCTCAATCAACGCTTTTAATCCTTCGTTTTTTAAAGTCGATATTTTCAGGACCGGCATATTCAATAATTGCGAAAGTTTTAATTCGTCAATCTCAATAGCTTTCTTATCCGCTTCGTCGCTCATGTTCAAAAGAACAACAACCGGAAGATTGAAAGCTCTTAACTGAAGGGTCATGTAAAGACTTCGGGAAAGATTTGTAGAATCGATTATGTTGACTATCAAATCCGGATTGCTTTTCGAAAGATAGTTTTTCGTGAGTCTTTGCTCCGCAGTATCAGGATCAAGCGAGTAAATACCCGGCAAATCGACAACTTCGGCTGTTAGGTCCTTGTAATTTAAGGAACCATGCTTTTTGTCGATTGTAACTCCGGGGAAATTGCCTATTTTCTGATTTGAACCGGTCAATAGATTAAAAAGCGAAGTTTTTCCCGAATTCGGATTTCCTATTAACGCAATTTTCATAAGGATTCCTCATTTATTTCAGTATAAGAAAGTGACATTAAATCCTTTTTTCTGACAGCCAGGCAATAATTTCTGATTTTTACTATTATCGGATCTCCCAGCGGGGCGATTCGTTTTATGCAGAAAACTGTACCGGGCGTGAAACCCATATTTAATAGCTTTTTGGACGATAAGTTGTCAAAATCGACTGAATTGACTTTTGCACATAAACCAGTTCGAAGTTTGCTTCTCATTTTATCATCCTTTCACTATTGATATTGATTATCATTATACAATAAAACTATAAGAAAGTCAAACCGGAATTTGTTTGAAATTGTCTTTGTAATTGCCTTTTTAATTAAGCATTTGAAAGCAGTAAAGAGTCGTTAATAACAAAATTTAAGTAATTGTTTGATTAAAAGTACAATAATTTTTTCGAATTATATAATATGTATTGAAATGACAGCAATGCAGTGCTATAATGTTCTTAAAAATAAACATAGCATTTTTTTAATTGCGTTTTTCATATAAAAAACCAACCAAAAATGTTAATCGAATATTATCGACTGCTTCCAATCCGCTACTTTTTCGTGACATATTGTTAAAAAAACCACAATGATTGTTAAATGTTTATCTATCGAACGACAGGAGGAAATATGGATACTAAAGCACGGCAATGCAAATGCCAAAAGGAATCCGATGAGGAAAAATATGCGAAGATTGCTTCGATTATCGAGGATTACAAGGACAGGGAAGGGAGTCTAATCCAGGTGCTTCACATGGCACAAGGGATATATGGCTTTCTGCCGATTGAACTTCAGAAATTTATAGCAATAGGGATGGATCTGCCATTATCCGAGGTAACGGGTGTTTCGAGTTTCTATTCATATTTTTCGACTATGCCAAAAGGAAAGTATTCAATTAAGGTGTGTCTTGGAACAGCTTGTTATGTAAGGGGCGGTAAAAAGATAGTTGAAAAATTGAATGAATTGCTCGGGATAGAAGTCGGTGAAACAAGTGAAGACGGGAAATACACCCTTGAGGTTATGAGGTGCATCGGTGCCTGCGGTCTTGCACCGGCAATGACAATTAACGACAAGGTTTACAAGCAGGTTAATCCGGACAGGATACAGGCAATTATATCAGAGCTTAAATAGACTGATTTTGAAGGTTATTGAATTTTTAAAGACATAATATAGACATAAAAAAATTCAAATTTACAAGGAAATAAAATATTTTTAATAGTTAATTTGGAGGAATATTAATGGCTAAGTTACCGATAATAACCACAATCGAAGATCTTACGAAAATAAAAAGCAAGTTTAACAAAAAAATGGACGGTTTTAAATACAGGGTATATATCTGTTCCGGCGGAGGGTGTATATCATCTAACTGCCACGAAGTAAAAGCTAAGCTGATGAAATATCTTGAGAAATTAAATTTGACTGAGCAGGTGAATGTTGTTGAAACCGGATGTATCGGGACATGTGCGCTAGGTCCTGTAATGGTTATCGCAGCTGCCGGCAAGAACAATCAGGAAAATTTCATGAACGGAGTTTTCTACACAAAGCTTGAAGCGAGCGACATAAAAGCAATAGTTGAATCACACTTATTAAAGGGGATTATAAAATCCGATAAAACATATCTTGATCCAAAAACAAATAAGCATATTCACAGTCTGAAGGATATAGATTATTTTAAAAATCAAATTAAAATTGCGCTCAGAAACTGCGGAAGCATAGATTATTCCTCGCTTGAGGAATATATTGCAAACGGCGGTTATATGTCAGCAGCAAAGGCTCTTTTAAATACAACTCAGCAGGAGGTTGTTGATGTCATTAAGAATTCAGGTCTTAGAGGACGCGGCGGGGCAGGATTTCCAACGGGAATAAAATGGGAGTCGGGGCTTAAAGCCAAAGGAGACATAAAATATCTTGTTTGCAATGCGGATGAAGGCGATCCGGGTGCGTTCATGGACAGAAGTATTCTTGAGGGTGACCCTCACAGTGTCATCGAAGGGATGCTTATAGCGGCTTTTGCCATAGGTTCTCAAAAAGGTTATGTGTATGTAAGAGCCGAATATCCAATTGCGATAGACAGACTCGAAAGTGCAATAAAGGATGCGAGAGCAAGCGGACTGCTTGGAGAGAATATTTTCAATTCTGGTTTTAACTTTGATATTGAGATAAGGATTGGCGCAGGTGCTTTTGTTTGCGGCGAAGAAACCGCATTAATGTCCTCAATAGAGGGAAAAAGGGGCGAACCAAGACAGAAACCTCCGCTGCCCTTTGAAAAAGGCTTGTTTGGGAAACCGACGATAATAAATAATGTTGAAACTTATGCAAATGTTCCGGTAATACTCGAACGCGGAAGCGAATGGTTTGCAGGGATCGGAACCGAAAAGAGCAAGGGAACCAAGGTGTTCGCACTTGCGGGAGATATTTGCAACACAGGCATAATCGAAGTCCCGATGGGCGTTTCGCTGGGAGAGATTTTGTTTGATATAGGCGGAGGCATACCAAAAAAGAAGAAATTTAAAGCGGCTCAGACAGGAGGCCCATCGGGCGGATGTATTCCGAAGGAATTATTAAATACGCCAATTGATTATGATTCGCTTTCAAAGCTCGGAACGATAATGGGTTCAGGCGGATTGATAAGCATGGACGAAGATACATGTATGGTAGATATGGCGAGGTTCTTTCTGGAATTTGTAAAGGATGAATCCTGCGGGAAATGCGTTCCTTGCAGGCTGGGAACAAAAAGAATGCTCGAAATATTGGAAAGGATTACAAGAGGCGAGGGACGGGAAGGCGATA
>JBAZRJ010000057.1:0-7185 GCA_041662985.1 Clostridia bacterium
TGCATTGTTGTTATCGGATCAATGTGTCCATACAATAAAGCTGGCTGTATTTGAAGGCACGGAAAAAGAGGTGTTTAAGGATAGACATGAATTTACAGGTTCTGTATTGGCACAGCTAAATGAGGCATTTTCCGTGATAGACAGATACAATCGCACGCGTGCGGAATTTGATGGTTTGCACAGGATTGACATGCAGGATTATCCTGTCGAGGCGATTCGCGAAACTCTTCTTAATGCCTTGGTTCACCGAGATTACGGTTTCAGCGGCAGTACGCTTGTAAGTATATTTGACGATCGTATAGAATTTGTATCATTAGGCGGACTTATCAAAGGAATAACATTTGATGATATTATGCTTGGCGCATCCATTTTAAGAAACCGTAAACTTGCAAATGTATTCTATTGTCTGAATCTTATTGAAGCATATGGCACAGGCATGCCCAAAATCATGAATAGTTATAGAAATAGGAGAGTAAAACCTCAAATTCAAATAACCGATAATGCTTTTAAGATTACGCTGCCAAATACGAATCGAACTGAGTTGAAGGTCATGGAAGAGGCAACCGCTTATACTGAAAGCGAGCAGGAAGTCATTAAATTATTTGAAAACAAAAACATAATTACCAGAAAAGATGTAGAAGATGAGCTCAAGATTTCCCAGGCTTTGGCTGTACGAATCATAAAAAAACTCATTGACAAATCAATAATTAAAAAACTGGGTGATGGCAAAAATTCGCGATACGAACTGCTAAATAATAAGTTAAGTATTGAGTAAACAACTATAAGTTTTCTATCAGTCATATACCAATAGATATTCATGCAAATTTCCTTCTCATCTATTATACCCCGAATTACCTTAATCGAATCCGGAAGCATTATTTCATATCTCTTAAGTCAATAAAAATCAAAATTTATTGACTTATTACGACTTAAACGTCAAAATGTCGTTAAAAATTACCCTCGCAGAAAAATTACCACAGAAAAATTACCTCCACATAAATATTACATTGACAGACATAGTAATATGATGTATAGTGTATTTATGGAGGTGGCAAAATGGTTGATAACAAACTCTCGTCGGACTTGCTTAGAGGGCATACCGATACTATGATTCTGAAGCTGCTGATTGGTAGCGACCAATATGGGTATGAAATCATTAAATTGATTAATCATAATTCACAGGGCGAATATGAACTTAAGGAAGCTACGATGTATTCAGGTCTGAAGAGATTGGAGAGCGACGGAAACATCACATGGTATTGGGGCGACGAAACGCAGGGCGGAAGAAGAAAGTATTACAGGATAACCGAAAAAGGCAGGCTCACTTATTTTGAAAACAAGAAAAACTGGGAATATGCCAAACACATATTAGACCAACTATTATAATCGAAAGGTGGTAAATAAAATGAACGAAAAATTAAACAACTATTTGAACGAAATATTTTCCTCGTATGAAGGAGTCCGGACGGTCAGCGAACTAAGGGAAGAACTGGCAAAGGATTTGAACGAGCGTCTGGAAGACTTAAAGAAACAAGGTTTTGACGAGGAGACAGCTTATGCAAAAACTCTTGACTCTATTGGAGACATTGAAGAGACGATTGCCGATGTGGCGGCTCAGTCGAGAGCGCTGCAGCGAAAAGTCATTACTAACTTTTCTCAGATTAATCTGCCGGATTCTGATTTTAAGGGTGTGACGGTTCATGACGGGAAATTTGAAAGCAGTAACCTGAAGGGTTCGGATTTCAGCAATTCTGACCTTACAAGCAGTTCCTTTAAGAACAGTGATTTGAGAGAGGTAAAATTTGATGGTTCAAATCTTACAAATGCCAAATTGACGATGGCAGCATTGCGTAAATCGAGTTTTCAGAACTGCATTCTTGAGAATACGGATTTCAGCAGCTCGGATCTGCATGAGGTAAAATTTGATGGAGCGAAGCTTACCGGAACCAAGTTAGCCAAAGCTGATCTTTCCAAAACGACCTTTGAGAACTGCATATTTGTCGGTACGGATTTTAACAGTTCATATCTGAAGGGAGTTATTCTTGACAACCAGACTTTCGACAGCGTCAAGTTCGACAGAGCGGCGCTTGTGGCCACATCTTTTAAAAAAGCGGTGTTCAGGAATTGTTCTTTTCATTGGACAGATGCCAGGAAAGCCATATTTGACGGTGCGACAATGGACAAAATAACTTTTGCCATTTTGAAAGGAAGCAAAGCAATCCTGAATAATATAACGATTGTATAGGAGGGGGAAATGTTGAAAACTAACACGGCTATTGCTGTAAGCGGACTTGAAAAGTCCTTTAAAAATGTTAAGGTACTTCAAAAAATTGATTTTACAGTTAAGAAAGGCAGTATTTTTGCTCTGCTGGGATCCAATGGCGCGGGCAAAACCACTACGATTAAAATCCTGACCACTTTGCTGAAACCTGATGCGGGGAGTGCTGAGGTGTGTGGCTTTGATGTCGTACGACAGTCGGGTTCTGTCCGCGAAATGATTAGTCTGACAGGGCAAAACGCTGCGGTGGATAATATTTTGTCGGGCAGGGAAAATCTACGGCTGATTGGAAAGTTAAGACACTTGCCGGGTGCAAATAAGGAAGCTGATGTGCTGCTCGAACGTTTTGATTTGCTGGAGGCAGCTGACCGAAAGGTTGCGACTTATTCCGGCGGAATGCGCAGACGGCTTGATCTTGCAATGGGGTTGCTGGGCAATCCTTCGGTTGTATTTTTTGACGAACCGACTACAGGATTAGATCCCCAAAGCCGTATACTGATGTGGAAAATAATCAGAGGCCTCAAACATTCGGGCATTACGGTGTTTATAACAACACAGTATCTGGAGGAAGCGGATCAGCTTGCAGACCAAATAGCAATCCTGAATGATGGAAAAATTGTGGCGGATGGGTCGGCGGCAGAATTGAAAAAGATGCTTCCACACGGACATATAGAACTCAGATTCCTCGATGAAAACGAATTACGGTCGGCAAAGGATTTGCTCCGGGACTACAATGTCAGCGCAGACGAGGAGAATCAAATGCTTACCGTTAAAACGGACGGAAGCATTGCGCAGATAACAGATATTCTTAAACAAATTGAAAGCAAGGGAATAACGGTTGCTGAATTTGCGCAAAAATTGCCGACTCTTGAGGAAGTGTTTCTCACGATTATCGGGAAAAACAGCGAAAAGGAGAATTAATCATGAAAATATTATCAGGTTTAGGACGAAATATCAGTGATACGGTAGTGATGAACGGACGCGTAATCCGTCATACGACAAGAAGTATTGATACAATAATCACGGTTGTCGCAATGCCTATTATGTTTATGCTTCTGTTTGTCTACGTTTTTGGCGGTGCGCTGAATACGGGTTCGATTGTTTATATTAATTTTGTTGTGCCGGGCATCATTCTGATGACTATAGCCAGCGGCGTTGCATACACTGCCGTTCGAATAAACAATGATATCACGACCGGAATCTTCGATCGGTTTCATTCCATGCCAATCTCAAAATCCTCGATTTTGGGCGGGCACGTTTTCGCATCGGTCGTGTTTAATATGGTTTCCACGCTGCTTGTCACTTTGATTGCTCTTGCAATCGGATTCAGACCTCAGGCGGGGATTATCGAATGGCTGATTGCAATCGGAATAATTCTTCTGTTTACGCTCGCAATGACCTGGGTTTCGGTAACATTTGGTTTACTGGCAAACACTGCCGAAGGCGCAGGTGTTTTCGCATATCCAATGCTGATTTTGCTGTTCATAAGTTCCGCTTTTGTACCAACCGATTCCATGCCGGGAATCGTCCGTGCTTTTGCCGAAAACCAGCCGATGACATCGATAATTGAAGCCGTGCGCGCGCTTTTACTTCATGAACCTGTCGGAAATAATGTATGGATAGCAATATTGTGGTGCGTTGGAATTCTGATTGTCTTCTATCTCGCGGCGATGCAGATTTACAGGAAAAAGCGGGGATGAGGAAACCGGTGATGAATCAATAATTGCCTCTAATGATATGACACCAACTTATAACTGATGAAAACCATAAAAAATCAAAAACCATCAGTTATAACTGATAAAAATCAGAAAAAAGCATTGACTATCAGTTATAACTGATGTAATCTATAAACATAGATTTTGATTTGGGGTGAAGTAAATGATTAAAAGAGAAATTTATATGAAAAAAATCCGCAAGTTTATGGATAAAAAAATTATTAAGGTTATTACCGGCATTAGAAGATGTGGTAAATCGGTGATGCTTCAATTAATTATAGAAGAACTTATTAAAAAGGGCGTAAACAGAGACAACATTTTACTCTATAACTTTGAATCCGCCGAAAACACAAATCTTACAACCGGGAGCGCATTGTATGATGATGTCAAAGAGCGCATTAGCAGACTAAAAGGCAGGGTTTACTTATTTTTTGATGAAGTGCAGGATGTAGCTGAATGGGAAAAATATATCAATTCTTTTCAAGTAGATTTCGATGTAGATATATATGTTACAGGTTCAAACGCAAAACTGCTTTCTGGCGAACTTGCAACGCTTATTTCCGGGAGGTATGTTGAGATTACAATATATCCTTTGTCCTATATTGAGTTTATGAGTATGTATCGAACGGTATATAAAGATACCTCTGACGAAGACGCTTTTAGAAAATATATTGTACTTGGCGGAATGCCATTCCTATTGGATTTGGATTTTGGTGAATTGGCCGGCACTCAGTATTTACATGATATATATACTTCTGTTGTAATAAAAGATGTTATGAAAAGAAATAATTTTCGCGACATTGACCTACTCGAACGGATAATTCTTTATATTGCAGCAAATATTGGCCAAACATTTTCGGCAATGAGTATTTCAAATTTTTTTAAAAGCGAACATCGAAAAGTTGCGACGGAAACTGTGATAAACCATTTGAAAGCCTGCGAAGAAGCCTTTTTATTTCATAAGGTAAGAAGGCAGGATGTAATTGGGAAACGAATTCTGCAAATCAGCGAGAAGTATTACATAGCTGATCATGGAATACGTGAGGCGATTTATGGGAACAATCAAAGGGATATCGCTCAAGTTCTTGAAAACCTTGTATTTATGGAAATGTTGCGACGTGGTTATAAGATAACAGTTGGCAGAATGGATTCCCGGGAAATTGATTTTATTTGTGAAAGAGGAACTGAAACAATATATTTGCAGGTTACATATCTTTTAAATGATACCGAAACCGTCAATAGAGAATTCGATGTTCTCAAAAAAATCCCGGACAACTTTCCCAAATATGTGCTTTCATTGGATGAAATCGACTTAAGCAGAGATGGAATTAAACATATGAATGTCAGAGAATTCTTGAAGGGATGAAAGAGATATCAATGCGTTAAAAATGCTGAAACCCTTGCGTCACAAGGGATTCATACAAACTTTGGCGGAGAGGGTGGGATTCGAACCCACGTGACGTTTCCGTCAAACTGATTTCGAGTCAGCCCCGTTATGACCACTTCGATACCTCTCCGTATTTTATTTTGATGCTCTTAAATTCTTAAAAAAATCCTTGAGCAGAGATGCGCATTCCTTCTTGCGGATTCCGAACTCCACTTGCACATTATGATTAAAAAGATCCGCTTCAAAAACGTCTATTACAGATCCTGCAGCTCCTGCTTTTGGATCGGGAGTTCCGACAAAAAGCCTTGAAATTCTCGATTGAATGATTGCTCCGGCACACATCGTGCATGGCTCCAGCGTCACATAAATATCGCAATCGTTGAGTCTCCAGGATCCGAGCTTCCTGCAGGCACGCTTGATTGCTGTGATTTCAGCATGAAGCGTTGAGTCCTGCTTGCGTTCGCGCTCATTATATCCTTTGGAAATTATTATACCATTCTTTACTATAACTGCGCCAACAGGAATTTCATCATATTTCAGCGCTTTTTTTGCTTCGTTGATTGCTGCGCCCATAAAATATTCAGGTGTTGTATTCAATGAAGATTTAGAGTTACCTTTTTTTGAGAACAATATTGCCTCCAAAGTATCAATCATTCCTGACTTTTAAGCCATTCGTGCCGCTTTATTTTACCATGCGCCCCGGTCAAAATCAACAAGCAAAAATCTCCGCAAATTTAGTCGGATTTTCGTTCTATTATGAATTCTACATTTTTGGTTGAAAATCCATATATTATGATATAATAGCAAAAAAGGGGGATTCTATTATGCTAAAAAAGAACATTACACGTGTAATTTTTGCTTTGACAATAGTTTCTTTATTTCTGCCGTTCATATTAATAAATGCTTATATAATAAATGTTAGTTTCAATGGATTCCAGTTTATTCCCGGAATAGGAATGCGCAGTTTTGGGTTTCCCGGTGCAGTTATGGCTTCAATTGATACACAGGTTTTTCCGCCGAATATTTTCATCATTATTTCGCTATTGGCTGCAATATGTGGTTTGGCAGTTTCCTTTCTTGACAAGAAAAAAGCAGTATTACTTTCTGGGATTTTGGGTGGTATCGGTGTTATTTCGTTAGTAATTTATATTATTAATATCAAAACCATTATGTATGGCGTTGTAGTTGATATAGGTTTTGGCTATTATGTTGATATTATTCTTTTTGCATTAGTTATCATAGTCAGTATTTTGATGTTTGAAAGAAAGGCAAACGATAATCTGTTTGAAAATGAATATCACACTGTAGATGAAAACCTGGATTTGAGACCTGAAGTTGAGACTTCTACTACAGACGAGCCTTCTGTTGACGAGTCTCCGGCGGATAGTGTTCTGAGTTTTTCGGATTGTGACATTAAAAAATAAATTACAAATATTATAAAAATCATATGATGATTTTTGATAGCAGGCGGTTTTACCGTCTGCTATTTTGAAATTTATTCCTTGACAACCCGCCAAAACGCGAATATAATTGTTAGTAATTCTATAGAAATATTCAGCTATGAAGGAATAAAAATATATTGATTGACTTTAGAGATTCGGTGGTTGGTGCAAACCGAAGCATGAGATATATATAGCTCATTCCGGAGCTTCATTATTGAACAGATACAAAGTAGATGATGACGATAACAACGTTATAGTTGAGTATACACAGGATTAACATTACAAATGTACGATACCGGTGTGATGCTCGTGAGGGTATGTAAAAGCATATCAAAATAGGGTGGTACCACGAAGGAATTTATA
>JBAZRJ010000058.1:0-7039 GCA_041662985.1 Clostridia bacterium
TAACGGGGTGTGGCCCAGTAGTCTAAGGCGCACGGTTCGGGACCGTGAGATCGAGGGTGCGAATCCCTCCACCCCGACCAGAATTTTTCCATAAAAATACTAAAATGAATTTTTCCTCATACACTACCAAAACCGCCGAGGAAATTTTTAATGAGTTCGGGGTAACTTCAACGGGTCTCAGTCTTGAGGAAGCAACCCGCCGCCTCGGCGAATACGGCAAAAACGAAATTGAAGCTAAGGAAACCCACTGGTGGCAAATCTTTTTTCGCCAGCTCAAATCACCTTTTATTTACATTCTTTTTGCCGCGGCGTTGATTTCTTCCTTTTTTGGTGAGTTGACTGAAGCAATCATGATTTTGGTCTTTGTGGGGCTAAACGCAACGCTTAGCTTTTTTCAAGAATATCATTCTGAAAAAAATTTAAAACTTCTTAAAAAATACATATTATCTCACGCTAAAGTTCGCCGAGCGAATGAAGAATTGACTATTGAAAGTCAAAACCTCGTTCCCGGCGATTTTGTTATTGTGGAAGCCGGCGATAAAATTCCCGCCGACGTTCGTTTTCTTGAAGAAAATAATTTAATGGTTGATGAGGAAATTTTGACTGGGGAATCCGTTCCGGTCCATAAAATTTCTGTTGCCATGGAAAAACCGGCTCAAGATTTTTATAAAGCGGAAAATTTGGGTTTTTCTGGCACAACAGTGGTTGCCGGAAAAGGACTGGGTGTTGTTATCGCCACCGGGAAAAATACGGGATTGGGCGGGATTGCTAAATTGACAGCGGAAACAAAACGCGTAAGCAGTTTTGAAAAAGGAATCTTCGGTTTCAGCAAATTTATTTTGCGCCTGATTTTGATCACTATTGTTCTTGTATTTTTAGCTAATATTATTGTCCGCGGAGACAAAGCCAATATCGCTGAACTGATTATATTTTCTATCGCTCTCGCTATCAGCGTTATTCCCGAACCATTGCCGGCCGTGACAACGATCTCTCTTTCCCGCGGTGCCTTGCGTCTTGCAAAAAGTAAAGTGATTGTTAAGAGGCTTTCAGCGATTGAAGATTTGGGCAGTCTTGAGGTTCTCTGCACTGATAAAACCGGCACTCTGACCGAAAATAAACTCACCGTAGAAAAAATAAAATCTGATAGTGAAGAAGAATGTCTCTTCTTTGCCGCCATGGCTTCTTCGTTTTTAGATACTAAAGAAAAAAAACCAACAGACGCTTTTGATGTCGCCCTTTGGGAAAAACTTTCTCCGGCCGTCCGTGAAAAAATAAGCCAATATAAACATCTGGCGGAAATTCCCTTTAGCCCCGAGCGGCGGCGTAACAGCGTTCTTGTCCAAACCAAAAACGGCGAGGAACTTATCGTACGCGGCGCACCCGAAATTATTTTTAAGTTCTGCCCCAAACTAGACGAATCTCTGAAAAATTCACTAAAAATTTGGATGGCCGCGGAAGGAGCGCACGGTCATCGGGTTCTGGCCATAGCGCGGAAAAAAATATCCGCCAAAAATAATTTTGATTTGGAAAAAGAAGAAAACAATCTGGAATTTTTGGGCATAATTTCTTTTGTAGATCCAATTAAAAAAACCGCGGCCCATACAATCGTAGAAGCTAAAAAATTAGGAATAAAAATAAAAATTTTGACCGGGGACAGCCGAGAAGTGGCCGGCGCCGTAGCCTACAAAATAGATCTGATTAATTCTCCTAATGAAGTAATCACTGGCGAAGAATTTGACGCCTTGACAATTGAGGAAAAACACGGCGCCGCGGAACGTTTCTTTGTTTTCGCCCGCGTCTCTCCGGAACAAAAATACAACATTATCAAATTATTGCAAGAAAAAAATGAAGTTGGTTTTTTGGGCGAAGGGATCAACGACGCTCCGGCGTTGAAAATTGCGAATGTCGCCATTGTTGTCCAAAGCGGAGCCGATATCGCTCGCGACGCAGCCGACGTTATTCTCTTAAAAAAGAGCTTGTCGGTAATTATTGAGGGAATCCGGGAGGGCCGGAAAATTTTTGCCAATATTTCAAAATATATTAAAGTAACTTTGTCTTCCAATTTCGGCAATTTCTTTGCCGTGGCCACGGCATCGCTCCTGATCGACTTTTTACCCATGCTGCCAATTCAAATTCTTCTCCTGAATTTACTTTCTGATTTTCCCATGATTTCTATCGCGACAGATACGGTTGACCAAGATGAATTAAAGAGACCAAAAAGTTATAACATCAAAGAAATTGTTTTGCTGGCAACAATCCTGGGCGTAGTAAGCACTATCTTTGATTTCATTTTCTTTGGATTATTCTACCGCATTTCGCCTGGCGTGCTCCAAACGAATTGGTTTATTGGCAGCGTCCTTACGGAAATAATTCTAATTTTTTCCGTCCGGACAAAATTTTTCTTTCTCTCGGCCAAACGCGCTTCATCATTCTTGATTGGTCTCGCGGTTTTGACAATCGCGATTACCGTCACTCTTCCGCTTACTTTATTCGGACAAAAAATATTTAATTTTGTGAAACCCCAAGCCGGCCATTTCTTGATTATTTTTGGCGTTGTTATTTGTTATTTCGCCATTACGGAAATTGTTAAATTAATCTATTTTCGTTTTTCAAACCATAATCAAAAATCCTTGGCATGAAAGTATAATAAAAATCAGAGCGTTCATACCGCCCTGATTTTTTATCCAAATTTTTAGCAGCAATAAAGTTCTTTTGGCGTGCCATCATCTCCTATCTCACCGAACGGATTACCAAACTTTCTAGTATTTCCAATCATTTTTTTATTTTCATCTGTTTCTAAATTCTCCGCGTTTAATTTGCCGCGAATTTTTTTCATCATCCCGGGCAGATCAATTTTCGCCGGACAATTTTCCAGGCAAGCGGAGCATAAAGTACAAGAATAACAGCCTGATTCTTTAGCGCTTAAAAGTTCCGCCATAAACGCCGACAAAATAATTCCTTTGCTTCCCAAATATTTATCACCGTATTTTGTGCCTAATTGGTGATAGGCCGGACAAAAATTCAAACACGCGCCGCAATTAATACAATATAAAAGTTCTTCAAATCCGTCTTTTAACATTTGACTACGGCCATTATCCAATAAAATCAAATAAACTTCTTTCGCGCCCTGTGCTCCAACCACAAGTTCATTTTGAATATCGGCGGTTTTAGACGGCCCGGAAATTATGGAAACATAAACCGGCCAATCCTGCCCAGTGCCAAAGACGGCGGCGGCCCGGACGACTTTCATGGCATCTTCCACGGTCGGCACGATTTTTTCCCAGCCGGAAATTACAATGTGTTTATCCGGCAGGCGGGAAACCAAAGAAATATTTCCTTCATTTTCCAAAACCACAATCCGGCCGTCGGCAGTAATAACATTCGCGCCCGTAATTCCCGCTCCTGCCTCGGCCATTTTTTTTCTCAAATATTTTCTCGCGAAAGCGGCAATGCTTTTGGCGTCAGCTGGGACATCTTCACTAAATTTTTGTTTAATAATTTCCGAGATCTGTTTTGGCGATAAATGATATGACGGAAAAACCGGATGCATATCGCGCGCGCCGGCAATGCTCATAATAAAATCTCCTAAGTCGGTGCTCACGAGTTTGTCGCCCAAAATTTTATCAATTTCTATTTCATCAGCCGCGGAAGTTTTGGATTTGATTATTGTCTCTACGCCGGCCGTTAAATCTTTTAAAATTTTCTGCGCCTCTGCGGCATTTTTTACCTCAAAAACCTTGATGCCGTTTTTTGTTAAATTTTCCACTGTTCGCTTTCGCAAATTTTCCATATCGCGAAAAGCGCCCTCTTTCATTTTTCTAAATTCATCGCGGAATTTTTCCGGATCCAAGCCCAAATCAGCCAAGGTTTTTTCTCGCTTGGCTTTATACTCAAAAACAACTTTCCAAATGTTTTCCTTTGTTTCTTTCGGTAAAAATTCTTTTTGCATATTTACATTAAATGCGACAGTTCTTTAACATCAATGTCTTCGCCTTCAGCATTTTTTTTCAAATGCATATAACAGAGTGGGCAGGGCGTGACCAAAATCTTCGCGCCGGTCTTTTTCGCCATGGCAATCCGGTCTTTGGCGATTTTATCCGCTAATTCCGATTCGTTGGACTGGACTCCCCCGCCTCCGCCGCAACAAAAACTTTCTTTTCTTGATAAATCCATTTCTTTTATTTCATAACCGAGTGATTTGATAATTTCCCGCGGCGGCTCGTAAACTCCCATTTGCCGGCCAAGATGGCATGGATCATGATATGTAACCGCGCCCTTCGCACTTTCCGATTTTTTTATTTTCTGATTTAAAATTTCTGTCGTGTGTTGAACTTCAATATCCCATTTTTCGCCAAGCACTTTTGGATATTCTTTTTTAAAAATCATGAAACACGCCGGACAATGCGTGACAATCCGCCCAACCGAATGATCTTTAAAAACTTGTAAATTCTTTTCTGCCAATTTTTTAAAATCATCGGCATAGCCAGCCTTAAGCGCTGGCGAACCGCAACAAACTTCAAGATCCGAAAGTTCGATAAAATCAACTCCGGCTTCACGCAAAATCCGGCGGTAATTTTCCACTAACCCTTTCGCCACAAACTTAGAGAGACATCCTGGATAATACAGCGTATTTCCTTTAAATATTTTTTTAAATATACTCATAAATGGTTATTATGACTTTTTATTTTATCTTCAAAACTTCATTCTTTTCTAACGCCTTTTCCGCTAAGTCAAGCCTATCCTTACTTTCTGCGTACATCGTAAAGAGCACATCTCCCCTTCTTACCCGGTCGCCCATCACCTTATTTAAGTAGATTCCCGCAATTTTGCAAGTGGGCGCCCCCAAAATTCGGCAAATGGCGACAATAGCTTTATTATCAAAACTTGCTATCTGGCCATCGGCTTTTGCTTTAACTTTCAAAATTTTATCGCTTAAAACAACTTCTTCAGAATCAATGTTTGCTTTTCCGCCTTGCGCCCGGATAATTTCCTGCATTTTTTTCCAGGCCTTGCCGCTTCGGAGAGCCTCCATCGCCCGATCATAGCCGTCTCCTTTTTTAGAAAATCCAACTAAATCTAAAAGTTCGCCGGCAAGCTCCAAGGATTTTTCTTCCAAATCAAGCGGCCGATGTTCTTTTCTTTGGAGTACGCGCAAAACATCCCGTGCCTCAAGAGCCGGACCAACGCCTCGGCCGATAGGTTTTAGAGCCTCACTCGTGTCCACCTTTATTTTTATGCCAAATCGTTTAGCCAGATATTTCATTATCCGTTCAATTTTTTTGGCGTCGGCCACGCGGTGAATTTTCGCTGTCGGTCCGACCGGCAGATCAATCACTAAATATTTTATTCCCATCGCCACTTTTTTCGCCAACACAGAAACGATCATCTTTGTGTACGGCTCAAGCGTCAAAGGATACGAAACTCTGATAATCCGATCATCGGCCGGAGCAATGCGCGTTCCTCCGCCCCAAGCAATGCAAGCGCCGGTTTTTCTGACAATCTCTTTTATTTTTTTCATTGGGAAGGTTACGGGTGCCAAAACTTCCATCGTGTCAGCCGTACCCGCCGCCGAAGTAATGGCCCGTGAAGAAGTCTTCGGAATTTTAAAACCCAAACTCGCGATAATTGGGATTACAAGCATTGTTGTTCTATTTCCCGGCAAACCACCGACCGAATGTTTATCTACTACCGCGCCAGGCAAACGAAGCGTATCACCAGTTTCCGCGATAGATTTTGTAAGATAGTAAAGCTCACGATTAGAAAATTTTCTGGCAAAACCAGAAGCGACAAAATACGTAATTTCCAGATCACCCAAAACATAATCCGCAATGTCTTTCACAACCGCGTGCATTTCTTTATAATTCAATTCTCCGCCTAAAAGTTTTTTCTTAATTGATTCAATGGAAGCCGGACGTTCGAGAAGCGTAAGTTCAGACATTTCGCCGGGCCGAAAAGCGCGCCCTTGCCAAATTTCTTTAAAAAGGCCCACTTCGCCCTCGCCAACCTTAGAAGTAGTATAATTAGCCGTCACTACGGTTTCCTTACCATCCCATTTTAATTTCAACTTGTCGCCCATTCTGATACCATAGGCCTGCGCCTCCTTTTCACGTAAAACTACAATCCATCTTCCACCTGTTTTAAAATCCAATTTCTTTATTTTGAAAAAAGGCATAATAAAATATATGAGATAAATTATCTTTTGCTTTATTTTACCATAAAAACAAAAAATCCTCTAATAATAGAGGATCTCTTGGCGAGAGACAATCCACTGCTTTGCATGCAAATTTTGATTTGCAGGTTCGCCAAAGACGAACCTCTCGCAATCGATTGCCCCTCACCTAATAATATAACAGAGAAAAATTAAAGAAAGATTAAATTAGCCCACGCCGCCGCCCCTAAACCACCAAAAAAATGCCGAAAAATTAATTTCGAGCATTTTTTAGTTTTAGTCAAAACTATCAAATCCACTATTTTTTGCCCATGATTCTAAACATCTTTGTCCCGCAAGTTGGGCAAGTGCCGGTCATGGCTCTTCGTGCCACGCCGCCCTTTCCCTTCATTTCCACTTCCTGGGGGTCTTTCATGTCTTTTTTTGCCTTGCATTTTACGCAATAAGCTACCACTGGTTCATTGGCCATAGTCTAAAAAGTTAAAAATTAGGGTGTGTATAACTTTTATCTAATTATAGCACTTTTTTAATAATTGTAAAGGAAAATCAAGGTTGCCAGATACTTTTCCCAATATTCCAAATTGATTCATCCCCCTGTGTTTTTGTCCAATACCACCATTCTACTCCCCAAATATAGGCTTTAAAGAACCCCGTTTCTTGGGCGAATTCAATTTGTTTCTTTATAAATTCATCATCCATTACGCTTTTTTGTTCTTCGAGACTTCCTCTGCTTTCTTTTCCGTCTGGCATCCACGGTTCGGCTTGTAATTCGGAGATAATCACCTTTTCTGAAGACAATCCGACCATTTTAGCTTTTAATCGATAAAAGGCTGGCGCGAAAAAATGGCGGAAATACCCAAAATAGGTACT
>JBAZRJ010000059.1:0-6786 GCA_041662985.1 Clostridia bacterium
CAAAGAACCGTGCGGTGATTGGGAAAAATGCATTTATCGGATGCAACGTCAATATTATTTCACCCGTCACTGTAAAAGAAAATGCATATATAGCGGCAGGTTCGACAATAACGGATGATGTTCCGGAAAACGCACTTGCTATTGCAAGGCAGAGACAAATCATTAAAGAAAATTGGGTAACGAAAAAAGACAAATGACAGAAATCAGCCGCTTGTGCGGACTTATAAATAAAGGTCAGGATTAATTTACAAAAGGGAGAATAAAGATGAATTTACATGGGAAAGATATTAAAATTTTTGCGGGAAATTCAAATTTATCGCTGGCGGAAGAAATATCCGAAAAAATCGGTTTGCCGTTAGGCTTTGCTACAGTAGGAAGGTTCAGTGACGGTGAAATAAGAGTTAATATCGGAGAAGTTGTCAGAGGTTCGGATGTTTTCATTGTTCAGTCAATGAGCGACCCGATCAACGACAATCTAATAGAACTGCTGATTATCATTGATGCGCTCAAGAGAGCCTCTGCAGGCCGAATAACCGCCGTTGTGCCGTATTATGGGTATGCAAGACAGGACAGGAAAGCGCGGGCAAGAGACCCTATTTCAGCAAAGCTGGTGGCAAATCTCATTACAGTTGCCGGAGCGGACAGAGTACTTACAATGGATCTTCACGCGCCGCAGCTCCAGGGATTCTTTGATATTCCGGTTGACCACCTGATGGGGGTAAGAATTCTTGCCGAGTACTTTAAGAAAAAGTTTACCGATATAAGCGATATAGTGGTTGTTTCACCTGATGTGGGGAGTGTTACCAGATCAAGACAGTTTGCCGAAAAGCTCGATGTTCCTCTGGCAATTATTGATAAGAGGAGACCGAAAGCAAATGTCAGCGAAATAATGAATATTATCGGTGATGTCAAGGACAAAAAGGTTATTCTGGTTGATGATTTAATCGATACGGGCGGAACAATCGTAAATGCTTCAAAAGCATTAAAGGAAATCGGAGCAAAGGAAATCTACGCATGCTGCACGCACGGAGTACTATCCGGACCGGCTATAGAAAGAATCAAGGGGTCGGATATAGATGAACTTGTTACTTTAAATACAATAGCCTTGCCGGTTGAAAAGAAACTCGATAAGATTAAAATTTTATCTGTCGCATCTATTTTTGCGGAAGCAATCGAGAGGGTTTACGGCGACATTTCAATCAGTACGTTGTTTACACAACAGGATTAATGATATGGAGAATATGTTCATAATAGCAGGTCTGGGGAATCCGGGATTAAAATATAGAAATACACGGCATAACATGGGTTTTTGTACCGTTGATATTTTAGCGGAGCGTTTTAATATTAAGGTTTCAAAGCTTAAATTCAAGGCTCTGTACGGAGAGGGAAGCATTGAAGGTGCGAAGGTAATTCTTGTTAAACCACAGACATTCATGAATCTGAGCGGAGAAAGCATCAGGGAAATAGTCGAATGGTATAAGATTCCGATTGAGAACCTGATAGTGATTTACGACGACGTTGATATCCCGATAGGAACTATAAGAGTCAGAGCAAAGGGAAGCGCAGGAACGCATAACGGAATGAAGTCAGTCATCTACCAGGTGCAATCCGATTCTTTCCCCAGAATAAGGGTCGGCGTAGGGAGACCTAAAGAAGGATGGGATTTGGCGGATTTTGTACTAGGCAAATTTAACGAGGATGAAATAAAAATAATATATGATGCGCTCGTAAGTGCCGCAGATGCTGCGGTTGAAATTATAAAGAAGGAATGTAAATGAATTTCCTGATTAATCCGCTGTATGATTCAGACAGCTACAAGAGTATTTTGAATCTTGTAAAAAAGAATAAAAACGTAACTTTGTCAGGGCCCTCTGAATCTCAGAAGGCTCATATTTCTTATGCCATTTTAGAACATCTTGATAGAAAAGGTATTTTTATAGCATTTAATGAGATGCAGGCAAGAAAAATGTATGACGATTTTCAAGTATTTTTTGGAGATGATGCTATATTTTTGCCTTCAAAAGAAATCATACTTCACGATATCGAAGCAAAAAGCAGTGAAGAGATATTTGAAAGAATAAATACTCAGGACAGAATTTCATCCGGCAAATACAAAGTATTGGTTACATCGCCTGAAGCGTTTGTTCATAAGCTTGTCACACCCGAGAAATTCAAGGAAAGCGTTCTGTCATACATTACCGGCGGTAACATAAATCTGTCCGAATTTGCCGAAAAGCTTGTTTCAATCGGGTACGAAAGAGTTGATGCAGTCGATGGAATGGGCCAGTTTTCTATTCGCGGCGGAATTATTGATGTGTTTTCAATAAATTACGAAAATGCAGTCAGAATAGAACTTTTCGATAATGAAATAGATTCGATGCGGTCATTCGATGTTTTATCGCAACGGTCAATTGAAAAACTGGACGAAATCAGAATACTGCCTGTAATCGATGTCATTTATTCAGTTGCGGAGCGAGATCGGGTGATTTCAGATATAAATGACGAATTCGAAAAATATACAAAAAAACTGCAGTTAAAAAATATCGGAAAAATAAAAAATGAAATTCAGTCTAAGGAGAACACTGAGCGTATAAATAAGATACGAGAAAAAGCCGAATCGGATATTGAAGCTCTAAAAAACGATTATTATTTCCCCGGAATAGACAGACTTATATCCTTTATTCTAAACAATCCTGCAGATATTACAAAATACGACAAAAAAGCACTGATTTTTATTGACGAACCCGGCAGATTTAGTCAGAGGGTTGAAAATCTGCTGCTTGAATATAATGAAACATGCGAAAATTTGTTGGAGAAAGCTCAAATTCTTCCGAAAAGTTTTGAAGGTCTGTTTGGCTCCGATGAAATCGAAAAAATAATCAGCGGGACTCAACACATTGATTTAAGCTCGATTCATCATGACGATTCGACCGGAGATGCATACGGAGACGATTTGTCAGCCCGGATTTCCCGGAGCGATTCCGGAGAGTCGGAACATCAAAGCTTTGAAGTCAAATCAAGTGCGATAAATTCGTATCAGGGACATATTGAAATATTATCCGCAGACTTAAAAGAATGGAAGAAGAAAAAGTACAAGACGGTAGTTTTGTCAGGACCAAGAGGTCGCGGCGAAAGACTTTGCGAAACTCTTGTCGCGAACGGAATCGAATCATATTATACAGAAAAAATCGATAAAGAATTACAGCCCGGACAGGTTGTTATAACACACGGAAGTTTGAATAAGGGATTTATTTACCCGTCGATAGGACTTGTTGTCGTAAGTGATAAAGAGGTTTTCGGGAGCGAAAGGAGAATTTCAAGACCTTCGCCTAAGTATAATGCGAGCAAGATTAATCTATTTACCGAGTTAAAGCCGGGAGATTATGTTGTACACCAGGCACATGGAATCGGTAGGTTCACAGGCATTCAGCAGCTTGTTGTGGAAAATGTCAAAAGGGACTACATTAAGATAAAATATCAGGATGAAGCGAACCTTTACATTCCGACCAACCAGCTTGATTTAATTCAGAAATATATCGGCTCGGAGGGTAAAGCGCCCAGAATAAGCAAGCTCGGCGGAACAGACTGGGTCCGGACAAAGAAAAAGGTCAGTGATTCGTTGCAGGAACTTGCGGGCGAGCTTGTGAAGCTGTATGCGGAGAGACAGTCGGCAAAAGGGATTAAGTATTCGCCGGATACCGTATGGCAAAAGCAGTTTGAGGAGTTGTTTCCATATCAGGAGACTGACGAGCAATTAAAATGCATCGAAGAGATCAAACGCGATATGGAAAGCCCAAAACCTATGGACAGACTGCTATGCGGAGATGTCGGATATGGGAAGACGGAAGTTGCTTTAAGGGCGATATTCAAGGGCGTCATGGAAGGGAAGCAAGTAGCTTATCTGGTGCCAACGACGGTTCTCGCACAACAACATTATTCAACATTTAAAGACAGAATGCGTGATTTTCCGATAACTGTCGATGTTATAAGCCGCTTCCGCACGCAGGCGGAACAAAAAAAGATTGTAAAGAATGTTAAATCGGGCAATATCGACATTTTAATCGGAACTCACAGACTGATTCAGAAGGACATAAGTTTTAAGAATCTTGGGCTTTTGATTATAGATGAAGAACAAAGATTTGGAGTGTCCCACAAGGAGAAGATAAAGAATATTATGCCGAATGTCGATGTTCTGACATTAACGGCAACGCCTATACCGAGAACGCTTCACATGTCTTTGTCGGGGATAAGGGATATCAGCATTATCGAGGATCCACCCGAGGAGAGATACCCGATACAGACCTATGTTATGGAATATAACGCGGATGTGGTTCGGAATGCTATCATGCGCGAGATGACAAGGAACGGTCAGGTATTTTACCTTTCAAACAGAGTCAGGGCAATTCAAAAGAAAGCAACCGATATTCAGGCAATGATTCCGAATGCCAGAATTGCTGTAGCTCACGGACAGATGAATGAGAGACAGCTAGAGGATATCATGTTTGGTTTTGTAAATAAAGATTTTGACATTCTTATCTGCACAACAATAATTGAATCGGGACTCGATATGCCTAACGTAAACACTATTATCGTTGAAGATGCAGATAGAATGGGACTTGCGCAATTATATCAATTGAGAGGAAGAGTCGGACGGTCAAACAGGCTGGCGTATGCGTATATAACTTACCGCAGGGATAAAATCCTGACAGAGATAGCAGAGAAAAGGCTTCAGGCAATTAAGGAATTCACTGAATTCGGTTCGGGATTTAAAATTGCGATGCGCGACCTGGAGCTGAGAGGAGCGGGAAATCTTCTCGGAGCCGAACAGCACGGACATCTGGAATCCGTCGGTTATGATATGTATACAAGACTTTTGGAAGAAGCGGTTCGCGCGAAAAAAGGCGAAAGACCTGCAGAGAGTGAGATTGAAACATCAATTGATATCAAAATCAGCGCATATATTGATTCCGGGTACATAACTTCAGAAAACCAAAAGATTGAGATGTATAAGAAAATTGCCGCGATAGCCGAAGAAGAAGATGCTATGGATATAAAGGACGAACTTATTGACCGTTACGGAGATATACCGCAAAGTACCGGAAATTTGATTCAAATAGCTTTAAATAAATCGCTTGCAAAAAAATGCGGGTTGGATTCTGTAGCGGAAAAGAACGATTCGATTATACTGACATACGGAGCAGGAACAAAGCTAAAGCTTGAAACACTAAGCAGTCTGATGGAAGAATATAAAAGACAGTTGCTTTTTACTGCGAGCGAAACACCGTATATAACGTATAGAATTAAGGATATTAAGAGAGAAAATTTACTGGATAATTTAAAAAATTTGTTGCTGAAAATTATTAGATTGAAGTCTGCCGAATAATCACTTATAATGTAAGTGGTCGTGTCATTTTTTGCAAGTATTTTAAACCAGTGCGAGGAGAGATAATTTTGAATAAGGATAAGTTGAAAGAACTGGAAAAGGCTAAAGAGAAGGCAAAAGAAAGAGCAAAGGCAAAGAAAAAAAATAAAAAATTGCTAAAAATCATAATGTCAGGTATTGCTGTACTGGTTGCTTTAGCTATTGCTGCGGGCATTTGGTATATCGGTGAAGGCAATTATATCGGAAAAGCCGGCAATCAGGTAATTTCGAAAGTTGTTTACACATATTTTTTAAATAACATTGCAAGACAGATGGAGCAAATAAGCGAAGCAACAGATTTAACGAAAAGACAGAGTTTTTGGCAAAGTAACATTGGAACGCAGAAAGCAACAGATTATGTTAAAGAAAATGCTATTGTTGAAGCGACGAATTATGTGATTCAGCTTCAGAAGGCGAAACAAACAATGACATTAACAGCGGATGAAAAATCCAAAGGCGAAGAATATGTAGCCAGTATTATTACTCAACTAAAATCAAAAGAGGCGGCAGATAAAAAATTAAAGGAAGTATACGGAATATCTTTTGACCAGTTTAAGAGCTTGTATTTTGATCAGCTTCTTGTAACAAAGTATTCTGATTTGCAAAAGAAACCGATAGAAGCAAAAATAACCGCAGCGGATATCAAGGCCTATTATAATAAGAATATTGATCAATTAAGAGATGTTACTGTCAGGCACATACTGATTCCAACGACTGCTGCGGATGGTACGACTCCTCTGTCTGCCAAAGAAATAGCCGCAGCTAAAAAACAAGCCGATAACCTCTTAAATAAACTTAAAGCGATTACAAATTACGATAAGCTGACAACAGAATTTAAAGCAATGGTTACCAAATACTCTACAGATACAGGATCAAAAGATATCGGCGGTGAATATACATTCAAAAAGAATGGCAAAATGGTTTCAGAATTTGAAAACTGGGCATTCAACAATGCCAGAAAAAAGGCAGACCTTGACATCGTTAAATCTAAATTTGGATATCATATTATGTTGTTCGAAAAAATAACAACATTTAAAGATCAGGAAAGCTCAGTTAAAACCGCTATTCTGAATGAAAAATACGGAGTAATACTTAAGGCCTGGAGAGATGAAAAACAGTATGCTCTTACGAAAAACTCAAGAGTGCTTAATTCAATTTCAGTAACAATTCCACCGGATGACTCATCCTCCGGAAGTTAATCAAATCAACAGATGATTGAAGCAAGGGGGATTTTAAGCCCCCTTCTTTTTTTAGATAAGGTTAAAGGGGAATACAGATTTGAAACAGAGTACAGGAGATTAACGATGCAAAAAGGAAAGTACAGTTTTAATGATCTTGTCGGTATTATGAAACTCTTAAGGAGC
>JBAZRJ010000060.1:0-5795 GCA_041662985.1 Clostridia bacterium
TCACCAAGTTTGCAGCATATGCCGCCAACAAGAGAAGGCTTGGCATGCTTGTTATCAATAAGTCCCTCTTCAAAGTCTCCACTTTCATCAATAAAGACATAATACTTCATAGATGCCCTTTTAATATTGATAATTAATTTGAGGATTCTTATCAATTTTTCCGGTCAGGTATGCTTTCCAGGAACTTGCGAACTTATAATGATCTAGTATCTTGTTCATACCGAAAAAATCAACTGCCCTTTTTCTGCATTTTCTTGCGAAATTATCTTTTGACGTTCCTCTCAAGCTCTGCCAAGCCTGAACCGCAGAGGTCATGCCTATCAAATTCAACAGAGGATTATTTGGGTTATCAAGAATTTCAATTGATTCTTCAAAGAGGGTTTTAGCTTCATCAAAATTGCCAGAAGCCGCAAGCAAGGTAGCCTTATATTTTAAAGTTGTGGAAAGCGTCCAGCCTTCAGCATTCTTTTGATCTGGAAGAACATATCTGCTGAAGTCGGGAAATTTTCCAGTTATAAGGTAGTTTCTGTATGCGCCAAACCATTTTTGACGGTAGAGGTATGCGCGGTTCTTTTTCTTAGCCTCATCTGAACTCAGAATTGATATGGAGTTGATGGAATTTTCATATGCGATCTCTTCCTCGGGGCCACCCAATATGTTGATTGCATGCCATAAATGCATGTAGTTGAGATCATGACAATATTCATCTGGTTTTTCGGAATAATCTCGTGCAAGTTTGGCTGCATTGTTAAAGTATCTCAAGGATTTATTCCTGAGTGCAGGCCCATAATAGCCTGATATGTGTCCATATAAAAACAATTGGCCAAGGGTTCCGTAAAACCGCATAAGCAAGTCGTTCTTTTCTAGAACATCTACGATTTTCACCTTGATATCATTTAGTTTAAGGTTTGTTGAAAGAAACTTTTCGGCTTCCGGATAATCGCCAGTGTCAGTTAAATTTACAATATGCTCAATCCCAAGTCTAAAATATTTATAAAAAGATTTGTTCTTATGGGAAATAGCCCTGCATTCCTTGTTAAGTGCCATGGAGTCGACGGTTTTTCCAAGATGGCAGAAAATTACTGATTTTAGCATTAATGCATCAAGTAATTCTTCGGTTTTAGATTCATTGCGGAATGTTTTCTCATAACGTTCAATCCGAGGCAGAGCATTACTTTCCATGGGGACAATCCCATAGTGAACATCATTTCTCAAAGAACGCATATGCTCAACTGCATGTCTCCAGTCAAGTATAGAAAGATGGCTTGCATCGAGAAGTTTAATTATCTGGGAAGTTACTGACCCGATTGTTGAGTCTTTCTTCAACGGAGTTACCCATTCAATAGGTTTATATTGTTCTGGGGCTAAGAACAACTTTACACCAAGAGATTTAGACATTTCCGCCTTTTCCTTGACACAATCAACTTGGCAAAGATGTCCGTGTTCCAAGCTACCAGTTGAAATTACGTCCTTGCTCTGAAAAGTGATTTGTCCTGTTTTATTTAAAATTGCCAGTAAAACAGGAAGGTGAAAACTTGTTCCTGTTGGAATAAAGTTTGCAAGAGTATTTTCAGTAGCCTCTGGGAAAGAGCAATTAAGTTTCACTGTCCAACCTGAGAAAATATCTAAATGGATATTATTTAGAGAATAAGTCCAGGAGGAATGCACGGTGCCGTGAAGGTCAAGAACTTTTACCGTGTTGTCAGGCGATTTTATCAGGGTAAAACAGAGAGGATATGCACATTTGTCTCGGACGACAGGAATAATTCCATCAGATTTTAAATACATCATGATTTTATCAGACAACTCTTTGTCAAAGCTCTGAATGTCTTTGGAGTCTTCAAGATCAGCTAGAGATTCAATTTTTACAAGAGCCTCAGAATCTCCTTCTTTAAGCAGAGGATCTGAAAGTTTCTTTAACTCCGGTGTGGGATAGCCTTTATAAAGCCAATACCTATATAGAATTTCAGATTCAATCTTGCGAATGGCGGCTTCATCTATATAAATATGGTTACTATAGATATGAATTAATTCTTCTTCAGAAAGAAATGGAATTGAGGCAGGGAAGCGATACAATATATCAATAAGCATATTGAAAGAGTGGAGCATGATATCCTTATGGTTTCAATTTAATCGGAGCACCATTTATATCATTAATAATAATTCCATGTCTAATGCACTCTTTAGTTAATCTTGCCTTAGAATTATTGATTACAGCGATTTTCCTCCCGGATGCATCGCATACTTTCGAACCATCCAGTTCAGTTGAAGGAGCGTGTTTCTTGAGAATATTCAAATGGATATAATGCGTATCCCTTTCTTCCGTAAAACAAAAATTGTATTTCGGGATTTTGGGTGAGTGCATAACTTTTTTTAAAGGAGACTTCTTTGATGGGCTTGCGGCAAGTTTGTATTCTTCCTGAAATTCAGGAAATTGAATTACAAAAGGGTTATTGTTAGTATTAGTATAGGACGCTGAAGGGATTGTTTTGATACGTTCCCAAATTGAGTTTTGTAGTATCTGAATTTCGTTAATATAATCTTCATGGAATTTGTATCTGATGTCATTCTCATCGAGATAATTCCATCCCCACGCATATTTTGTGTCCTTTTTGGAGCCGGTCTCGTTCTCTTTTTGGGCTCCATCAATAAATTTGATGTCATTTACAGGTAGTATCCCTCTGCAAACAGTAAGGCATGCGGATGGCAGCGAGAATCTGAGCTCGAAAGATGCCAGCATTTCTGTTCCAAGGAAGGATGGGGGTAGAAAGAGATCCTCGGGGCCGGCGTTTTCGGTCCAGCGGAATAAAGGAATTACGTCCAATACGTCATTCCTTGGAGGGGTTGAGACAAGACATAGAAAGTTGTTGGTCTTCAAGGACCAGACCTGACCCTTTTTAATTTTCTTCCCGCTGTCATTCAATAGATGGATTATATTGGAAGGTGTTCTGGAAAGTGCAAGATTGAGCATGTTCAAGATATTTTCTTTTTTTGAAGACATTTTATTGCAAATGTTTAAGTTTTTCATTTTGACACCCTTGTGTGCGAAATAGCACTAAATATTATTGTTTTGGTTTATCTCTATTAGTCAATAAGGAAGGATCGTATCCATTTTCCGAACATTTGCTGTTGATTATCTCAATAGTTTTACCGACAACCTCCTTCAATATGTTAAGTTCTTCATCGGAAGAGGTGTTTGAAAGTCTATCCAAGTGAAAGTTTTCACGTAAAACATCAAAAACATCGGTTTTTATTGAATCAATGGTCTTTGCTGATTGTCCAAAATCTCCAAGCTTGACATGATAGTTTAAAATATATTTTGGAATAATATACAGGCAGAGCACTTTGTGGGCGTTATTCCGTCTCGACAATAGTGACCATATAATATCAGCCTTGTTTTCAGCCTCTTCTTCAATATATACATATATTGCGACACTTTTAGCATTTGCGGTTTCGTTGTCCTCTTCGGAATCATTGTCTTGTCCCCTGATATATTTTTTTCGATATGGATTTAGCACTACATGGTTGGCGGCATAATCAACAAGCCTTGACATTGTAATTTCACCTTTAACGGATTCAATAAGCAAAACGACAAGTTTCTTGGCGGATTCGGGAGTAATTATTTTGGCCATTTTCTTGCTGTGAGCTTTTATTTTCATAGGGGAAAACGTTGGAATGTCCCTTTTCTTATCCTCATAAATATCTGGGTTGTGCTGTTTCCCCTTGAATCCGGGAGAAAACCAAATCGTGGAATTCCCGTTATTATAGGCCTTGTATTCAGGTAAGCGTTCACATTTGCCCTCTTTTTCGAGTGCAAGCAAGGCTTCACTAATGATGCCCCATAGCTCATGCCTCTCAGGATTATTATTTATTGTAATCCATTTTCTGAACAATCTACGCAGATCGTTCTTTGTCCCTATGTCCTGGGCACCGAGATTCCCCTTTAAATATAAGATAAAATCTGATGCATAATCCGATGGGGTAAACACGGTGTCATGATGAAGATTTTTTGGATTCTTGACATGGATGTTGGCAAATCCGTCAACCATATCAAAAAGGTCAAGGCATATTTCGCCGTTTGCAAGCATTTCAAGCATAAGTTCAATATCCATTTGATAAAATTCTCCTTGCCTCTTTGATATGTTCCGGTTGGAGCATCTGAATGAATTTGAATTCCTTATACAGTGTCTTCCTTGTAACAAGAAGCGTCAAATAAAGCAATATATAGGATTTTTTCTGAATGAATGTGTCTAGCTCACCAGGAGAAAGAACCAATACATCTTTTACCGCAAATGCATCCCTTGATTTAGAAGTAATTGGAGAAAGCGACCTGCCTGGCTTATTCACTACTTGAACGTTATCCCTTATCATGGCAAAATGATTAGGCTTTGAAGCGGAACCAAATGTGCCTTCCTCAGCTTTACTATGTAAGTTGCCATGCCAAATTGCTCCGAAGTCAAATCTCGAAGATTCTTTTTTGGCTGGAGACTCCTTTTTCTTGGCAGGGATAGGGAGCAGTTCCTCAAAACTTTTTTCCTGGTTTGCTGATTTTGACAAGGTAGTGGTCGGAAATTTTTGTTTTGTGAAGTTTGAAGTGATAGCCATGGTAAGATTTTTAATCATATCATCAGTTACTTCAAGAACCATAAAGAACTCCATTTATAAATTTCGTATAGAGCCAATATATTTCATTGATACATCAATTCAAACTCGAATATCTTGTTCCCATCTTTTTTACGACAATGAGCATTTTTGCCCGGAGTAGCTGTTGTTGTTTGCATTTATTAATCCTCTCATTTCATTGAATATGTGTGATACGATTATTTACCGTTTTTATCATATGAAGTGCGGGGCGCCCATAAGGAGGCATTATGTCTGTAGTCGATAACTATCGAGCCTAGCTGCGAGGAGGTTTAGCGCTTAGGATTGCCCCCCCTTTAGGAATTGGTAAGGAATTTGCACTTGAAAGTTCAAAGAGTGGTGTGTGAACCTAGGTATTTGTTGGTAATGTGAATATTGGAAAAGTGAGAGTTGTTGCAGAAGTAAAAACGTTTCTTGGGGAAGCAGATGCTTGATTATTACCAAGGCCCGGATTAGTCTAATCATATAAAGGTCAAAATCCTTTAAAGTTTTTATGTATAACCAAAGGTGTCATCCATATGGAAATCAAATTGCCTGTCAATTCTCAAAGTTTGGATGCGCTCTTGAAGGAATGTGAATCTTCTGTTAGATGTCACGCCTTGAGAGCTTTAGGCCTTTGGGCTAAAAGTGAGAGTTCATTGATAGAGTTAAGTCCCAAAGCAAAGACGCTTCTCGAGCAACTCAGCGCGCCATCCTTTGGCATGTGGATATATCTTCTGATTGATATTCGAGAAGCTAGCAAAAAAGCATCTAAGGCATCCCTCAAAAAGGCAAGCCAGTTTACGTCCATGGAGTGGGAAACAATTTGGTCTGCCTGGCGCCACGATGTCACTCCTGAGACCATTGCTAGGTTAAAGTTGGCATTGAATGGCTTAAATTTGGAAGGAGTTGAGAACTTTGAAAACTATAACATTTGCGCCATTGCTGATATTGCACGAAAAATCCGGAATTATTATAGGCATTATCAATGTTCCGATGAATGGATTCGACAGGCCACAGGAGCGATGGAGGTCATCCATGCAGAATTGACTCCATTGCTTGAGGTCAAGAAAGATATGCCAGGTGTGGTCGAACCATGGTTTTTTTCAGCCGAAGACGGTGAGATCTTCAGTTATATGCACTGTACAGAGACAGGAACCCCTGTTTACTGTGGG
>JBAZRJ010000061.1:0-5627 GCA_041662985.1 Clostridia bacterium
ACGTGTGCTCTTCCGATCTAATAATTCATTAAAAACTTTGTTGAAGTTTTCATTTATCAATTTAAATTGCTTTATAAATTGTTTTCTCATAATAACTTTCATTTCTGATATTACCTTATAAAGCTTTTCACAAGCTAATTCCATATCATTCCGCTGGTTTGACATGAACTCAAAGCGTTCTTTTGTTTTTATATAATCATCTATTGCCGCAACATTAACAGGTCCAAGATCTCTTATTACACCCCGCAGTTCATTTATGTTCTTTTGAGCCTGTCCAATTCCGCCGATTTCTTTTTTAAACTGAAGTGCATTTGAATACGTAAGTTCGTATTCTTCCCACATCCTATTCTGTATCGCGTCCATTTCTGATTTTGCCTTTTCCATTTTAACTTCTATTCTATTGTAATCATCCTTCATCATTGCAATAGCATCATTTGATTCTCTTACTTTTTCAAGTATATCGTTTAATTCCTCTTCAATTTCATCTCTTTTAGCAACAATATTTTCGATTTCATAAGATTTGCCGGTCTTTTTCTCGTTAATTTCTTTTAATTGGCCATTTAAACCTATGTTTTTTTCATTGAGTTTTTGAATATCTTCATTAATCCTTTTTATATCTGCCGTTTTTTTATTAATAACATTCCCGGACAAATCCTTTTCTCCATTTATTCTATCAAGGTCCTCTTTCACTGAATCAATACTTTCCTGAATCGAATTAACGGATATTTTGTAATCAGTGATATCTGTGTGTAATAAATCTTTTACAGATTGCTCTTCCTTGTGTTTTTCCTGATGCTCTCCTACAACATTCTTAATGCTGTCTATTTCCTTATCCAGTGCATCAATTTCATCTTCATATTTCTTCATTTCCAAAGACGTTTCGGATTCTTCTCTTTCAAGCTGTTTTTCTTCTTCGTTAAGCATTTCAATTCTTGCAGTTGTTTTTTCGGCATTTTTTAACATTTGTAACAGCTGGCTTTCATCACTGGCTTTGATAAGCTCGATTTTCCTGATTTCATTGTCAAAGGAACTTATTTCTTCATTCAGAATATTTATAGCATCAATAATTTTAATAATGCTTTTGTCATTCAAGTTCTTCTCTTGATTTATTCTGTTCAGCTCTTCGCCAAGTTCGACAATTTCTCTGCTTCTTCCCAATATTCCGGCACCTCTGCCTTCGATGCTTCCGCCGGTCATAGATCCGCCCGTATTTATTATATCCCCGTCAACAGTCACTATCTTGTATCCGTAGCTAAAATTCTTTGCAACCTTAATAGCACAGCTCAAATCATTGACGACAATTACTCTCCCCAATAAATTGAGGATTATTTCTTTGTATTCGGGTTTGACTGTTACAAGCTCTGATGCAATTCCGCAAAATCCTTCGGTTTCCTTTATCTTTCCCAATGCTTTTTCATCAATTAGTTTGCCTTTAATTGCAGAAACAGGCAAAAATGTTGCTCTCCCGAGTCTGTTTGTTTTCAAATACTCTATCGCCTTTTTTGCATCGTTTTCGTTTGAGGTAACAATATATTGAAGTGCTCCTCCCAAACACATTTCAATGGCATTTTCAAATTTCTTTTCGACTGAAATGATTTGCGCTATGGCACCGTGTATTCCGTTTCCGAATTGACTTGATTTTTCACAGGACTCCAGAATAACTCTTACACTTCTGTTATAGCCTTCGAGACGGTTTTCCATATCCTGAAGCGTTTTTGATTTGGATGTTTTGGTTTGTGTTTCATAATTTAATTTTTCCTGCTTCTTTTTTAATTCAGACAGTTCAGTTTCATTGTTTTGCTTGTTTTGTTTTAGTCCGGCTATCTTTTCAGAAGCGTCTTTAATCTGATTTTTCGCTTTCAAAACAGCTTCATTCAAGTCTTCAACCTTCATCATTTCCTTGTCTTTTTCAATAGTCAGGTTATAAACATCTTTCTTAATTGCCTGAACCCTGCCTTTAATCGCATCAATGTGAGCCTTTGTATTGCTTTTTTGCGTTTTTTTATCAGACATTAAATCAAGTTTGTCCATAATTTCCTGTTTTCGTTCTTCGATATATTTTTCGCTTTCATTGAGCTGTGAAACCACAGCCGCAAGCTTGTCTTCAGCTTCTTTTAACTTTTCTGAGTAGTTTTCGAGATTAGTGTTAAGATAACTCATTTTCTTCTGTTTCTCATCAACTTCTTTTTCAAACCCGCCCATTTTATTCGTGATTTCATTTATTTCATCGTTTATCCTCTGAATATTCAGGTTTGAATTGTTGATTTTTTCTTCATTTATCTTTATTTCGGAATTGCATTTTTCAATAATATTCTCAAATCCGTAGAATTCCTCTCTTGTTTCTTCAAGCTTCTGTTCGAGCTGTTTTGAGAGTTCAGTTTTCTGTCTGTTTGAAACAGTTATCTCGTCAATCCTATTCGTCTTTGATTCGATTTCAGTTTTGCTTTGAATTTCAAGTTCTTCAAATTCCGCAATTTTTTTCTTGTATCTTGAAATATTCTCGATATATACATTCACTTCAAGTTCTCTTAAGTTATCTCTCACGCTCAGATACTTTCTTGCTGCTTCCGACTGTTCACGCAATGGTTCTATCTGATTTTCAAGTTCTGTAATAATGTCATTGATTCTAAGTAAGTTCTGTTTAGTCATTTCCAGCTTTCTTTCCGATTCTATCTTCCTGACCTTATACTTCATAATCCCTGAAGCTTCTTCGAAAATATGCCTTCTGTCTTCTGATTTATTGCTCAATATTTCATCTATTCGTCCCTGTCCTATTATTGAATAACCGTCTTTTCCGATACCTGTATCAAGAAACAGTTCATTGATATCCTTCAGACGGCAAGACGTTTTGTTAATAAAATACTCGCTTTCTCCCGATCGGAAAACACGTCTTGTAATTGTAACCTCGGTATATTCAACAGGAAGTATATGGTCAAAATTATCTATCGTAATCGACACGTCAGCAAAACCAAGCGGTTTTCTATGCTCAGTTCCTGCAAATATAATATCCTCCATCTTTGTTCCTCTAAGTGTTTTAATACTTTGCTCGCCAAGAACCCATCTTACCGCATCGGAAATATTGCTTTTTCCGCTGCCGTTTGGCCCCACCACTCCTGTAATGCCGGAGTTGAATTCCAGGCATATTTTATCCGCAAAAGATTTAAATCCCTGCATTTCAAGATTCTTAAGGTACAAAATATACACCTCTGCTTTTGTTTTATACAGCTTAATCACTTAACATTCTAACATAAATTAATTTTAATAAAAAGAATTTCTTAGATAAATTATCGAATAACATCTCCATAAAATGTATAAATTCGCATTTCTGCTAAATGTCTTCAAGTGCTGATTTTGCGGCATTCATCTCGGCTTCTTTTTTTGTCCTGCCGTTTCCGGTTCCCAATACATTTTCGTTGACTTTTACTCTGACAGTAAATAACTTGTTATGGTCCGGACCTTTTTCGTCAATTAATTCATACTCGATAACGGTTTCTCCATTTTTCTGAACTGATTCCTGGAGTTGGGATTTGTAATCATAGAAAATATTTCCGCTGGCTGATTGAATAATAATATCCTTCATATGTTTAAGAATGAATTTCTTAACTTCTTTCATTCCCGAGTCACAATAAATCGCTCCAAACAGAGCTTCGCAAGCATCTGACAGGATTGAGACTCTCCTTCTCCCCCCGGACGTCTCTTCACCTTTACCCAATAACAAATAATCGCCTATACTAATATTTTTCGCACATTTGGCAAGCGAACTTTCGCAAACAATATTTGCTCTTATTTTGGTTAAATCTCCTTCGGCAAGGTTTTTGTAATCATTAAAAAGTTTTTCGCTGATAACTACATTCAACAGCGCGTCCCCTAAAAACTCAAGTCTTTCATTGCTTTTTAATGATTCCTTCTTATCCTCGTTTGCAAAAGAACTGTGTGATAACGCTAAAAATAAGTAATCCTTATTCTTAAAGGAATAATCAATAATCTTTTCAAATTCATCTGTTTTGTTTTTGAAAGTTTCGTCGATATTCATGGAATCTCCGTAATCAGATAATTTAGAAAACAACAATCACCAAATTAAACTATACCAAATTAGAAAACACAATAATATAAATAAATCAGCGGAACTTTCGTTCCGCTGATTTTTTAAATCTTTTTAATTATCAATGTCGCATTATGACCGCCAAATCCAAGCGAGTTGGTTAATGCGTATTTTATTTCCGCTTTTCTTCCTTTGTTTGGGACATAATCCAAATCACAATTCGGATCCGGATTATTATAATTAATAGTTGGAGGTAAAAATCCGTCTCTTAAAGCACATGAACAAATAATTGCTTCAATTGCTCCCGCTGCGCCAAGAAGATGTCCTGTCATTGATTTTGTTGAACTGACAGGTATTTTAGCCGCCAGTTCTCCAAACACTGTTTTTATCGCAAATGTTTCGTTCTTATCGTTTAAATCAGTTGATGTGCCATGTGCATTTATATATCCTATTTCAGATTTTTCAATTTTAGCGTCCTCAATCGCAATCCGCATGCACTTTGCACCGCCTTCACCGTTTGGCGCAGGTGCGGTAATGTGATACGCATCATTTGTGCAGCCATATCCGACTATTTCAGCAATTATATTTGCACCTCTTTTTTTAGCATATTCATATTCTTCAAGAATAACAATTCCGGCTCCCTCACCCATGACAAATCCATCTCTGTTTTGGTCAAAAGGTCTGCAGGCACAATTAGGATCCTCGGTTGTTGACATAGCTTTCATTGAGCAAAATCCTGCAAACGAAAGAGGACTGACAGCCGCTTCGGAACCACCTGCTATCATAACATCCGCCGCATTGCGTTTTATTACATTAAAAGCATCTCCGATTGCATTTGTCGATGTGGCACATGCGGTTATTACACATTCATTGAAACCTTTTACTCCGAATTGGATGGCTACCGAGCCCGATGCCATGTTCGGAATCATCATTGGAATAAAAAACGGGCTCACTCTTCCCGGTCCTTTATTTAGAAGTATCTCGTGCTGGTTCGCAAGTGTTTCTATTCCACCGATACCTGTGCCTATTAATACCCCGATTCTATCACGGTCAGAGTTTTCTATATCAAGCTTCGAGTTTTCAACGGCAGTTTTCGAGGCAGCCATAGCAAACTGAATATACCTGTCCATTCTCTTTGCTTCTTTTCTGTCCATATAATCGCTTGGTTCAAAATCCTTGATTTCTGCGGCAACTTTTGTAACATAATTTGTCGTATCAAACCTCTCAACCTTTGAAATACCGTTCTTACCTTCTTTTATAGCATCCCAAAACTCATCCACCTTCGTACCGAGAGAAGTTATTGTCCCCATTCCTGTAATCACTACTCTTCTTTCCATTTCAAACCTCCCTAAACCCTTATAAAAACAACTTAAACAATTGGTGCATTCACCAATGTTTTTTGTCTGTATCCTATTTTAAAAAATCACGCCATGTGTCATCATTCATAAAAAAAGTCCCTTTTGGGACTCTTTTTATGTATTATTTTTAATGTATTCAACAGCATCGTTGACTGATGTAAGCTTCTCAGCTTCGCTATCAGGAATTTCAAGATCGAATTCCTCTTCCAAAGCCATGATCAATTCAA
>JBAZRJ010000062.1:0-5476 GCA_041662985.1 Clostridia bacterium
AAACATCCTTTGTACAAGAAAATTATTAAGAGGACTTATAAATTAAAGGCTCATGACGAAAAAAATGAGTGTAGTATCGGGGACAAAGTCAAGGTTATGGAAACACGTCCTATAAGTAAGGACAAGAGATGGAGACTTGTTGAGATAGTTGAAAAGGTTCAATAATCGACATTCACACGGAATAAAATCTGTGTTGCTTAAATTATCGGAAGGAGGTTTTAAGTTATGATTCAAGTACAAACAAGGCTGAAAATTGCGGACAATTCCGGCGCGAAAGAAGTTATGTGCATCAAAGTTCTTGGCGGATCATGGAGAAAATACGGTAATGTCGGAGACGTTATTGTAGCTGCAGTTAAAAATGCTACGCCCGGCGGCGCTGTAAAAAAGGGCGAAGTCGTTAAATGTGTCATCGTCAGAACTAAAAAAGGCATGAGAAAAGACGGTACATATATAAAATTTGATGAAAATGCAGCAGTAATTATAAAGGATGATAAAAATCCAAGAGGTACCCGTATATTTGGACCTGTTGCACGAGAACTGAGAGATAAAGACTACATGAAAATATTATCTCTTGCACCTGAAGTTCTGTAGGGAGGAGGAGGATTTAAATGTTAAAAGAAAAAGCACAATTAAAAAAAGTGCATGTTAAAAACGGAGATGTAGTCCTGGTTCTTTCCGGAAAAGACAGAGGCAAGAAGGGAAAGATATTGAGGGTTGATCCCAATAAAGGTATGGTTTTGGTTGAAGGCATTAACATGTCGACAAAACATAAAAAACCAAAAACAAGATACGAGCAAGGTGGAATATTGCATCAGGAATCTCCTGTAAACAGCTCGAAGGTAATGCTTATTTGTAACAGATGCGGTGAGCCTACAAAAGTTGGCAAAGCCATTTCAAATAACGGAGATAAATCAAGAGTTTGTAAAAAATGTGATGAAATAATTGATGTTCTTATAGAAAAGAATGATAACAAGTAATATTTTCGGAAAGGAGGTAAGTGATTGATGGTTAGGTTAAAGGAAAAATATGTGAAAGAGATAATTCCTGCGCTCCAATCAAAGTTTAAATATAAAAGTCCGATGCAAACGCCAAAACTTGAAAAGGTAGTTCTCAACATGGGAGTCGGCGATGTGAAGGATAATCCAAAAGCGATGGATTCTGCTGTTAATGATATGGCTATAATTGCCGGACAAAAACCTCAAATTACCAAAGCAAAGAAGTCTATATCAAACTTTAAGTTAAGACAGGGAATGAGTATAGGTTGCAAGGTAACTTTAAGAGGCGAAAGAATGTATGAGTTTGTCGACAAGTTTTTGAACATCGCACTTCCGAGAGTACGTGATTTTAGAGGTGTTTCGGTCAATTCTTTTGATGGCAGAGGAAATTATTCTTTAGGAATCAAAGAACAATTGATATTCCCCGAAATTGATTACGATAAAATAGATAAAATCAGAGGGATGGATATTGATTTTGTAACTACAGCTAAAAACGATGAAGAGGCAAAAGAGCTTTTAAGGCTTTTCGGAATGCCTTTCAGTCAGGGATAAGGGAGGGAATATTGTGGCAAAGAAAGCAATGATAATAAAACAACAGAGAACTCCAAAATATACTACCAGAGGATATAATAGGTGCAAACTCTGTGGAAGACCACATGCATATATTAGAAAATTTGGAGTTTGCCGTATATGTTTCAGAGTATTGGCCTATAAAGGTCAAATACCGGGAGTTAAGAAAGCAAGTTGGTAACAGAAATCTTGGAAGGAGGTTAAGCATATGCAAATATCAGATACAATTGCCGATATGTTGACAAGAATAAGAAATGCAAGTTCTGCAAAGCATCCGTCTGTGGAGATACCGTCCTCAAACTTAAAGAAGGCTATTGCCAGAATCTTGTTGGATGAAGGTTATATTAAGAGTGTGGAAGAAATAAATGACGATAAGCAAGGTGTTATCAGAATCGTACTTAAGTACGGTGAGGGTAAACAAAATATAATCACCGGCGTTAAGAGAATAAGCAAACCGGGATTAAGAGTTTATGCAGCGAAGGACGAACTTCCTAAAGTATTGGGAGGATTGGGTGTTGCAATTATTTCAACATCAAAAGGAATCATGACAGATAAGAAAGCCAGAATTGAGGGTATAGGCGGGGAAGTATTAGCGTTTATATGGTAATAATCAATACAGGTTTCTGAAAAGGGCGGTTCAAGAACTGCTCATAATATTAAGGATGGAGGTTTGACGTAATGTCTAGAATTGGGAAAATGCCTATATCTATTCCGGGCGGAGTGGATGTAAAAATAGAAGACAGCAATCTTGTTACCGTAAAAGGACCAAAAGGAACTTTGGTACAAAGTCTTCATAATGACATGATAATTAAGATGCAGGATGGTCAGATTATTGTTGAAAGACCATCAGAAAATAAGCTTCATAAATCGCTTCATGGACTGACAAGGACGCTTATAAGCAATATGGTTGACGGTGTTACAAAGGGTTTTGAAAAGAATCTTGAAATTAATGGGGTAGGATACAGAGCTGTTAAACAAGGAAATAAATTAGTTCTTACTTTGGGATATTCACATCCGGTTGAGATGGACGAGCCCGAAGGAATAACTGTTGAAGTACCCGCACAAAACAGAATTACGGTAAAAGGCATGGATAAGCAAGCGGTTGGCGAATTTGCGGCGAAAATCAGAGCAAAACGTGAACCTGAAGTTTATAAAGGCAAAGGAATTAAATATGATTATGAAATAATTAGGCGTAAAGAAGGAAAAGCAGGCGCTAAAGCGAAGAGTTAGAAAGGAGTGAAATCAATTGATTAATAAACCAAATACAAATAAGGTTAGAATCAGAAAGCACAGCAGAGTAAGAAAAAAAATCAAGGGATCTCCTGAACGTCCTCGCTTGAACGTTTTTAGGAGTCTGACAAATATTTATGCTCAGATAATAGATGATACAACAGGCAAAACTTTAGTATCAGCATCAACACTTGATGAAGCAATTAAGAGTAAAGTTAAATTTGGCGGCAATAAAGAGGCGGCAAAAGAGGTTGGGAGCCTGGTTGCGTCAAGAGCCATTGAAAAAGGTCTGAAGTTAGTTGTTTTTGACAGGGGCGGTTATTTATACAGCGGAAGAGTTAAGGAACTTGCTGAAGCAGCAAGAGAGAAGGGCCTTGAATTTTAATATTGAAAAAAACATGAAAGCGAAAATAAGTTTTCCAAAAGGAAAGCAGGATAGGAGTGAAGAATTTGCAACGTATTGATTTTAGCACATTGGATCTTAAAGAGAAGGTTGTTAATATAAGCCGTGTAACTAAGGTTGTTAAGGGTGGTAGAAACTTTCGTTTCAGCGCACTTGTAATAGTCGGAGATGAAAACGGATACGTTGGCGCAGGAATGGGAAAAGCTGCTGAAATTCCGGACGCAATCAGAAAAGGAATTGAAGATGCAAAGAAAAATCTCATTAAGGTGCCTATAATTGAAACTACAATACCACACGAAGCAATAGGGAGATTTGGTGCAGGAAGAGTTTTATTGAAACCTGCGGCACAAGGTACAGGAGTTATAGCCGGCGGTCCGGTCAGAGCAGTTCTTGAGTTATCGGGTATTCGCGATATCAGAACAAAATCACTTGGATCTAACAATCCAATTAATATGGTACAAGCTACTATGAATGGACTTGCACAGCTCAGAACCGCTGAAGAGGTAGCAAAAATTCGCGGTATTTCAGTCGAACAAGTACTCGGTTAGGGGGGATTTTTGTGGCAAAAGCAAAATTATTAAAAATTACTTTGAAAAAAGGCATAAACAAAACGCTTAAAAAACAGGTGGATACAGTTCAGGCACTTGGTTTAAAAAAGATAGGAAGTACTGTTGAACAAAATGATAACCCTCAGATAAGAGGAATGATAAACAAGGTTTCTCATCTTGTAACATTTGAGGAAATTTAGAAGGAGGTGTAAAAATGAAACTGTTTGAGTTGAAATCTGCATCCGGTGCAAAAACAAAGCCGAATAGAAAAGGCAGAGGTGTTGGAACCGGAAACGGAAAAACTGCAGGTAAAGGACATAAAGGACAAAATGCTCGCGCAGGAGGCGGCGTGAGACCCGGCTTTGAGGGCGGACAAATGCCTTTATATATGAGAATGCCTAAAATAGGATTTAACAACAAGGTATTTGCTACAGTTTACGCCGAAGTTAATGTTTCTTCATTAAATGTTTTTGATGACGGTCAGGTTGTTAATTATGAAACATTAAAAGAAAAAGGTATCATTAAAAAGGAATTAGACGGGGTCGCGATATTAGGCACCGGAGATATAAATAAAAAGCTTACAGTACAGGCGGCAAGATTTACCAAGACGGCTTCAGCTAAAATAGAAGCTGCAGGTGGAAAGGTCGAGGTGGTTTAGTATGGGCGGAATGCTTGATACACTGAGAAATGCCTGGAAAATTCCTGATTTAAGAAAAAAAATATTTATCACAATAGGTATGTTGATAATATTCAGAATTGGTTCGCATATTCCTGTGCCGCTATTGGATGCTAACGAGTTTAAAAAATTGGTTGAATCGGGCGGTTCGTTGTTTGGACTTTTCGATATCATTGGCGGTGGCGCTTTAAAACTTGCAAGTATTTTTGCAATGAGTATAACGCCATACATTAACGCCCAGATTATAATGCAATTATTGACGGTAGCAATTCCGAAACTTGAACAAATGCAAAAAGAAGGCGAAGAAGGCAGGAAGAAAATTGGCCAAATCAGCAGGATCGGGACGGTTGTTCTCGGATTTGTTCAGGCAGCCGGATTGTATCTTTCACTGTCAAATGCAGTTGTTGGTGGAAGATCGATATTGAGCTTCCTTATAATTACATTGACGTTTACTGCCGGAACTGCTTTTCTTATGTGGCTTGGAGAACAAATCACAGAATTTGGTGTCGGTAATGGTATTTCGCTTATAATCTTTGCGGGAATTGTTTCGAGTGGACCTCAGGGACTTCAGGCATTGATAACATTATATGAGGGTAAACAATTAGGATCGGGAATATTCGGTATTCTTTCACTGGCCGGCATATGCGCAGTATTACTTGCTGTGATGGCCGCAGTTATTTGGGTTAACCAGGCGGAAAGGAAAATACCGATTCAATATGCCAAGAGGGTCGTCGGCAGAAAGATTTATGGAGGACAAAGCACCCATTTGCCTATTAAGGTAAATCTTGCGGGTGTTATCCCGATAATCTTTGCAATGTCAATCATGGCATTCCCTTCGACAATCATAGGGTTCTTCTTTTCACAGTCGACGAATCCAATAGTTCTGTTCTTCAAGAACTCGCAAAATGGTGTTGGATATGCACTTGTGAATGCTTTACTGATTATATTCTTTACGTTTTTCTATACGATTATTCAGTTTAATCCTATTGAAATTGCAAACAATATGAAAAAGAACGGCGGTTTTATACCGGGAATCAGACCGGGTAAACCGACT
>JBAZRJ010000063.1:0-5388 GCA_041662985.1 Clostridia bacterium
TTATTGTTTACAGAACCGATTTTATGCTAATTCAACTGTTGCGCCAACTTCTTTGAATTTAGCTTCCATTGCTGCCGCATCTTCCTTGGATACGTTCTCTTTAACTGTACCCGGAGCACCGTCAACTAAATCCTTAGCTTCTTTTAATCCAAGACCCGTTACTTCTCTGACTACTTTGATAACCTTTATCTTTTCTGCTCCAACTTCTTTCAACACTACATTGAATTCAGTTTTTTCTTCTGCTGCCGCCGCTGCGTTTCCGCCTGCTGCAGGTGCTGCTGCAACTGCTACAGGAGCTGCTGCCGATACTCCGAATTCTTCTTCAAGAGCTTTTACCAATTCTGCCAATTCCAATACTGTCAAAACTTTTACATCTTCAATTAATTTTTCTACATTTTTGCTGGCCATTTAAATACCCTCCATAAATTTTTATTTGAATTTTATATTTTACGCTTTTGCTTTTTGCTCGTAAATTGCATTTAGCGCTACTGCCAATCCTCTTATGTTTCCGTTTAATACAGTTACAAATCCTGTAATAGGAGCATTCAATGTTCCCAATACCTTTGATATAAGCACTTCCTTCGATGGCAGTTCTGCAAGCTGTTTAATTGCTGCGATGTCAATAATTTTACCATCAAGTATTCCAACCTTTAGTTCCAAACTTTCAAATTTCTTTGAATATTCAACCAATACCTTAGCCGGAGCAACAAGATCAGTCTCCGATATTGCAATGGCAGTAGGGCCGTCAAGATAAGAATCAATACCTTCTATTCCGCTTTCTTTCATTGCGAACTTAGTCAATGTATTTTTTACAACCTTATAATCGACACCTGCTTTTCTTAAAGCAACTCTGAGTTCAGTATCCTGTTCAACCGTAAGACCTCTGTAATCAGCAATAACCATTGACTTTGCGGCTTTTAGCTTTTCCGTCATGCCGGCAACCTTTGCCTTTTTTTGTTCAAGAATTTTTTTACTTGGCAATCTATACACCTCCTTACAACATTTTTTATTAATATTTAAAAATTAAAAAAACCCCTCATACACACAAAGACATACAAGGGGCAATTAGCCTGAAAAATTAACCTCGGCAGGAAATTTTATGCCTTCCGGCACCTGCTGTCTGTGGTATGAATATTAAATTAGCATAGCCATCATACAATAAAACTTCTGTTTTGTAAAGTTTTTATTATAAAACCTTTTGTGCATTGACTCTTATGCCGGGTCCCATAGTTGATGTAACAACAACGCTCTTTAAGTATACGCCCTTTGATGCTGCAGGCTTTGCTTTAACTATTGCGTCCATCAAAGTACGGAAGTTTTCGGTAAGCATTTCAAGTGTGAAAGACACTTTACCTACCGGACAATGTATAATATTGCTCTTATCAAGTCTGTACTCTATTTTTCCGGCTTTTATGTCGGATATTGCCTTGGATACGTCCATGGTTACAGTTCCGGCTTTTGGATTCGGCATTAATCCCTTAGGTCCCAATACCTTACCAAGTCTTCCGACAACACCCATCATATCAGGGGTTGCAACAACTACATCAAACTCAAACCAATTTTCGCTTTGAATCTTTGTAAGTATATCTTCAGCACCAACAAAATCAGCGCCTGCCTCTTCAGCTTCTTTGGCTTTATCGCCTTTCGCAAATACGAGCACTCTGACTTTTTTACCGGTTCCGTGAGGAAGCACAACAGCGCCTCTGACCTGTTGGTCTGCATGTCTTGCGTCAACGCCGAGTCTGACATGGACTTCAACAGTTTCGTCAAACTTTGCCTTTGCTGTTTGCTTAACCAAACTCAATGCTTCTACGGATTCATACGATATCGTTTTATCAATCAGCTTTACACTGTCTTGATATTTTTTTCCTCTAAACATAGTTTTCGTCTCCTTTGTGGTTATTTTTCGGGATCAATGCCCCTCCCACTTAACTTTCGTTAATCTTCCACTACAATTCCCATACTTCTTGCAGTACCTGCAATCATGCTGCATGCCGATTCTAAGTTCGCCGCATTAAGGTCAACCATTTTTAACTCAGCAATCTTCTTAACTTCATCCATTGAAATTTTTGCAACTTTCTCCTTATTCGGTTTACCAGAGCCGCTTTCAATTTTGCATGCCTTCTTTAACAATACTGCAGCCGGGGGAGTTTTTGTAATAAACGAAAAGGTTCTATCTGCATACACAGTAATTACAACAGGAATTATTAATCCTGAATCTTTAGCAGTTCTTTCGTTGAACTCCTTGCAAAATCCCATTATGTTAACGCCATGTTGTCCTAACGCTGGTCCAACCGGTGGAGCCGGGGTTGCCTTCCCTGCAGGAATTTGAAGTTTTACATATCCTGAAATTTTCTTAGCCATAATCATTCCACCTCCCAAATTTAAACCCTAAATCTTTTGAATTTGTATTAACTCAAGTTCAACAGGAGTTTCCCTGCCGAACATAGATACCGAAACATGTACTTTCTTTTTTTCCATATTGATTTCTTCAACAATACCGATGAAGTTCTCAAGCGGTCCTGCAATAACTCTGACATTGTCGCCGACTTCATAGTCAAGCGAGATTTCAGATTCTTCAATGCCCATCTTTTTGACTTCTTCATCCGTCAAATAAACAGGTTTTGATCCCGGACCGACAAATCCGGTTACTCCTCTGGTATTTCTGATAACATACCATGATTCGTCATCCATAATCATTTTAACTAAAACATACCCCGGGAACACTTTCCTTAGGGTTGCCTTTTTCTTGCCGTCCTTGATTTCAATCTGCTCTTCCATTGGCACGACAATATCAAGAATGTAATCCTGCATTCCTCTGTTTTCAACTATCTTTTCAAGATTAGCCTTTACTTTGTTTTCATAACCAGAATAGGTATGAACTACATACCATTTTGCGGCTTCAGACATATCACTGGGTTGCATAGAGTTCCATGTCCCTTCTAATTTAATTTCGTTTGTTATTACTTTAAGTAAACCAAATCAACAATTTTAGCCAGACCAATGTCAGCTGCCCAAATGATTGCGCCGATTATCAAACACGACAACAATACTGTCAGGGTATTATTGATGAGCTGCTTTCTTGTAGGCCAAACAACCTTCTTGAGCTCACTTCTGACTTCTTTAAAAAACTTTACGAGTCGTAACCCTATGTTTTTTAATTTTGAACCTTTTTTCATTTCTGCCATTGTACATCTCCACCTTCTAAAATTTTTCGTGATACAGACCATAACTAAATAACGGTAGATAAATTATTTTGTTTCTTTGTGTTCTGTATGCTTGTGACAAAATTTGCAGTACTTCTTCATTTCAATCCTATCCGGATCGTTTGTTTTACTCTTCTTAGTGCTATAATTCCTTTGCTTGCATTCGCCGCAAGCCATAGTAATTTTGACTCTCATAATATAAAACACCTCCAGCCCATTGCGTATGTAATGTACTTGTTTTAGACATAAAAAAAAGACCTGCACAACGGAGCATTAATAAATTTATCATAATTCGACATACATGTCAAGGCAAAAATACGGTTCTCGGGGACTGTTCTCAAGAACCGTCCCCGCTTTTTTATTCCAATATTGCGCCTTTGCTTGCTGATGATACCATTCTTGAGTATCTGCCCAGATAGCCTGCTGTGATTTTTTGCGGAGGTTTAACCCACGCTAAAAGTCTCTTTGCAAGTTCCCCCGGTGAAACATCCATGTTTATTTTCCCGCTTAAAATATCAATATTAATTACATCGCCTTCTTTTACGAGCGCAATCGGACCGCCTTCCATCGCCTCAGGAGAAATATGACCAATAGCCGCACCTCTTGTGGCTCCCGAGAAACGTCCGTCTGTTATCAGCGCAACGCTTTCATCGAGTCCCATCCCTGCAATTGCAGATGTGGGTCCGAGCATTTCTCTCATTCCCGGTCCGCCCTTTGGCCCTTCATACCGGATAACCACAACGTCTCCCTTTACGATTTTCCCATTGTATATGGCATTTATTGCATCATCTTCTGAATCAAAAACCCTTGCCGGTCCACCATGTATCATCATTTCATCCGCTACGGCAGCTTTTTTGACAACCGATCCATCCGGCGCGATATTCCCCTTTAAGACTGCAATTCCGCCCGTTTCACTGTATGGATTGTCTATGCTTCTGATTACGTCATTATCCAAAATCTCAGAGTTTTTAATATTTTCTCCGACTGCTTTTCCTGTAACGGTCATTAGATTTGTTTTAAGCAGATTCTTCTTTGTCAGTTCTTTCATTACTGCCTGAACCCCGCCTGCCGCATAAAGATCCTGCATATGATGATGTCCTGAAGGAGCCAGATGACATAAATTAGGCACTTTCCCGCTAATTTCATTGACAATGTCAAGATCGATTTTGATTCCAACCTCATTTGCTATCGCCGGCAGATGGAGCACTGAATTTGTTGAGCAACCTAGTGCCATATCAACCGCAAGAGCGTTATCAAATGCTTCCTTCGTCATTATATCGGAAGGCTTGATATCTTTTTCAACGAGTTCCATTATCTTCATACCCGCTGTTTTGGCAAGTCTTATTCTCTCTGCGTAAACAGCCGGAATCGTTCCGTTGCCGGGTAATCCCATTCCGATAGCTTCTGTCAGGCAATTCATTGAATTGGCGGTAAACATTCCTGAACATGAGCCGCATCCAGGACACGCATAATTTTCACATTCTGTCACCTCTTCGGCCGACATGCTTCCGGCTTTATATGATCCAACCGCCTCAAACACGCTGTTTAAATCAAGCTGCTTTCCATTTTTCGTTAACGACAACATAGGTCCGCCGCTTATGACGATTGCAGGCACATTTATTCTTGCTGCAGCCATAAGCATACCCGGAACAATTTTATCGCAGTTTGGAATGAAAACCATTCCGTCAAAGCTATGTGCAATACCCATTGTTTCGCATGAGTCTGCTATCAGTTCTCTGGAAGCAAGCGAGTAATTCATCCCGATATTGCCCATTGCAATACCGTCGCAAATACCGATTGCGCCGAACTCGACAGGTGTTCCTCCTGCCATTCTGATTCCTGCTTTAACAGCTTCACATATCTTATCTAAATTTATATGTCCCGGTATAATTTCATTTTTTGAATTTGCAACACCTATTAAAGGTCTTTTTATCTCCTCGTCGGTGTAACCCATCGCTTTTAATAAAGACCTGTGAGGCGCTTTTTCAATTCCCTTTTTTATGATATCGCTTTTCATATTTATCCCCCTTCACAAACCGCCAAAGATCAAAACATAAAGGCCGTTTAATTATTTATACCATATTTTTGCATAGAAATCTTACGTTTTTTGATTTATTTTGGAAACATTATATCTATAATGAAATTATGCTGATAAAAGTAACCCGCAATGACAGAATTGTTG
>JBAZRJ010000064.1:0-5170 GCA_041662985.1 Clostridia bacterium
CCGAGCCGGTTAGTTCATATTTCATTTTTTGACCTTTATTAAATGAGTGTTTTTCTCTTTTAATTCACAATAGCTTTTTATCCACTGTTTTGAACTGTCGCGCTTTGTAATTATCCCGCACCATTTACAGGTATATTTATTTTTTTTCATGTTTTGATCTCTCAATTGCTTCGCACAAACTATCATAAACCATTTTTGCACCATTTTTGTTAAATGGATGAAATAGCGAGCCGTCGCCATAAATTTCTTCAAACGACAAAGTCCTTTTTTGTTTCTGAAAAACATGTATTATATGCGCCGTTATTATATTGATTCTGTTATCTAAATTCTCTTTCGTTTCCTTTGAAATTTCCAAATAATTCATTTCTCTATTCCTTTATTTAGTGATACAAATATAGTCCCCTTGTTAGCATCGAAGCTCACGGCTAAACCGCAAGGGAAGAAAGTCAAACGAAGATATTATAAATTCGAAGATGAAGACCGAATTTATTAGGGAAAATTTTATCTAATTGAGCAAGCTGATTTTCTTTCTCTGAATCTTTTTTTGCCAAACAATTTTCATAGGCCTGTTGCAATCCAGCATAATATCCACAATCAAAATTCTTTGTTTTTGAATTAGAAACGTGAAATTCTGAGTTGTTTATTTGTTCTTTTAGCCACTGTTCCATTTTTCTGCCACTCTTTAGTTAGTTACAAAAACACTTTTAGTTGTCTAATACGGGCAATCAAGCCCGCTTCGGTTATTAAAACCTCATCAGTTAGACTTATGAATATAAAAATTTAGGATGTCCCCAAGTTTGAGCCTGTTTGTCCGTGATTTTTCCTTCTTTGTGAAATCCGTCTATTAAATCATTATAAGATTGTAGTCTTAACGGAATATCTTTTATCCCGTCTTTTTGCTCTTGTGATTTAATGAACTCTAAAATAGTTTCTTTGAAAAGCAGGTTAAATTGTTTGTGTTTCATTTTTACCATCCTTTTATTAATAGTTAATTGATTATATTAAAATTCGTGTCTTATTTTGTCGGTTAATCCTATTTTATCACATAATTCATAAAAAAGCGGATTGTTATGAGAGTCAAGATCATATTTTTCAATGTTGCCATAAGCGGTTTTTAGTTCTTTTATTGCAGCTTCTAACCGATTAAAAACTAAATGGATTTTTAACTCACTGATATTCTCCAGCTGTTTGATTCTTCCTTCGCTGCCATTGGAATAACAAGAATCAGAACGTCTTAAACTTTCAACCGTGAGCTCTTTCGTTGTCCCAACCCAGCCCAAAAGATGTTCGTTTCCGCTTGGAAATTTAATATAATACATATTATATTTTATATAATATTCGCATCCTTCTGGTAAATGTTTTAATAAATGTTTGTTGATTCTTCCACTGTCAAATTCCGCAGCGTCAACAAGTAATTCAAATTCCGAAAAGTCTCTTTTTTCTTCTTCGATTTTTGTTTCAATCATTCTCTTTATTGCTAATTTTTCCATCTTCTTACCTCTTATATTAGTTAATATAGTTTAATATTTATAACTTGTTGCATAAAAAAAATCATTTACCAAAAGAATAAATTTTATCATTCTTTATAATCAATTTAATCTTATCAAGTTCTACATAATCGAGCCGATTTTCATTCAAAGCTTTATAAACCGCCGTTTTACTCACTTGTTTAGACTTTGCAAGCTCCGTAACGGTTAAACAGTCTTTAGTATTTACATCATTCATTTTCATGGTTATATATATACAACTTTCACACCAAGCAAAAAGCTAAGAATACAGCCTAAAATCAAAGGGTAAAAACAGGCAACCACGCATAATATTCGTATATTTTAGTGGAATCCCCACAAGTCAATAAAACATAATAAGTTAAGACTACGCAAATAGTTCGCACAAAACGAAAGATATTCGCACTAAATCATTTACAAATCATTTACTGGTAACTTGAGACGGCAAAGACAAAGGGAAATTTTATGTTTGAAAATAGACTTAAAAAAAAGTTAATTGCACCAGAGAAGAAGCCAAAACTTGAAAAAATGGTTATTGGCAAAATAACTATGTTTAGAATGGAGTGTCCGTTTTGCGGTGAACAAAATTTAAGCAAGACTGGGACTTTCAAATGCACTTATTGTGATGAAACGTATTCAGAACAAACCGTTAATAAAGTCCGAGTAATTGTCGGTAAGACAAAAAGAAACAGACCTCCGGCGCTAATAGTGAGAAAATTATTAGCACTACAGAACAATAAATGTTTTTATTGTGGGAAAGAGTTTGATCTACAATATTATCGGAACGGCAAAGTGCGGAAACTAATAGCACATGCAGATCATCAAATCCCATATTCTTATCTTTTGACAAATCCGGATGATAATTTTGTAATGGCTTGTTGTGTCTGTAATATGTTCAAATCGGCAAAAATGTTTGAATCCGTTGAGGACTGTAAGAAATATCTCGATTATAAGTGGGACAAAGAGGTTAGTTCAGGCAATATTGAAATATTAACATAAATTTCTATTTCAAAGACAAACAAATTGAACCTTGATAGCAATTTGGAAGAAATAAACACTAAATTTTAAGACTAATGAATGGATAAACTGGAGTTTGTAACAAAACAAAAGAAATTAAAGAAGCACCAAGATAAGTTTAGAAATTCATTCAGATATAAAAAGTTAATAGCAGAAGCAGTTAAAACAATAATAGCCAATGATAGTTTAGTCTTTAGTAAAGATGATATCAAGGCGATATCAAACAAAGTTTACAAACGTGCAGATTTATTAGTCTGTGGGAGAGTTAGAAGCACATTGAACCAAGAAATGGTTAAAATAGATGTAAATAATGAACTTCAAAAGATACTTAACGAAGCTGGATTAGATAAAAACAAGTTAAAAACGATATATGAGACCGTTGAACAGATAGCAAATGATAAAAAAGACGGCAATTTACTGCTTAAAATAGCCGAAAAGATAGAAAGGGCTAACAATTTGACCGAAAATAACAGCACAAGGGCTACCTATCGAGAGACAACGGACTTCTCAAAGCTCGGTAAAGACGGGCAACCGGCACAAAAAGTAACAAAAACGCTTGAAATTACGAAAAACGAAGCAATCAGAGACGATATGAGCAACGATCTGGATAAGGTTAATGATAATCTACGGCCCGAAAATAGTTAAATTATGTTTTCTCGGTATTTTTGAGACTTAAATAATGTTAGAAAACGATAAAAATAAGCAGTCTGAGAAAAATGAAAGTTGCGAAAACGAAGCAAAACTAAAGGAAAATGCGGGAAAACAGTTTTCGGAGAAATTATATTTGTCTATTGAGTTGTGCTTAGAGGTTGCGTTAAGACACGAAGATTTAGAGGAGATTAAAGTTTTAACAGAGTTGATAAAAGCAATAGACCCACATCCTTAGGGTAGGGGAGAGGTTTTGACCACAAATGGCACACAATAAAATGTATATAATTAGTCAAGATTCAGTGTCTCATAACGATTCAAGTTTACATAAGATACATTATGGCTCGCATAAAACAGCGTAAAAATAAAGGTTAGTTGTGATTAACAGCAAGACAAAAGGTAGGACTAAGATTAATAAGAGCAAAGATTCTGATATGAAGGTTCAACCCCAAAACAAGGATGGATTTTCAACGGTTTCGATGGGTAGCAAGCCCAAATTGATGGCGTCGGTCATTTATTGAGAGTCTTCCATAAATTATATAACAAGTTTCCAACGAAACAAGACATTCTGGGTAATAATAGTTTAGAATCAGAATAATTATTTCCTAAAAAATTTTGGTAAAAAAAATTATGACAATTTTATTAGAGACAGAGTTTAGCATAGGAGATGTGGTTTGTCATAAGACAGACACAAATCACGAAGAAAAGTTTATAGTATTAGCCTTTTATGTGATGGCATTGAACGAAAGTGGTGAGGCAACGATGTATAACGTGGATTGTAGTAATGGAGATGGCACAATGAAGTCGTTCAGACCATACGAAGTAGAGATAGTAGAGAAGGTAAAGATATGAGTGAGTTAATATTTGATAATTTCATAACAGACATAAAGGCTGGTAAAATTCCATTATGGATAAGATCCTGTTTGTGGTTTAAGTCTCCAGTATATGGAATTGATGGAGAAGACTATGTAGTATGTAAACAGTATCAAGGTGTAGTTTATGTTCTTAAACAAGGGAAATTAAAATATAACCAACCGAAGGAGGAAGGGAAGAATTGAAACTAATGACCCTATACCAACGCTTTCGCAAGGCGCGGCAAGAGATGAAGGATAAGGGCGTGGGCATAGATGAGGAGTTTGTGGTGATTTCTCGGAAATTATGGGACGACAGTCAAAGGCGATACGCCAACTTTTTAGAGACAATGAAAGCAGTGAGACCGAATTGAATATAAAAGAGGAAAAATTAATTAGGGAAGAGATTAATAAACTAACGCAATTAATCATTCTTCATAAACTCAATCAGATAAATCTTATCGAGTTCCAAATCCCAGATTTGCCACCCACTGTATATAAACATTACAAGGAATTAAGAGAGAGGATTGATGCCCCCAATGTATGAATATAAATGTTTGAAATGCGGTCATAGAGATACGGAAGTCCGAGAGGTAGAGGAAAGGAACGATGAGAAGATTTGTAAAAAAGAAACTATAATTGACAATGGCGATTTAGAGTATAAAATGACACCTAAAGAACCGATAAGATTATTTTGTAACGGCGAGATGAAATTACAGATTTCAAGAACAAGTTTTACATTCAAATAGAGGATTAATGAATTTCTATCAAAAGATAATTTATAGATTAGGGCTACACTCTAATTTAATTAAACATCTTTATCATAAATTTACTGGCGATTGGTTGTGGGGACTTATAGGAGCGATCACACACTATAAATCTACTGGCGATGAGATGATATACCACCCGAAGGATTATCCAGAGTTTTGCAAAATGACAGAACAACTTTTCCAATTGGACGAGGCACAGAAATAATTTGCAGTTGATAAAGGGTTATCCCGACAAAATAATTTTCAAAACCCAGCTTAATAACACCATTACCATAAGTTGCGGGAAGGACTGTGTGAATGTAGTTTACTTAAAAAAGACTGGGAAGGACGAACGCAGAATTGTTGAAGGCAAACACGAAACAATAACGATGATAAAATG
>JBAZRJ010000065.1:0-4887 GCA_041662985.1 Clostridia bacterium
GATTATTGTCATTTTTCTTGATTCTTTAAAGCTCATCTCTATTCTCATCCTCTCAGTATATATGATTTTGAAGGGGTGACATTTTCGCTGACGAGTTATACCATGACATTATCGCTGACGAACAACACGGAGGAAAATAGGTATTGCGAAAAGGGGCTTTTTGTGTTAAAATACTCCTTGTTGTTTTGAATACGATTATATTGGCACAAATATACAAACAATAGGAAATGGCAAAGTGAAAGAAGGTGAACAGCAGTATGAAAGAAGGAATACATCCAAAATACACAGAAGCGAATGTAAAGTGCGCATGTGGGGAGACTTTTAAAACGGGTTCAACGAAGAGCGATTTACACGTTGATGTTTGCTCTAAATGTCATCCGTTCTTTACCGGAAAGCAGAAGATATTAGATACAGGCGGACGTGTTGAGAGGTTCAATAAGAAATTCGGAATTGTCGAAAAAGAAGAAAAATGACAAATTGGGGCTGAATCAATTTTCAGCCCTTATTTTTTAGTTAGGAGTAACTAATGAAGAAAACATCTATTGGAGGACAGGCGCTTATCGAAGGCCTTTTGATGATAGGACCCACAACTGCCGCAACTGCGATAAGAAAACCGGATGGGGAAATTATTGTTGAAAGAATGCCGCTGCCCAAGAAAGATTTATTTACCAAAATCCCTGTTTTACGAGGGGTTGTGGGTTTCTTCAGACAAATTGTTCTTGGCATGAAGGCGCTTATGCACTCTGCCGAATTTATGGATATCAGCGTAGAGGAAGAGGAAGACATCGAAACTAAACCTTCGAGAGCTGACAAATTCCTTGATAAAGTATTCGGAGACAAAATTCAGGAAGCGGCTATTTATTTTGCAGTGGTTATATCTCTTGTATTTAGTGTCGGCCTGTTCATTATTCTTCCTAATGTTGTTGCGACTCTTATCCACTTTAAAAAGGGAATAACATATAATTTATTTGAAGGTGTCCTTAGGATATCGCTGTTTTTCGGATATATTTATTTTGCATCAAAGATGAAGGAAATAAAGAGATTGTGGGAATACCACGGTGCAGAGCACATGACGATTTTTTGCTACGAACATGAACAGGAACTTACGGTTGAAAATGTAAAAAAATATTCGTCAAAACACCCGAGATGCGGGACTTCGTTCCTGTTTCTTGTAATGGTGGTAAGCATAATCGTATTCTCATTCCTGCCGATTAGCACCGTAATTGTAAATATTCTATTGAGACTTGCATTGGTTCCGCTCGTTGCAGGGCTATCATACGAAATAATAAAGTTTGCCGGACGAAGTGAATGGAAGATAATGAAAATTATAAATGCACCGGGGTTATTTTTTCAGATGTTTACAACAAAACCACCGGACGATCAGCAGATCGAGGTTGCGATTGCTGCCTTTAATGCGGTCAGAGTAGATTTAACGGATGAAGACAAATGGTAACACAGAAAATGAAGTTAAAATGGCAATACAGATTAAACGATAATTATGGAACAGAGATATAGAGCAATAAAAATTTATAGTGCGATAGGGTTGATTGCCGTAAGTACTTTAAAAGAGCTTTTTTCAAAAGGAATAAATGATTTTAGACATGCAGGTATTGAAACCCCGACTTTAGAAGTTGGGGTTATTATTTGTGAAATTTTAAAATGTGACGAATCTTTTCTCTTTGCCCATAATGATTATGAATTCAGCGAAATTGAAAAATCAGATTTTTTTGAAATGATTGAGAAGCGGATAGGCGGGATGCCGCTTCAATATCTGACGGGGCATTCTGAGTTTATGTCGCTCGATTTTATCGTGAACAAGAATGTTCTTATTCCAAGGCAGGATACTGAGATTTTAGTCGAAACGATAATTAAATATGTTAAAGAAAATTATTCCGATAAAACGAAAAAGATAAGAATCCTCGATATAGGCTCAGGTTCAGGCTGTATAGGAATAAGTCTGGCTTATTATTTAGACAATGTATTTGTGATTGAACTCGACAAATCAAAAGCTGCGCTTGAAATTGCCAAGCAAAATTCCGAAAAAAACGGTGTTTCAGACAAAATGGATTTTGTTGAGTGCGATGTTTTAAAGGATGATTGTTCAAAGCTTGTTTTTTCAAATGATAATTCGGCAGATAACTTACAGGATATACAAACTAAATTCGACATAATAGTGTCAAATCCGCCTTATGTTAAATCTTTAGAAATTGAATCGCTAAAATCCGAAGTCAGAGATTATGAACCTATGGAAGCGCTTTTGGGAGGAGAAGATGGTTTGGACTTTTACAGAAGTATAGTCGAAAATTCGCCGAAGCTTATATTGCCAAACGGATTGCTGGCTTTTGAGGTTGGTTATCAGCAGGCGCATGACGTGAAAAATATAATGTCGAAAAGATTTGACAGTCTTAACACAATAAAAGACCTGTCCGGAATTAATAGGGTGGTTTCAGGAATATCCATTCCACCGAAAAGGGACAGACCAAGTATTATTTGAGGGAAATTTTCAATCAAAGCATGTGAAATTATAGCTTGTCTACTCAACCCAAAGAGTAAAGAGCCCTGCATTTTGAAGATTCTTTATGATTATCAAGCTTATTGGCCCGACAAAAACCCCGATCAGTCCGAATATACTGAGACCGACATAAATAGACATCAACGTTACGAGAGGGTGAAGCCCTATTTGTTTTCCGATAATTTTAGGTTCAAGGAATTGTCTGATGATAAATCCTATAGCCCATATAATAAGCAAGCCTATAGCTAATGAGACATTCCCGGTAAACAGATTTAATACAATCCATGGAACATAAACAATGCTCGTGCCAAAGAGCGGAATTGCATCGGATAACCCGACAAGCACCGCCATCAATACGACATATTCAACCCTCAAAATCGACAATCCGATCAATACCTCTACAAAAGTTATCGAAACAAGCAATAGAATTGCCCTGAAATAGCCTATTAAAGAATTAAATGTTTCTTTCTTTATACCTCTGAATTCATCAGCCCATGATTTCGGCATTTGTTTATATATAAACGCTCTGATTTCAATTCTTCCGCTGCTCATAAAATATGTTGAAAGAATAGTCACCACAATGAATACGGCAACAGTCGGGACAGAAGAAATCGTATTGATTAAGTAAGTGGCTGTTCCTTCCAAAATACTCTCGATTTTAGGTGTTATGTTCATGAGCTGTGAATTGAGTGCACCCGTAATTGCGTGAGGCAGAGTATCGTAAAATGAGCTTATTTGTTTTGTCCATTCAGCATAAACTTTTGAAAAATCAGTTACATATGTTCCGACATGTCCCTGTAAAGCAATTATTTCATTATAAATTTTCAATATTCCCAGCGTCACTATTATGGTTATTATACTAAGTGTAAGAAGCAATGAAATTGCAGAAGATATTTTACGCGGAAGTTTGGTGTGTTTGTGAAGAAATCTTATAAACGGCTCGTTTATTATTGCCAGAATAAAAGCAACTACAAACGGCAGAAAGAAAGGAATCAGATATTTTATAATTACATATATTGAAAGAAAAATTACTATTAACAGAATCGTTTTTTTAAGAACTTTAAAATAATTACTTTGTGCTGGTTTCATATTTTTAGTAACCTTTCATATTCTCTTTATTACCTAATTATATTGTATTTTATCCCATTAAAGCAAGAGGATAATTCATAGTGAAGGTTTTAGAAATAATATGTCAAATTTTATATAAAAATAATACATTGAATTGTAAAAAATCTTACTTGCCGAAAGCAGGTGAAATATGATAAGATTGTATACAAAGTCCATTATTAATTTTTCAAATGCACTATATTAGCACATTACAAGATTTATGAAATTTTAATAGCGAAAACTTGCAAAAACAGGGGAATAAAAAACATCATAAGAATTGACACCGCATTCTTTGATTAAGCGTTTGACTTATTATGTGATACTATTTATAATCTAATGGGATTAAAACAAAAGATTTGTTTTGAAGGGAGTAGGTGCTTTGGAAATCATTTTGATACTTGTAGCGATTTTATTGCCGGTCTTGTGCGCAATGTTGTGCTACATAATCACAAAACCAATTATCAGAAATACGATAATTGTAATATCATCAGCTATTTTGATAGCGGTTGCGGGTATGTTTGTAAGACTTCTTATTATAAATCACGGAATCATTTCAATTGTTATCAATGAGAGTTCACCTCTTGATATTGGGTGGATAATAAAATTATTGGATGTCGCGCTTTTAATTTATATAGGTTATATAGGGTTTAAATTAAGAAAACCCATAATTGTTATCCTGACATTTGCACAATTCATTCCTCTTGTAGTATTCGAGTTGTTTACAAAAGTTCAGGAACCGTCAAGAATCTTTGTAATTGACTATCTTTCACTTGTTATGATACTTCTGGTGTCAGTTGTCGGATCGATTATTTCAATATTTGCCATAGGGTATATGAGAAGACATGAACATCATCTGGGAATAACAAGAACTCGTCAGTCAAAATCAAGGCAGCCGAGATTCTTTTTTGTTGTATTTATTTTCCTTGGTGCAATGAATGCGCTTGTAATGACGAACAATCTTATGTGGATGTTCTTCTTCTGGGAAGTTACAACGCTTTGCTCGTATCTGTTGATTTCACACGATGGAAATACAGAAGCCGTGGAAAATGCGGTAAAAGCTTTGTGGATGAACATGCTGGGCGGCGTAGCATTTATTTCAGCAATAATAATTATATATCAGGCAAAACAGACTTTGGATATAGTCGATATTTTAAAAATATCATCACCTAAAGATTTAGCCGGTCTTTTACCTTTGGGACTGGCACTTTTATGTTTCGCAGGTTTTACCAAGGCTGCGCAATTTCCTTTCCAGAACTGGCTTCTTGGAG
>JBAZRJ010000066.1:0-4812 GCA_041662985.1 Clostridia bacterium
TCCTCGAGTACGTCATCCACGGACCTCACGAGCTTGGCTCCCTCCTGGATGAGGCGGTTGGTTCCCCTGCTCTGAGTCGAGAACATGCTACCCGGGACCGCGAAAACGTCACGGTTCTGATCGACGGCGGCGTGAGCCGTGCGCAGTGCTCCGCTGCGGTCGCCCGCTTCCACAACGACCACGCCCAGGCTCAGCCCGCTCATGATGCGATTACGAAGCAGGAAGCTCTCGGGTCGCGGCTTCACACCGGGCGGATACTCGCTCACGAGCGCCCCTTTGGCAACGATGCGTTGTGCCAGTGCGAGGTTCTCGGCCGGATACACCAGGTCGAGCCCGGATGCAAGCACGGCCACCGTCGTGCCGTCGCGTTCGAGCGTCTCGCGATGCGCAATCGTATCGATGCCGATTGCGAGGCCGCTCACAATCACGATGCCGCAGTCGATGAGCCCTTCAACCAGTTCAGCCGTCGCCTGTCGGCCATAGGCGGTGGGCCGTCGTGTTCCGACGACCGCAACGTGCGGTGTGGAATCCGAAGGCAGGGCTCCTCTGACATAGAGCACAGGGGGGCCGTCGGGCGCCTCGCGAAGCCGCGCAGGATAGCGTTCATCGTCCACCGTCAGCGCCTGGATGCCGCACTGTTTCAGCCTCGCGACTTCGGCGTCGGGGTTGAGCGTGGTCCGGGTCTGCAGCAGGTGCTCAAGCGACCTGTCGTCCAGCCCGGCCGAACGCAGCTCCGCCGACGTCGCAGTCCATGCTCTGTCGAGCGAGCCGAAGCATTCCTTCAGCCGGCGCAGCCGGACACGTCCGATGCCGGCAACGCGTGACAAAGCAATCCAATAGGCGAGTTCTTCCATTTCGATGGCGGAGCCGAGCGCCGATTGTAGCACACGACGGGAACGCGGCCGGCCGGGGCGCAACGCTGCAGCGCAGCGCTATGAGGCAATATCAGCAGAGGTGAATGCAGCTACGCAAGACGGCGGGATAAACGATGGCGGAGAGGGTGGGATTCGAACCCACGGTCGCTTGCGCGACACGCGCTCTCCAGGCGCGCCTGATCGGCCACTCCAGCACCTCTCCGCGGAGAGGGTGGGATTTGAACCCACGGTGCACTGCTGCACACCGCTTTTCGAGAGCGGCACCATCAGCCACTCGGTCACCTCTCCAAACGGCGGACATTATACCATAGGTTGTCCCACGTACGAGCCTCTGCCGCCATGCCGCGGGTGTTAGAATCCCGACGCCGTGGTCTGGATAGAGTTCCTTCTGTGCCTTGGCGCGATTCTGGCCGCCGGTATCCGGCTGGCGAAATACGCCGACGCCATTTCGGAGAAGACGCACCTGGGTCGCGTATGGATAGGTGTCGTGCTGGTGGCAACCATCACGGCGATGCCCGAGATGGCGACCGGCATCAGCGCCGCGGCCCTCGTTGACTCGCCGGACCTCGCCTTCGGGACGTTGCTCGGCAGCATCTGCTTCAACCTGACCATCATCGCCATCCTCGACGCGCTGAACCGGCAGCGCATCCCGGTGCTGAGCCAGGTGAGTTCCCGCCAGTTGCCCGCTGCACGCTGGGGCATCGCACTCATCGCCGTTGCCGGACTCGGCCTCTACCTTGCGCCAAGGGTCGCGATGCCGTCATTTGGCTGGTTGAGCCTCCCCGGAATACTGCTCCTCATGACGTACCTGCTTGCGGTACGGCACATACTGCTGTCCGAACGCCGCCACACTGTCGGTGAAGTGCGGCAACCGACGGAACGCTACGCGCGCCTCACGCTGCGCGGCGTGCTGCTGCGCTTCTATCTGGCGGCTGCCGTCGTCGTTGCCGCGGGCGTATGGCTATCGTTCACCGGAGACCGGATTGCGGAAGTGACGGGATGGGGCTCCAGCTTCGTGGGCAACCTCCTCCTCGCCGTCGCCACGTCGGCGCCCGAACTGGTGGTCTGCATCTCCGCCGTCCGAATGGGCGTGCCCGACATCGCACTGGGCGACCTTCTGGGCGCGAACATGCTTGATGCCGCCATGCTCGGGCTTGTCGACCTGTTCTACGTCCGCGGTTCCATTTTCGCGGCCACGTCGCAGCAGAACCTGGTCGTGGTCATTGCAGCCATCGCGATGACGCTGATGGTCGCGATAGCGGTCGCGCGGCCACGCGACAACTACGTCGTCGGCCGAGTGAGCTGGTACGGCCCGCCGCTCGTCGCCATCTATGTCGCGATTGCCTACTACCTCTTCGCATCCGGCGCCGGCTGAACGTGGCTTATTGCCTCGCCCGAGCACGGGTGGTAAACTACCCCGAGTGGCCCCTGTAGCTCAGTGGATAGAGCACTGGCCTCCGGAGCCAGTGGCAAGGGTTCGAGTCCCTTCAGGGGTACGTTCCCCCTACATCTCAAGGAGGTTCGCATGTCTGAACTGCTTGAGGTGAGGTGGCACGGCAGAGGTGGACTGGGGGCAGTGACCTCGGCCGAGCTTCTCGCCCGTTCCGCAGCCAGCAAAGGCAAGTACACGCAATCATTCCCCAGCTTCGGCCCTGAAAGGCGCGGAGCCCCCGTTGTAGCATTCCTCCGCATCAGCGACGAATTCATCCGCAGTCGCACGAATATCAGCACTCCAGACATCGTGGTTGTTATCGACCCGCGGCTCCTCGGAGTCGTCGACGTGACCGCGGGACTGAAGGACAACGGCGTCGTCGTCATCAACTCCATCAAGACCCCCGAGAAACTGAAGGCCGACTTCGGCTTCAAGTGGACCGTTGCCGCCGTCGACGCGACCCGCATCGCCCGTGAGACCATCGGCGTGCCCATCACGAACACGGCGATGATTGGAGCTTTCCTGCGAGTTCGGCCCGTCGTGGCTCTCGAGGAGCTTCGTGATGAGTTGAAGGAGCGCTTCGGCTCCCGGGCGGACGCGAACTTCAAGGCAATGGAACGCGCCTACAACGAAGTCGTGGTCAAGGAGTAGCGCGATGGCAATGAAGGGTTACAAACTGCCCGGAGAAGTCCCCTGGAACGACGTTGAGCTCGGGGCCATCGTCACCGAACCCGGCAGTGCGAGCATCCGCAAGACGGGGGACTGGCGGACCGAGCGACCTGTCGTTGACAAAGCCAAGTGCATCAAGTGCGGCCTGTGCTGGCTGCATTGTCCGGACGCGGCCATCACTCCGATGGATGATGGCTACTTCGAGCCCGACCTGTACCACTGCAAGGGCTGTGGTATCTGCGCATCGATATGCCCGAAGAGCGCCATCACGATGAACGAAGAGGTGGAGAAATGAGCAAACGCGTCGTTCTTGAAGCCTCTCATGCGGTCGCCGAGGCCGTAAAGATGGCGGACGTGGACCTCATTGCCGCGTACCCCATAACACCACAGACGCACATACCGGAACGGCTGGCGGAGATGGTCGCAGAAGGCGACCTCGACGCCGCCTACGTGCCGGTCGAGTCCGAACACTCAGCCATGAGTGCGGTACTGGGCTCGGCCGCCGTCGGTGCGCGTTCCTTCACGACCACCGCCGGCCAGGGCCTCGAGCTGATGCACGAGGCGCTCTACATCGCATCGTCGCATCGGTACCCCATCGTCATGGCCGTCTGCAACCGCACGCTCTCCGCACCCATCAATATCTGGTGCGACCATTCGGACATCATGTCCTGCCGCGACGTCGGCTGGATACAGGTCTTCTGCCAGAACAACCAGGAAGCCTTCGACATGACGCTGTGGGCCTTCCGCGTCGCCGAGGACCCGAAAGTCATGTTCCCGACGATGGTCAACCTCGACGGCTTCATCCTCTCGCACGTTACGGAGCCGCTCATCCTCCCGGACGCGAAAGACGCGGCGGCCTATCTGCCCAAGTACAACTACCGGCTGGCCCTGCGGCCGGAGACGCCCACTTCGCACGGCTGTTTCGGCCCGCCGGAGATCTACCTGGAAGTGAAGTACGCCCAGGAAATCGCCCTGCGTGAATCGCGCTCGGTGATCGACCAGGGATGGAAGGAACTCAAGAAGGCCTTCGGACGGCAGTATGAGGCCGTGGAGACGTACAAGGCCGAGGGCGCCTCGACGCTCCTCGTGACCATGGGCAGCCTCGGCGAGACCGCCAAGATGGTGGTTGATGAGAAGCGTGCCAGAGGCGAGCCGGTCGGCCATCTCAATCTCCGCCTGTGGCGGCCCTTCCCGTTCGCGGACTTCCGCAAGGCGGTGAACGGCGTCAAGACGCTGGTCGTCGTCGACCGCGCCTTCTCGTTCGGAGGACCGGGCGGTCCGCTCGCGTCCGAGCTGAGGTCCGCGCTGTACGATGCTGTCGACAGGCCGAAGGTCGTCGACTTCATCGCCGGCGTCGGCGGTCGCGAGGTCGACGGCGCTGCGTTCGAGTACATGTTCAACCGGGGCCAGGAACTGGCGAAGACGGGTTCGGACTGCCTGTACGAACCACTGCAGGTCCGCGGCCTGGCAACCGGAACCGGAGTAAGGGGGTAGGTATGGCACGCGACTTCGTGAAGGTCGGCAAGTACCAGGTGGACGCCAGGGAATACCTTGCCCCGGGGCACACGTTCTGTACGGGCTGTGGCGAGGCATTGGCCATCCGGCTCGTGTGCAAGGCCGCGGGCGAGAACACCGTAGTCGTGATGGCTACCGGGTGCGACGAGGTTTGCACATCGCCGCTGCCGGTCACGTCGTGGCAGCTTCCGTGGCTGCACACGCTTTTCGAGAACACCGGCGCCGCGATGTCGGGCGTCGAGGCCGGCCTCAAGGCGATGATGCGGAAGGGCAAGATGCCCGAGCGCGAGATCAAGCTGGTCGCGATGGGCGGCGACGGCG
>JBAZRJ010000067.1:0-4740 GCA_041662985.1 Clostridia bacterium
GGTCTTCCACAGAGTTTGCACCTATTATATCCTCTGGTAGTATATTTTGGAGTTCTCTGTTGTTTTATTATCATTGCTTTCTTTGCCACAATATTCCCTCCCTTATCCTTGACTGAAAGGCATTCCAAAAAGCCTTAAAAGCTCTTTTGCCTCTTCATCGTTTTTAGCTGTTGTTACAAAAACTATATCCATCCCTCTGATTTTATCGATTTTATCGTAATCAATTTCGGGGAATATCAATTGTTCTTTGATCCCTAAAGAATAATTTCCTCTGCCATCGAAAGAATTGACTGAAACACCCCTAAAATCACGTACTCTCGGAAGTGCGATGTTCAAAAACTTATCGACAAACTCATACATTCTCTCGCCTCTTAAAGTTACCTTGCAGCCTATGCTCATTCCCTGTCTTAACTTAAAGTTAGATATAGATTTCTTTGCTTTGGTAATTTGAGGTTTTTGTCCCGCAATTATAGCCATATCATTAACCGCGGAGTCCATGGCTTTTGGATTATCCTTTACCTCGCCAACTCCCATGTTGAGAACTACCTTTTCAAGTTTTGGCGTTTGCATTGAACTTTTATATTTAAACTTTGATTGCAGCGCAGGAATTATCTCTTTCACATATTTTTCCTTTAACCTAACCATCAATCACTTACCTCCTTTCCGAAAATATTACTTGTTATCATTCTTCTCTATAAGAACATCAATTATTTCATCGCATTTTTTGCAAAGTCTTGATTTATCTCCGTTATTTGAAATGGATTTGCCGACTTTTGTAGGCTCACCGCATCTGTTACAGATAAGCATTACCTTTGAGCTGTTTACAGGAGATTCCTGATGCAATATTCCACCCTGTTCATATCTTGTTTTTGGTTTTTTATGTTTTGTCGACATGTTAATGCCCTCAACCAAAACCATACCTTTATTTGGATCTACCCTTAATACCTTTCCCTTTTTGCCTCTGTCTTTACCGGAAAGAACCAGGACTATATCTCCGTTTTTAACATGCACTTTTTTTAATTGTGCTTTTTCTTTTACCATTTAAATCCTCCTCCTCCCTATAGAACTTCAGGTGCAAGAGATAATATTTTCATATAGTCTTTATCTCTCAATTCTCTTGCAACAGGTCCAAATATACGGGTACCTCTTGGATTTTTATCATCCTTTATAATTACTGCTGCATTTTCATCAAATTTTATATATGTACCGTCTTTTCTCCTCATACCTTTTTTAGTTCTGACGATAACACATTTAACAACTTCACCCTTTTTTACAGCACCGCCGGGCGTCGCATTTTTAACTGCAGCCACAATAACGTCTCCGACATTACCGTATTTTCTCCAAGATCCGCCAAGAACTTTGATGCACATAACTTCTTTCGCGCCGGAATTGTCTGCAATTTTTAGCCTTGTTTGTACTTGAATCATAACTTAAAACCTCCTTCCGATAATTTAAGCAACACAGATTTCATTCTGTGTGAATGTCGATTATTGAACCTTTTCAACTATCTCAACAAGTCTCCATCTTTTGTCCTTACTTATAGGACGTGTTTCCATAACCTTGACTTTATCTCCGATAGTACACTCATTGTTTTCGTCATGAGCCTTTAATTTATAAGTCCTCTTAATAATTTTCTTGTACAAAGGATGTTTGACGCTGGTCTCTATAGCAACAACTATTGTCTTATCCATTTTATCGCTTACAACTTTTCCGATTTTTGTTTTTCTTAAAGCTCTATCTTCCAATGCAATTTACCTCCCTTCATCAACTTTGCCTATACGTTGCCTTTTATTTCATTTTCTCTAATGATTGTCATTACGCGTGCAATGGATTTCTTGACAACTTTAAGCTTCATTGGGTTATCAAGTTGATTTGTAGCAAGCTGAAATCTTAGCTTAAATAATTCCGATTTTAATTCAACCAATTCTTTCTCCAGTTCAGTTTGAGTTTTTTCTCTTATTTCACTAGCTTTCATTTGCTTCACCACCCATTTCTTTTTCACGCGTTACAAACTTACATTTGATAGGCAGTTTGTGCGTTGCAAGTCTTAATGCTTCCCTTGCAGTTTCTTCAGGTACACCGGCGATTTCGAATAAAACTCTGCCCGGTTTTACAACCGCTACCCAATATTCCGGAGAACCTTTGCCGCTACCCATACGAGTCTCAGCAGGTTTCTTGGTAACAGGTTTATCAGGAAATATTTTTATCCAAACTTGTCCGCCTCTTTTGATAAAACGAGTCATTGCAATTCTGGCTGCTTCTATTTGATTACTTGTAATCCAAGCAGGTTCAAGTGCCTGAAGACCGAATTCACCGCTGGAAACAACATTTCCTCTGGTTGCAACGCCCCTCATTCTGCCTCTTTGAACTTTTCTGTGTTTAACCCTTTTTGGCAATAACATTATGCTTCTCCTCCTTCCGTCTTCTGTTCCTTTTTAACAGCAGGAAGAACTTCACCTTTATATATCCAAACCTTTACTCCAACTTTACCGTATGTTGTATTTGCTTCCGCAAATCCATAATCAATATCTGCTCTTAAAGTTTGAAGCGGAATAGTTCCCTCGTGATAATGTTCTGTCCTGGCGATTTCTGCTCCGCCAAGTCTACCCGAAACACCGGTCTTTATTCCCTTTGCGCCCGCTTTCATGGTTCTTGACATTGATTGTTTCATAGCTCTTCTGAAAGAAATTCTTTTTTCAAGCTGTGATGCAATGTTCTCAGCAACAAGCTGGGCATCCAATTCAGGTGTTTTAATTTCAGTAATATTGACAAGAACGCTCTTGCCTGTAAAAGCTTCGATTTCTTTTCTCAAATCTTCGATTCCTGCCCCACCTTTACCTATTACTAAGCCCGGCTTACCGGTATTAACATTAATCTTCACCTTGTTTGCCGCTCTTTCTATCTCTATTCTGGATACACCGGCAATAAAAAGCTTGTTTTTAATATACTTTCTGATTTTAACATCTTCAATAAGAAAGTCACTAAAGTTCTTTTTAGTCGCATACCATTTTGTGTCCCAATCTTTAATTATTCCTATTCTCAATCCATGCGGATTAACTTTTTGGCCCATTATTAAACCTCCTTTTCCAACTTATTCTCTTTCCTTAACTACTAATGTGATATGGCTTGTCCTTTTTCTGATTCTGTTTGCTCTGCCCTGTGCTCTTGGCATTATGCGTTTCATGGTTGGTCCCTGGTCTGCATATCCGAGAGCTACATAAAGCCGATCTTCTTTTAATTTTTTATTTATAGCATTTGACTCAGCTGATTTCAATAATTTCGTCAATATCTCCGATGCAGCCTTAGGAGTATATTTCAGTATTCCGTAAGCCTCATCTATATTTTTATCTTTTATTAAATCAAGAACAATTTTAACTTTCCTGGCAGATATTTTGGCGTGTCTGTAAATTGCTTTTCCTTCATCCTTACCTATCCCCAATGACTTTTTTTCCTTTTTGGTCAAAAGTTCTGTTTTTTTCGATTTACTCGAATCAGTATAATAGGCTTCAAGGATCTGGTCCTTTTCTTTAAGAAGTTCTTCTTTAGACCTAACTTTCTTTTCCACTTGGAATTCCTCCTTTCAACAACTTTAATGTTCCTACTTTAATGCAGTGGATCTTTCGGTGTGATGACCATGTCCTCTGAATGTTCTTGTCGGAGCAAACTCACCAAGCTTGTGTCCGACCATATCCTCCGTGATATATACAGGTACATGTTTCCTGCCATCATAAACCGCTATCGTATGACCAATCATCTGCGGATAAATTGTAGATGTTCTTGACCATGTTTTTAAAACTTTCTTATCATTAACCTTATTCATCTCTTCGATCCTTTTTAGAAGACTTTCCTCAACAAAAGGCATCTTTTTTGACTCACTCATGCTTACTTCCTCCTTTCGCCGCCTTCATCCGGCAACGATACCTGACTTTGATGCTTTCTCAGTACTATTTCTGGTTTCTTCTCTTTACAATATATTTATCGTTTTGGTTCTTTTTCTTTCTTGTTTTATAACCCAATGTAGGTTTGCCCCAAGGGGTAACAGGACTTGGACGTCCGACAGGGGCTTTGCCTTCACCGCCGCCATGAGGGTGATCGCAAGGATTCATGACAACACCGCGAACTGTAGGTCTTATTCCCATCCATCTTTTTCTTCCTGCTTTACCTATGGATATGTTTTCATTTTCAATATTGCTTAACTGACCGATAGTTGCTTTACAATTGGTTCTGAACATCCTTACTTCGCCTGAAGGAAGTCTTACTTGCGCGAAATCGCCTTCTTTAGCCATAAGCTGCGCGGCATTTCCTGCAGCTCTGACCAACTGTCCGCCTTTTTCAGGTTTGAGTTCGATATTATGAATCATTGTACCAACAGGTATATTTGCAAGCATTAATGCGTTTCCGGGTTTTATATCGGCTTCCGCACCTGATTCGACAACATCCCCAACTTTTAAATCGAGCGGTGCAAGAATATATCTTTTTTCGCCGTCGACATAATAAAGAAGCGCAATGTTAGCAGTCCTGTTAGGATCGTATTCAATTGCGGCAACCTTAGCCTTAATACCGTCTTTATCTCTTTTAAAATCAATGATTCTATATTTCTGTTTTGCTCCGCCGCCTTGATGACGAACTGTTATCCTACCGTATGAGTTTCTTCCGCCGTTTTTCTTTATAGGTTCCAATAATGATTTCTCAGGTTCTTTTTTAGATACACCATCAAAAGTTGAAACAGTCATAAATCTT
>JBAZRJ010000068.1:0-4521 GCA_041662985.1 Clostridia bacterium
GAAGGGTGTTATGCTTACTCATCATAATGTCTGTTCAAATATTTCCTCGGTTTGCTCAACGGTTTACGTTTCCAATGAAGATGTATCATTGTCAATATTACCGATACATAATGCTTTTGAATGTACGGTTGACTTTTTATGCATGATTTATAACGGCGGAACCATTGCTTTTAATAATAGCTTCAAAAATTTGCCGAAGAATATAAAAGAGGTTAAGCCGACACTCCTTGTCACTGTTCCTTCCTTACTTGACAAGATTTATCGTAAGATTTGGGAAAAGGCTGAAAAGAAATTACTTCTGAAAGTAAAATTAAAATTGTCGCTCATTCTGACTAATTTGTTAAACTCAGTGATGGCAATAGACATAAGGAACAAAGTTTTCAGGGAACTTCACGATGGTTTGGGCGGTAAAGTGCGTTTAATAATAACCGGGGCAGGTGCCATAAGACCCGAGGTGTCAAAATGTTTCAGGCAGATGGGAATCCAGGTGCTTCAGGGATATGGCCTGACTGAATGCTCACCTTTGATAACGGGAAACAGAGAAATGGATTTTGTGGATGGTTCCTGTGGGCTGCCAATTCCGGGAGTAGAGGTAAAAATCTTAAAGCCCGGATTCAGAGGTGTCGGAGAAATTTTAGTTAAAGGCGAAAATGTCATGCTCGGCTATTTTAGGAATAAGGAAGCTACAGACAAAAGCATACGGAACGGCTGGTTTTTTACGGGAGATCTCGGACGACTCGATAAAAACGGGTTTCTCTACATTACGGGCCATCTAAAGCAAAATATAACCAAAACTTGAATTTATTTTATTTTCGGTGTATAATTTAAATGTGAAAACATAATATAGAAGAGATTCGCATTGAAGCCCTTCTCATTTCTTTTCTTTCAAAGCTACTTCTTGGGTTACACGGGGGGTCCACCGAAGGAAATTTTTAATTTCCGAAAATCTTGAGTTAACACAACAAATAGTGGGTAAAGGATAATTGGTTTTACATTACAATCCTACATTTCGTTTTCTGACCGTATTTAAAACAAAAGATAAGTTTATCGAGATACTACAGAAAAACTTTTTATAGTTCTGTGTTTTTGCACGAAATTTTTAGGAGATGGTAAAATGGACAAGAATGTGCTTTTAAATGAATTATACGACTCAATAGACAGCCGCAAACATTTCGTAAAGGTTATTAAGCAAACAAAGGATAAAGCAGTTGGAGATTATTCAATGACACTTAAGCAACTCGAGGTTGATGGAATAATAATGTATGCGGAATGTGATATTCACAAAGATGCAAACGGAAACCTTATCAGAATACGCGGTTGGATAAAATGAAAATTTGTTACATAATTTTGTTAAGGTCATTGTTTTAGGGGTATAATTACAGTAATGTGTTATGGAACTCATCAAAACATAATAAACAAATCGAAAATGAAAAACTGAATAAATTTATTCTACAATGATTTGTAAGAAGTGAAACTTATTTAATTAAGTTTTATTTTATCTCAGCAATTCTAAAAAAATTTGAGGGGGTTTTAAAATGAGTTTGAAAGATTTGATGGACGTAGTAAATAAGGATAAAAGAAAAAAAGAGAAACAAGCAAGAGCTGCCAAGATAACAGTTGGAGTTGGACTAGCAGCAGCAGCCGGCGCAGTTGCAGGACTTTTATTTGCACCTAAATCAGGTAAGGAAACACGTAAAGAAGTAAAGGCAAAAGCAGAAAAAACAATCGACACAATAAAGACAACAGCACAGGATACGGCGACAAACATTAAAGGAACAGTTGCGAAGAAAAAGAAGGCAGTAAAAAGGATTAAGGCCGAAGTGAAAAAGGGCCTAGAAGAATAAAAGCGATTAAAGCGAGGGATAAATTATGTACACTATTCAAATTTCTGTACAGGAATTATTAATATTTGTTTTATGCGGGCTTGGAATTATAATCGGAATAATTTTAATCAAAATTCTCTGGGATATTCAAAAGACTGCAAAATCAGTAAGAGGATTGTGTGAAAATAATAAGGACGACATCCGGAAGAGCATTCAAAAAATGCCGGCTATTTTAGAAAATGTCGAACAAATCAGCAATAATGTCAAAATTACCACTGACAGTGTTGCATCTTACAAAAAAGAGACTACGGGACTTTCGACATATTTACAAATTATCACCGATATTTTGCAGGCTGTATTTCATACATTTTCAAAGAAATAACTGTATAAGTCGAATCGAAATAATATCAGAATTATGAAATGTAGGAGGATAAGAAAATGAAGGCGTTATTTTTAGCCGGTGGGAACGGAACGAGATTGCATCCGTTGACCGAAAGCGTACCAAAACCAATGGTTCCTATAATGAATAAACCTTTGATTGAGAGAACAATGGTTGATCTCAAGAAATTTGGTATTACTGATATTGTTATCAGCAATTGTTACAAACCATATTACATGAAAAAATATTTTGGCGATGGAAAAAAACTTGGACTGAATATTCAGTATGTTGTTGAAGATTACCCGCTTGGTACAGGTGGGGCAATTAAAAATACTGAGTCTCATTTTGACGATACTTTTGTTATTTTTAATTCGGACATATTATTTGATGTTGACATTAAAAAAATGCTTGATTTTCATAAAAGCAGGCATGCGCTTATAACCATAGCTGTGACTGAAGTTGAGGATCCGACGGTATATGGCGTAATCGACGTAGACCAAATGGATTATGCGGTTTCGTTTAAGGAAAAGCCAAAACTTGAAGACGTCTCTTCCAATTTCATTAATGCAGGTATTTATATTTTTGAACCTGAAGTCTTTAGGCAAATTCCTGCCGAAACCGTTGTGTCGCTGGAAAGAGAAGTTTTTCCGAAAATATTGGATAACGGCGGTAAAATAGCAGTATACAAAAACGGCGGTTATTGGATGGATATAGGAACACCTGAAAAATACATGCAGGCTCATAAGGATATAATGAATAAAAAAGGAACGCTTTTCAATTCATATTTCAATAAAAGAAATGTTATAATCGGCGAGAATGTCAGTATTCATCCTAAAGCTGTAATTGAAGGTTCGGTATTCATCGGAGACAATGTTAAAATTGGTGCTAACGTTTATATCAGCAATTCAGTTATCGGCAATAATGTAACAATCAATCCCGAATGCAAGGTTATTGACAGTATCCTCTGGGATGATGTCAATATCGGCAGAGACGCCAAATTATACAGCACGATTGTTTTGTCGGGCAGTAATATAGCGAGAAACTCGGTATTCTCAAAAACTATTATAACAAGCAAAGAAAACCAGTCGATTGCAATATAAAATTCAATTTAATAACCAATAAAAAACCGCTTAAAATTTTTAAGCGGTTTTTTTATTCAAAGCAATTCAGAAACCGCGTTTAAATATTTTTATTCTTGAAACTTAATGGAATTTGAGATACAATGGGTTTTGGTATTAAACATAGAAAAGGAGGATTAGAAACTATGAAATCGTCAGCTGAATTAAAAGTAATTGCAAAAGATGGACTAAAGGGTAAAACCGGACAAGCAATCGGTGCAATGATATTAATGGCTATTCTATCCGCAATACCTTTCTGCTCCCCGGCAATGATGGCCGGTTATGCAAAATACAATTTGAAACTCGTAAGGAAAGAGGAAACATCTGCAACAGACGTCACACAGGGTTTTAATGTATTCGGAAAAGCTTTATGGCTGCAAATAATTATGGTTTTCTTCATCTATCTTTGGATGATATTATTAATAATTCCGGGGATAGTAAAAGCATTTGCTTACTCATTGTCATTCTACTTCCTGGCAGAAAACCCTACAATGACCGCAAGAGAAGCATTAAGTGCGAGTAAAAATTTAATGCAGGGCAAAAAGGGCAAATTATTTTACTTGTATCTGACATTTATCGGATGGGGAATTCTATGCATGATTCCTTTTGTTTTCTTATGGGTCGGACCTTACATGAGCGCTACCACAGCGGCGTTTTACAATGATGCTGTTTCTCAAAACGCTTAAGATATGTAATTTTATAATGAGTAATTAGCTTTTATATTTTAATAAAACAAAAAAGTGCGGCAGATATGATTGCCGCACTTTTTTTGATTAGAAGATAATTTATTCATTCTTGTGATTCAAGCAAAATGAAAAATTATTGGAAATGCCTAAATATCAAACCTTCTGCGTCTTGAAATCAACAGACCTATTGCGAGCAGACCAACGGCAAACAGAAGTTGCATAAGCATTTCTAAGAAAACAGGCTTCAGATTGGAAAAGGTAAAACCCGGCAGTTTGTCTAAATCGTTAATCACTTTTACATACCAATAAGTTGGCGTAAATCTCGCAATTGACTGTACAGTACCACCTAAAAATTCCTGAGGAACAAAAACACCGCCAATGAAGCACAGACCAAGTGTCAGCACATTTGCTATTGCAGATTGAGCGTTTCTGCTTTTTATAAAAGTGCCGATAATAAATCCGATACTCAAACATACGAAGGTAAATATCAGAGCATTGATAACCATATACAAAGA
>JBAZRJ010000069.1:0-4338 GCA_041662985.1 Clostridia bacterium
GCCCGACTCCCGATACAGAAATGAGAAGTTCAAACATATTGAGCTCCTCCTGGGTTAAAAAACCGTAAAGACAAATTATATCTTCTCTGACATGTAAATGCGTGAAAACCTTTATTTCATTGCCTAATTCACCGGCAGACTGTACTGTGGTAAGTGCTGTGGAAATCTTATATCCGATTCCTCCGGTTTCAACAACTATAAATTCGTTCTGCTTGTTTGTGAGCACTCCCTTTATATACGAATACATGGTGTGTCCTCCAATTTTATCTTTTGATTTATATCAAACCGTCACCGTTATGTAATCTCAATCCTTCTATCTCAATCCGATTTCGTTCATCCTGTACGAATTTCCGTGGCAAATTGCTACGGCCAGCGCATCTGAAGCATCATCGGGTTTTGGAATACTTTCTAAATTCAATATTATTTTTACCATCTGCTGAACCTGGTTTTTATCTGCCCGTCCATATCCGACAACTGCCTGCTTTACTTGAAGCGGAGTGTATTCATGTACGGCCCTTCCGGATTTAGCAGCCGCAAGTATTGCCACTCCCCTGCCATGTCCGACGTTTAGAGCTGTTTTCAGATTTTTGTTAATAAATAATTCCTCAACTGATATTGCATCCGGCTTGTATTTTTCAATTACTTCTTCGAGCGAGTCAAAAAGCGTTAACATTCTTTCGCAAAGAGGTTTTGACGCATGTGTCGTAATTGCTCCGTAATCAATTACCGAAAACTTGTTCACCTCATATTTTACTACACCATATCCTGTAATTGCAAACCCGGGGTCAATCCCCAATATTATCATGTAAAACCTCCGGTAATTTTGTGAATAATATTGCATATTTATGCATTTGGATGTATAATAATTAATTAAACTTACTAATTTCGGTAATTAAAGTTTAAAAAGTGACAACGCAGTCGCGTTTCGATATAATATATTTTAGCATATTTGAGGAGGAAATAGTATGAGCAGCAAAGAAAAAGTAATTCTCGCATATTCGGGCGGATTGGATACTTCGATAATAATTCCGTGGCTGAAGGAAAACTATGACTACGATGTAATAGCTATGGCTGCAGATGTCGGCCAGGGCGCAGAGCTGGACGGTCTGAACGAGAAGGCTATAAAAACCGGCGCAAGCAAGCTTTATATTGAGGATTTAAAAGAAAGATTTATAACAGAATTTATATATCCAACCGTTAAAGCGCATGCAATATATGAAGGCAAGTACCTTCTCGGAACATCCTTTGCAAGACCAATCATTGCGGAAAGAATGGTTGAGATTGCTAAAAAAGAAGGTGCGACAGCGATAGCTCACGGTGCAACGGGAAAAGGAAACGATCAGGTGAGATTTGAACTGACTGTTAAAGCCTTGGCTCCCGAGCTCAAGATAATTGCTCCGTGGAGAATCTGGGATATCAAATCAAGGGAAGATGCTATTGACTATGCAATGGCAAGAAATATCCCAATACCTGTCACAAAAAAGGATAACTATAGCATGGACAGAAACCTTTGGCATTTAAGTCACGAAGGTCAGGATCTTGAAAATCCCGCAAACGAGCCGCAGTATGAAAATCTCTTAAAGCTAATGGTTTCTCCGGAAAAGGCACCTGATAAAGCGACTTACGTTGAAATAGAATTCGTTGAAGGAATACCTGTAAAGATTGACGGCGTAACTTATGCACCTGTCGAATTGATAAATAAGTTAAATAATCTTGGTGCGAAAAATGGTGTCGGAATCGTTGACATGGTTGAAAACAGACTTGTCGGAATGAAGTCCAGAGGTGTGTATGAAACTCCGGGCGGAACGCTTCTGTATGCTGCACACAGAGAGCTGGAGCTGCTTTGCTTGGACAGAGATACTCTGCATTACAAGGACATTGTTGCTCAAAGATTTGCGGAATTGGTTTACTTCGGACAATGGTATACTCCTTTGAGAAAAGCACTGTCGGATTTTGTTGACAGCACGCAGGAAACTGTTACAGGATCAGTTAAATTGAAACTATATAAAGGAAACTGCATGCCTGCAGGTTCGAAGTCGGAATACTCGCTGTACAGCGAGGAGCTTTCTACGTTCGGCGAAGATGCTGTCTACAACCAAAAGGATGCGGAAGGTTTTATCAATCTTTTCGGTTTGCCGATGAAGGTTAATGCGCTTATGATGAAGGATAAAAAGAAAAAAAGTAAAATGGAAGCTGCAAGAAATAACGATTTAAAATAATAAAGGCGGTGAATTTCATGAAACTTTGGGGCGGCAGATTTCAAAAAAATACAGATAAGGCAGTTGATGATTTCAACTCATCAATCTCTTTTGACGGCAGAATGTACAAACACGACATTTCGGGAAGCATCGCGCACTCCAAGATGCTTGGTAAGTGCGGAATTATACCGGCGGTTGATTCCGAATTGATCCAAAAGACACTGCTTGAAATTCTTGCTGAAATAGAAAGCGGAAAAATTGAGTTTGAAACCGATGCAGAAGATATACACATGAATATTGAGAAAATCCTGATTTCTAAAATCGGCGAAGCCGGCAAGAAGCTTCATACAGGCAGAAGCCGGAATGACCAGGTAGCGCTCGACATAAGAATGTATCTCAAAGATGAAATTACCGAAATTAAAGAGATGCTGAAAACTCTCGAAAATGAACTCATTGAAATCGCCGAAAAGAATCTCGATACAATTATGCCGGGATATACTCATCTTCAGCGCGCGCAGCCTATTACAGCAGCTCATCACATGATGGCATATTTTCAAATGTTTGGAAGAGATCTCGAAAGACTCTCTGATTGTTACAAAAGAACTGATTTCATGCCTTTGGGCTCAGGCGCTTTAGCCGGAACCACTTATCCGATTGACAGAAAGTTTGCAGCGGACGAGCTCGGGTTTGCGAAGATTACCGAAAACAGCCTTGACGGTGTAAGCGACAGAGATTTTGTGATTGAGCTTGCTTCATGCATTTCTCTGATAATGATGCATCTAAGCCGTTTCAGCGAGGAAATAATTCTTTGGTCGTCCTCTGAATTTAATTTTGTCGAACTCGATGACGCATACAGCACAGGCAGCAGTATTATGCCTCAGAAAAAGAACCCTGATGTTGCAGAACTTGTTCGCGGAAAATCAGGCAGAGTTTATGGCAACCTCATGGCATTGCTGACAGTAATGAAATCGCTTCCGCTTGCATATAATAAGGATATGCAAGAGGATAAGGAGGCAATTTTCGATTCCATTGATACGGTCAAATTATGTCTTCCTGTTTTCACAAAAATGCTGGCGGCAATGAAATTTAAGACCGAAAATATGTATAAAGCGGCCGGCGGCGGTTTCACAAACGCGACTGACTTGGCGGATTATCTTGTTAAAAAAGGTATTCCGTTTAGAAACGCACACGAAATAATCGGCAAGATGGTTTTGTACTGCATTGAGAAGTCAAAAGCAATTGATGAATTGACAATAGACGAAATGAAAAGCTTCTCCGATAAAATCGAAGAAGATGTTTATAAAAAAATCAGCCTGGAGAACTGCATTTCCGGAAGAAATCTTCCGGGCGGCCCTTCAAAAGAAAGTGTTCTTAAATCAATTGAACAAGGCAAAAAGTTTCTGAAGAATTAATTCAGGAGATGGTTCTCATTTTATTAAAAGAAGAAAAATGTGACAGAGGTTGAGGTTGAAGACGAGTATGTTTTCAAAATAATTTCAAAAGAAAACATCCCGAGGCTGCAATTTCAAACCTCGTGACACATTGATTTATGTAGGTTGTAAAAATAGAGAACTGTCCCCGATTTGGTCATTTTTGTTTGACCTTCTTATCAAGTGCCTTTCCAAAGCTGTACCATGAATCTCTTAGTTTAAATCTCATTTCTTCGTCAAGCGTTCTTTCGATTACATCGTTTAAAACCTTGCGCATTTCATAGTACTCAACTATGTTGAATTCAGATTTTTCAAGCAGCTTTTCGACATCCTCGATCCATTCGTGGATATGTTCGGAGCCCAAGTACTGCTGCGCTACCTTTTTTTTAAGATGTGAAATTACAAGCTTCATCGCTTTTCTCTTGACATCTATATCTGTTTGAACTTTTTTGTTCGAATCATTAGCCATATAAAACACTCCTCGTAAATATAATTTAAAAAATACTTAACATTTAAAAAAGCAATTAATATTAAATTCATGGGATTAAAAAGATTATTGACCTACTGTTATTATAGCACAATATTTGGTTTGCATCCACTTTTGAAGTAAAAAAGACGGTGTCAACTTGTTGTTGGTTTTTTGGTTGACCAACCTTTGTTAAAAATTTTTGTCTCAGAATGCAAATCCACCCTTGTTTATTCCTATCATC
>JBAZRJ010000070.1:0-3646 GCA_041662985.1 Clostridia bacterium
TATAAGCAATCTGCGGAATCTATCAGGAAAAGAGTTGAAACTCGGATAACAAATAATAGTTATAAAATATCCGAGGAAACTCGTCGCAAGCAAAGTGAAGCACATATAGGCATAAAGCAATCTGAGGAAAGCAAAAGAAAAAAATCGGAATCCTTAAAGGGAAGAAGGTCTCCAAGTAAAGATAAGTCATGCCCTGAAGAAACCAGACAAAAAATCAGTGAAAAATTAAAAGGTATACCTAAAAAACCATTTTCAGATGAGCATAAAAGAAAATTAAGCAAAGCTAGTAAAGGTAAAAAACAGTCAAAAGAAAGCATAGAAAAAAATCGTCAATCACATTTAGGCATAGAACTTTCCGAGGAGAGAAGAAGAAAAATAAGTGAATCTCTCACAGGAAGAAAGTTAAGTGCAGATCATATACAAAAAGTAAGAAATGCAAATAAGGGTAGAATTCCTTGGAATAAAGGTGTGCCATGTACTGAGGAAAAGAGGCAAAAAATAAGTGAAAAATTAAAGGGTAAACAAGGAAATAGAAAAGGCACAAAACAAACTGAGGAAGCAAAAATAAAAATAAGCGAAGCTGGTAAAGGAAGAATACCATGGAACAAGGGAAGAAAAGATGAAATGACCAAAGAGGCATCAAGAAAATTGGTCGAATTTAATAAAGTCAATACTTATAGAAGGATATGTTTTGGAGAAGATGAGTCTACTATAAAAGAACATATAAAAAATGGGGTTGGTTCTAGAAAAATAGCCAAAATGTTTAATGTGTCCACAACTCCTATTTTAAGAATAAGAAAAGAAATGATAACAAGGGGCGAATTAAATGTTTAATGATAAGGTTAAAATAGGTTGCATTATCCAGGCTCGACAGGGTAGCCAACGCCTCCCTGGAAAGGCCACTATTCCAATAGCTGGAAAACCAGCCTTGCAGCGCGTCATCGAGCGCCTACGGGCCGCCAAGTGCCTAGATGATGTCATTGTAGCCACGACAATTAACGAGGCTGATGATGCCATTGAGGCGCTTTGCAGTAAGCTTGGATGCACTTGCTATAGGGGCAGTGAGGAAGATGTATTGCAAAGGGTGCTTGATGCTGCAACATATCTTTTTGTTGATGTGATTGTTGAGATCACTGCCGATTGTCCCCTAATCGACCCATCCCACATAGATACCCTTGTAAACATGTTCTTTTCCGGGGACTACGATCACGTTTCAAACATCATCGAGCGCACTTTCCCCCGTGGCTACGATATTCGCGTTTTTAGCCGGGAAGCACTGGAACGGGTGAACAAGGAAGTTGACAACCCTGTTGATCGACAACATGTATCGACCTGGATGTATCTTAATCCAAAGGGCAAGCAAAATTATAAATGCCTTAACTGGGCAGCGCCTCCCGGGCAGAACCGGCCAGACATTGAGGTTACACTTGATGAATTGGAAGATTTGTTGCTAATTCGTTGGATTTATGGATTCGAGGGGCAAGGCTATAATTTAACCTTAGATTGTCAAACCGTGATAAATTTGTTAGACACTTACCCGCATATGCTGGATAAAGTGCAGAAGATAAAGCGTAAAGACTATTTTGAGGAGCTTTCAGAATACTATAATTTTCGGGATGAACTTGAGAAAAAGGTATTAAACGGGACTTCGACAAGTGAAAAAGAACCAGTCGGCATATTGAATACACCAAAAGGAGCGAAAAAACAAGATGAGCAACTCCGGGGAATAAGGGGTGAACAAAAACACGATGAAAGTGCTTATCTAATGCCAAGAGAAGGTGTAAAAATATTATTAAATACCGCAGAAAATATGGAAATATTGAGGAGCGAAAAACACGATGATAAATTCCAGGTGTACAACCCAAACGGCAGGACAGGACAGTCAAAAAGAAGGACAGGAAGGCCAAAAACAAAAGTATAATGTTTTAATTTGCGGTGCTGGTAATCAGGGTGCCTTGGCCGATGCGCCCGGGAGCGGGAACGAAGGGAAGATTATTTCATACGGCCATGCTCTTAAGGGGCATCCGGGATTTGCGCTAGTGGGCTTTTATGACAAAAACATCAAGAAGGCGAACCAAGCGGCAGGAATATGGAGAACATATTGGTGTGATTCTCTTAATTCAGGTCTGGAAAATGTAGACATCGCAGTTGTCTCCACCCCAGACTCCACCCACTACGAAATACTCAAGCAACTTGCCGAGTATCCACTAAAACTTGTCATCTGCGAGAAACCAATTTGCTCTGACTTGCAGCAGGCCCGCGAAATAGTGGAATTGTACCGGCAAAAGAATATTCCAATCCTTGTTAATTACACACGGAGATTCCTTCCTTATTACCAGGAATTAAAACGACGCTATGAAGCAGGAGAATTTGGGGAGTTAATAAGCTGGAACCTAAAGTTCAATCGTGGATTATTGCATACTGGAAGCCACATGGTGGATTTCCTTCAATGGCTTATTGGTTATCAGCTGGAGGGATTATCTGAAGTCAGACCAGAAGCTAATTACCGCATATGGCAGATGGACCTATTCTTCGAGAAATACCACTGGCGCGAAGAGCGCATTGGAGATATGCCAGTGTGGCCGTATTATGACAAAACACATTGGCACCTGGTTGACAATGCATACCAGTTCCTTGAGGGCAGAGAACCGCTTCGATGCACGGCAGAAGATGCCCTGCGGACGCTGGAGATTTGTTTTGAGCTGATGGAGGGCAAGTAAAATGTTTTATAAAAAAAGAAAGGCAAAAAGAAATGCGGCCGCAAAAAGGGTTCTATCTTATAGTTTAAATACGCCTAGTACGTTTGGGCAGGAAACAAAAAATTATAAACAACTTAATGGCCCGGTTGTAATTTATAATCTTTATGATAAAAATTCATGGCCAGAAAATGAAATGAAATCGGAGTGATTAAAACATGATCGGGAGCGAAGAAAAACAAGCTGTTTTGAAACTTGAGTCAGGAAATAAAACTGACGCACAGGTCGCGGAGAAAGCCTATAGCTGGCCTATAATATGGATTGACTATTGGGGGCTTGGAGAAAAGAGTCCTTATCTTGTGGATAATATAGCAAAGAGAACGGGTGAACACAGCACCGCCGCAAGTATGATAGGTGCTAATTGGCAGAAATATAAGGATGACAACGGTGAAGTAAAGGAGTTTTACGGAAGAAGTGTTCCATTATACTCCAAGTCACTTGATGTATTCACGAACATTGAAGAAAAAATAAAAAGAGACGAGGCAAAAGAACAATATTTACAGGGCTTAATTTTGGCAATAGGAACAGACGCAATTTTTGACTTGGTTCATGCATCGGCATTGGATAGGTGTAAAGCATTTTTATTGATGGAGGGAGCGGAGTAAAATTAAATATTATTTTATTAGCTTCATGTATGGGGCAAATGAAAAAACATTAGAAAATGCAGTGATCGACGAACACCCTTTGGAATGGGAGAAATACACCAATAAATCATATCCGGGTCAATATAAATTAAAAGATTGGAAAGAGCTAACAAAAGAAGAATACGAAACTTATAAGGATAAGGAATGTTAATGGTGTTGTAGTTGAGGAGGTAGAAAAATAAATGAGTATTAGTAACGAAGAATCCGAACAAAAACGCCTCATAGAAGTATTCGACAATTACTACT
>JBAZRJ010000070.1:3656-4272 GCA_041662985.1 Clostridia bacterium
GTTACCCATAGCCGCCAACACTATTCTTGATCTGTTTAACGATTTTATCGTAACAAGCCAAATCATCCACACTCTTATTAACAATGGCAAGGAAGACCTGCCGAACATGATGATATTGGATGCCGGCTGCGGTAATGGCCGGATGCTTCGCAAGATGTGCGAGCTGGGAGCCAGGCCGATAAACTGTGATGGTATAGACTTAAGTCATGATGTTGTCGAATATGCAAGGTTAAACAGCCCAGAAGGGATATATTATTTTGACGGAGACATAAAAAATATGCCGTTTAATGATGCCAAGTATGACATAATCTTTAACTTCGGCGTACTTATTCACATCCTGGACGATGATTACATAAGAGAAATAGCCAAGGAATTCTACCGGGTGCTAAAACCCGGCGGACTTGTATTTATTACGGTGGCCAACGAAGGCGTAACATGGAACGACAAGCCAATAAAAAACATGACACGCAACTTCAAAATGGACGATATAAAGGAAATGTTTAACATGTTCCAATGCTTGGGAATACATAACGCATATTCAGACAGGTATGCTGCTGAAGATAAGGACACTGTCTTGTCGTATAGTCACATATTGAGAGCATTTGAGATGGATGCT
>JBAZRJ010000071.1:0-3861 GCA_041662985.1 Clostridia bacterium
AGGTTGTTAATTATGAAACGTTGAAGGAAAAAGGTATCATAAAAAAGGAATTGGACGGTGTTGCGATATTAGGCACCGGAGATATAAATAAAAAGCTTACAGTACAGGCTGCAAGATTTACCAAGACAGCTTCAGCTAAAATAGAAGCTGCGGGTGGAAAGGTCGAGGTGGTTTAGTATGGGCGGAATGCTTGATACACTGAGAAATGCCTGGAAAATTCCTGATTTAAGAAAAAAAATATTTATCACAATAGGTATGTTGATAATATTCAGAGTTGGTTCGCATATTCCCGTGCCGCTATTGGATGCAAACGAGTTTAAAAAATTGGTTGAATCGGGAGGTTCGTTGTTTGGGCTTTTCGATATCATTGGCGGCGGTGCTTTGAAGCTTGCAAGTATTTTTGCAATGAGTATAACCCCATACATTAACGCCCAGATTATAATGCAATTGTTGACGGTAGCAATACCGAAACTTGAACAAATGCAAAAAGAAGGCGAAGAAGGCAGAAAGAAAATTGGTCAAATCAGCAGAATCGGTACGGTTGTTCTCGGATTTGTCCAGGCAGCCGGATTGTACCTTTCTTTGTCTAATGCAATTGTCGGCGGAAGATCGATATTGAGCTTCCTGATAATTACATTGACGTTTACTGCAGGGACTGCTTTTCTTATGTGGCTTGGAGAACAAATCACAGAATTTGGTGTTGGCAACGGTATTTCGCTTATAATCTTTGCGGGAATTGTTTCAAGAGGACCTCAGGGACTTCAGGCATTGATAACATTATATGAGGGTAAACAATTAGGATCGGGAATATTCGGTATTCTTTCACTGGTCGGCATATGCGCAGTATTACTCGCTGTAATGGCCGCGGTTATTTGGGTTAACCAGGCCGAAAGGAAAATACCGATTCAATACGCCAAGAGGGTCGTCGGCAGAAAGATTTACGGAGGACAAAGCACCCATTTGCCTATTAAGGTAAATCTTGCGGGCGTTATCCCTATTATCTTTGCAATGTCAATAATGGCATTTCCATCGACGATTATTGGATTCTTCTTCTCACAGTCGGAAAACCCCATTGTGCTGTTCTTTAAGAACTCGCAAAATGGTGTTGGATATGCACTTGTGAATGCTTTGCTGATTATATTCTTTACATTTTTCTATACGATTATTCAGTTTAATCCTATTGAAATTGCAAACAATATGAAAAAGAACGGCGGTTTTATACCGGGAATCAGACCGGGTAAACCGACTTCAGACTATATATCGAGAGTATTAAACAGAATTACATGGTTTGGCGGTTTGTTCCTTGCGGCAGTAACGGTATTTCCGGTTTTCATCGGTGTAGCAACCGGTATAACGGGAATATGGTTTTCCGGAACAGCATTACTGATTTTGGTCGGTGTTGCTTTGGATACGGTAAAACAAATCGAGTCACAGATGTTGATGAGACATTACAAAGGATTTTTAGAGTAGAAACTATTGGCGGAGGCGTTTAAATGAGACTGATAATTTTAGGTGGTCCCGGTGCCGGGAAGGGCACCAATGCTGAATTATTGGCATTAAGATACGATATTCCGCATATTTCAACCGGTGATATTTTCAGAAGCAATATAAAGAACAATACTGATCTTGGCAAAAAGATATTGGAATTCGTCAATAATGGTTTGCTTGTTCCCGATGAATTGACGGAGCAGGTTGTAGAAGACAGATTGGTGGCGGAGGATTGCCGCAAAGGATTCATTTTAGATGGGTTTCCAAGGAATATTAAGCAGGCTGATTTCCTTGAAGAACTGCTTGAAACTCAGAAAATAAAGATAGACTACGTCTTGAATCTGGATGCCGATGATGAAGTAATTGTTAAGAGAATGACTGACAGAAGAGTTTGTACGGTTTGTTGCAGGAATTACAACATAACAAACAATCCTTCGAAGGTCGCGAACATATGTGATGAATGCGGGGGTGCCTTGATTCAGAGGGAAGATGACAATAGAGAGACGATTATGGAAAGACTTGATGTTTATCATAAACAAACCGAACCGTTAATCGACTATTACAGTAAAAAAGGACTTTTACAGACAGTTGACAGCAATCGCAGCGTGGAGTACACAACAGGGCAGTTGAACAGGATTTTGCCGAAAGGTAATTAGCAGTAACTTATTACATAATTTAGGTGTATAATAAATGATATCAATAAAATCGGAATCAGAAATAGAACTAATGAGACGCGCAGGCGAGGTGCTATGTCTTTCATTTGAAAAACTGAAAGATATATTAAAACCGGGTGTTACAACTAAGGATATGGACCTGGTTGTTGAAAAATTCATACTGGAAAACAAGGGAATTCCGTCATTCAAGGGATTTAAAGGAATGAGCGGAGCAATTGACTACCCGGCAAGCATCTGTGCATCGGTTAACAATGAGGTAGTGCATGGGATTCCCGGGAACAGGGTATTAAAAGACGGAGATATAATCAGCGTGGACATTGGAGTATACCTGAACGGATTTCATGCGGATGCGGCAAGAACTTTCCCTGTCGGACACATAAGTGAAATTGCGGAGAAACTTATAAGAGTCACTGAAAAGAGCTTTTATAAAGGAATCAGGGAAGCCGTAACAGGCAATCGAATTATTGATATTTCCGCTGCAATTCAGGAATATGTTGAAAAGAATGGTTTTTCGGTTGTACGTGAATATGTTGGACATGGTATTGGGACTCGAATGCATGAGGCTCCCCAAATACCTAATTATAAATCGCGGGAGCGCGGACCAAGACTTTCAAAAGGCATGACACTTGCGGTTGAACCAATGGTAAATGCCGGAGGATATTTTGTAAATGTACTCGACAATAAATGGACAGTTGTGACTGCAGACGGAAGTTTGTCAGCCCACTACGAAAACACTATTGCAGTTACCGATAAACAACCTATTATCTTGACAAAGTTGGACTGATAATATTTAATTTATAGGTAGACCGTCAAAATTATACTGGGGTGATATTTTGGATATTAAGTTAGGTCAGATTGTGTATTCCAGGGCGGGAAGAGACGAGGGAAAAAGGTTTATTGTGGTTGAGGTTCCGGATAGTATATTTGCAATGATTGCAGATGGTAACCTTAGAAGAATTGAAAAGCCAAAAAGAAAAAAGCTAAAGCACCTGGAACTGACAGATCAGGTTATAGAAAATTTAAATTATAAGTTGACAAATGATATCAAAGTAACAAACGCGGATATCAGAAAAGCAATGGAAGTTCTTTAGTATAGGGAAAGCAAACAAGGGTATATTGTTTAAGGAGGTTTAAGATTTTGTCTAAGGAAGATGTAATTGAAGTTGAAGGTACAGTTCTTGAAGCATTACCAAATGCAATGTTTCAGGTCTCGATTGATAACGGACACAAAGTACTTGCACATGTATCGGGTAAATTGAGAATGAATTTTATCAGAATTTTGCCGGGTGACAAGGTCACAATTGAACTTTCACCATATGATTTGACCCGAGGCAGAATAACATGGAGAGCAAAGTAAGAGAAGATAAGGGAGGGCTTAAAAATGAAAGTTAAACCATCAGTAAAAGTAATGTGTGAAAAATGTAAGATAATTAAAAGAAAAGGCAGAGTAATGGTTATCTGCGAAAACCCTAAACATAAGCAGAAACAGGGTTAGAATTTTAAGAATTACACCATTAGGCGGCTGCATGGTTCTCTGACGGGAACTGTGACCAATGGTGATTTATAGATTGAATTAGATAATTGTTATTTGTTAATTATTATATTGGAGGTGTTTTAAGAAATGGCTCGTATTGCCGGAGTTGATTTGCCCAGAGAAAAAAGGGTTGAAATCGGATTGACTTATATCTTTGGAATAGGA
>JBAZRJ010000072.1:0-3781 GCA_041662985.1 Clostridia bacterium
GGCATAATCCGAATTCTCCCTGGTATGATTATAGCTTTTTATTTTATTCAAAAAAGAAAAGGGGGGTGACATAATCGCTGCACAGTTATCACATATTAGGGGTGACATTTTCGCTGACTATTGACATACCTATTTTCCTCCGAAGGTAAGATTAATGCTGCCTATAAAATCTGCATTCGTCTTTGTCTGGACAAGTTTATTTATAAGCATCTCCGTTACTTCCGACGTTCCCATATTACTCATTGCTTTCCTTATTGCCCATATACTTTCAAGTTCTCTTTGCTTGAGCAGCAATTCTTCGCGTCTTGTTCCGGATTTGTTGATATCTATCGCAGGGAATATTCTCTTCTCTGAAAGCTTTCTGTCCAGATGAAGTTCCATATTTCCTGTTCCTTTAAATTCTTCGAAAATAACATCGTCCATTCTGCTGCCGGTTTCTATTAAGGCTGTTGCCATAATTGTCATGCTTCCGCCGTTTTCGATATTTCTTGCAGATCCAAAGAATCTTTTCGGTTTGTGTAATGCCCCCGGGTCCAATCCGCCCGATAATGTTCTTCCCGTTGGCGGGATTGTCAGATTATATGCTCTCGCAAGTCTTGTTATACTGTCCAGGAGTACTACAACATCTTTTTTTTGTTCAACAAGCCGCTGTGCTCTTTCCAAAACCATTTCCGCAACTTTAATATGGTGTTCAGGAACCTCGTCAAATGTCGAGAATACGACCTCTCCTTTAATTGAACGCTGCATATCCGTTACTTCTTCGGGTCTTTCATCTATAAGTAAAACTATCAGTTCCATCTCAGGATAATTCTTCGAAATACTGTTTGCGATTTTTTTCAAGAGTATTGTTTTTCCTGCTTTAGGAGGAGAGACAATCATTCCGCGCTGACCTTTTCCGATCGGGGCAATCAGGTCAATGAGTCTTGTCGAAAGTTCTCGTGCCGCTGTTTCCAAAGTTATTCTTTCGTCAGGATAAATTGGCGTCAGTTTCTCAAATGCTATTCTCTTTGATGCAATCTCGGGCAAATCGCCGTTTACGTTTGTGACATAAAGAAGCGCCTGGAATTTCTCTCCCTCTTTAGGGATTCTGCCTTTTCCGACAATTTTATCCCCTGTCCGCAGGCTAAAGCGCCTGATTTGCGAAGGTGAAACATAAACATCCTTTGGTCCGGACAAATAATTTTCGCTTCTTAAAAAGCCATACCCGTCAGGCAATACTTCCAGTATACCTTCAATCGGATCGGCGCTCTCGAGTTTATCAATCTCCTTTGATTCGGCTCCTGAATCGGGGTCATTTTTTTTGTCGCCGGAAATTTCGTCACCTGATTTAGCCTTGGATTTTGATGTCTTATCAATATACTTGACTTTTATATTTGCTCTTCCTTTTAGTTTGGTTTCTTCCGGGAATTTTATTTGAACTTCCGCATTGGGCTCTGACTGAACCTCAATATTTGTTTCGGCAGGACCTTCAGTTTCGCTTTCAATTGGATCTTCAGGTTCCATCGGAGCCGCTGTCTCTTCATTGCTCTCCTGAATACCAATATCTGATTTTGATACCTTTCCACGTTTAGCTTTTTTGTCCGTGGTTTCTTTCTTTTGACCGGCTTCTTTACCGGCTTCTTCGTGAATTTTTTGAATCAATTCATCCTTTTTGTATTTTGTTATAGCCTTAATGTTCATCATTTTGGCTATATAGCGCAAATCCTCTATGGATTTACTGTCAAGATTTACATCTTCCATAGTACACCGCCTTATTTAATTGGTTTATTTGTAATCCTCTTGGGAAATAGTTTTGTATAGAAAAAACAAGCATACCCTACGAAAATATTAATTTTTGATTTTTGGGGAAGGTCTTTTGGATACTACGCCTGAATTATAGCATTAATACGGGTTTGTGTCAATAGAATTCATAATCGTCTCACAATTTTCCCGCAATATTGTCTCACAATATCTCAACTCCGAATTTATCTGCTTCCTTCTTAATTTCAGCCGAAACCGAAGTCTCGCAAACCCACATGTTTAAATCCTCAAGAGTCGCATAGGTGAACGGCAAATCCTTGTTTATCTTATTGGTGTCCATCAGAAGAATTACCTTTTTTGCTCTTTGCACCACTTTTCTTTTTAACTCGCACTCGTAAATATTCGATACCGTAAGGCCGTTGTCCAATGAGAACCCCGAAGCTGCTATAAAAGCCATGTCTATGTTTATTGTGTCCAATGCCGACATAGCATCGGGTCCTGATATTGAAAGCGTGTTTCTGTTCACGGAACCACCGAGCGTTACGACTGACGTCCTTTGTTTCTTTATCAATTCGAGAGCGATATTCGCGCCGCTTGTAACTATAGAATAGTTGTCGTCAGGCAGAATTTTGGCAAGACACATCAGGGTAGTGCCGGAATCGAAATAAATCGACCGCCCTTTTTCAACCAAAGATACTGCCTTTTCTGCGATTATCATCTTTGCCTCAACATTTTCAGCGGCTCTCCTTGAATACGCATTTTCTTCTCCTCCTGTCATGGATAGTTTTTTTGCGCTCACAGCTCCGCCGAATGTTCGAATCAATAAGCCCTCGTTCTCAAGATTTATTAAATCTCTTCTTAAGGTCATCATCGAAACATCCGGGAACATGTCTTTGAGTTTTTGGAGCTGAACCTCTCCCTTTTGGTCGAGAAGTTCGTTTATCTGCCGCTGACGTTCTATAATCACAAAATCACACTCCGAGCCTGTTAATTCTTAATTGTTCATTTGGCGTAAAATTATTTTGGGCAATATGTCCCGGTATAGGCATAATCTTTTCGTGTATTGCATCTATTATCCAATCGGCTTGAGGGAAGAAAGCATCTTCAAGTTCATATGACGGGGTAATCCAATTCTTCGCCCCGACAACTACAGGAGGTGCATCAAGATAATCAAATGCGAGTTCGCTGATGTTCTGAGCCATATCCTTCAAGTGTGAACCACGCTCGCAGGCATCGCTTGCCAATAATATCTTTCCGGTCTTTTTTACGGATTCAATAACCAAATCGTAATTAAACGGCACAATTGTCCGGGCATCGATTACTTCTGCCGAAATATTATACTTCTCTTCAAGTATCTTAGCCGCCTCAATAGCTTTATATAAGGTTGCGCCGATTGAAAGAATCGTCACATCGCCGCCTTCTTTTTTAATATCGGGTTCTCCGAAAGGTATTTCGTAATAGCCTTCAGGAACTCCCTCTGCGTGGAACATTTCTCCCACATCGTAAATTCTTTGACTTTCAAAGAATACTACGGGATCGGTTCCGGCAAGAGCGGTGTTCATAAGACCTTTCGCATCATACGGCGTCGCAGGGAATACGACTCTTAACCCCGGTACATGTGCCGCAAGCGATGTCCAGTCCTGAGAATGCTGTGCTCCATACTTTGAACCGACCGATACTCTTAAAACAACGGGCATCTTCAAAACTCCGGCACTCATTGACTGCCATTTCGGTAGCTGATTAAATACTTCATCCCCGGCTCTACCCAAAAAGTCGCAATACATCAGCTCTGCTATTACTCTGCCCCCGCAAAGCCCGTAGCCTATTGCTGATGCAACGATTGCAGCTTCGGAAATAGGTGAGTTGAATAATCTGTGATAAGGAAGCGCTTCGGTCAAACCTCTGTAAACCGCAAATGCGCCGCCCCAGTCCCTGTTTTCTTCTCCCCATGCAACAAGCGTCGGATCGGTATAAAATTTATCGATTATTGCTTCGAAAATACCGTCCCTCAATTGATACGCCCTCGTTTTTGAAACGGGTT
>JBAZRJ010000073.1:0-3684 GCA_041662985.1 Clostridia bacterium
AGAAGGCCACACCCGTTCCCATACCGAACACGGTAGTTAAGCTTCTTTGTGCCGATGATACTTGGACGGTAGCGTCCCGGGAAAGTAGGTGCCGCCAGATTTATATGAAAGCCCGATGCTGAATGCACCGGGCTTTCTTAATGCAAAAAAACGAGGACTGTTCTCTGTTACTCAAAAATATATACAATAATGTGGCGGCAGAGGTTTGAAGTTGAAAACTCAGGAGGTTTACTTCATAAACCTATTCATTTTCAACTTAAAACCTCTGCCACATTCATGGATAAAATGCTGATTTTTAGGGACAGAACTATAAGTATACTGCAACAACAAAAAAGGAATGTATCTACAAAAAAAGTTATGTTATAATGGAGGAAATTGAGAGAGATATGTTTGAATATATTGAACTATTTTACAACCGAAAACGTATCCATTCAACTTTAGGCTATTTAAGCCCAATTGAATATCGTATTAGAAAAGAAATTAAAAAAACAGCTTAAAATGGCGGTTTTGTACTAGGGGTAATCTTGTAAAAAGTACTCCATAAAAGTCACTGCACTCCAGAATTTAAAGTGTTATTTGTATTTGACCCGGTTTACTAATAAATGAAAGGATGATAATCAAATGAAATACTTCACAAGTGATTTATGGAATAAAATAAATAGCTTAATAGAAGAAGAAAGAGCTGCTGCAGATAAGCAGTGGGTTGAAAATGGCAAAGAATATTGTAAGATATTTGAAGAAATAAAGGAGAGTTTGCCTAAAAAATTTTTAAAACTTTATTTTAAATTAGGTTTTCATGATTTCAAACTTTGTGATATTAAAATTAATAATAAAGAGGAAAGTAATAACAAAAAACCTGTTACAGTCGATATTATACTTACAGACGAAGACAAAAAATGGGACATAAAATATATTGGGGTAAAAAGAATTTTAATTGACTACTTACCCGAATTTACCGAAAATGATCCTTATAGTGAGACAGTTGGTTTTGATGATTTTGGATATGACGAATTTTCGCGTGTGGATAAGAACATATTGGCACATGAAATATTATTTGCATCAGGTGCTACAATATTAATTCATTTCACTAAAATATCAATAAACCCGGTAGTGGAATAGTTCGACTTTTGTATGCATGTTATGAAAAATCGGTTTAGACCTAATCTTTTTGATGATTATGTTTTTAATTTACAAGATGGTCTTGTATTTGGTTTTGTCACAGTATTTGTTGTGAAAAGTTTAAATGTTATTTGCACCAGAACCGAAAAATTGATGGTCGCATGACATTGTATTTTTTTAAAGCAAGCGGACATTTTATATTACAATTTTCCATTTCAAAAAAAAATTCAAAAAGCACTTGATTTTAAAACACTTCTGTAGTAGAATATTAAATGTTGTGACACGACATACGAGGAAATTGGAGATAGCTATCCAGAAGAGATAGGGAACTTCAACGGAGAATGTCCGATTCAATGAAACCGGGCGACAAGTCACTGTACATTTATGGGATACACTAATAGTGTTTTTTAGTAAATGCAGCCCAGGAATATTGACCTCAAAGATCAATAAGAGAATTCTGGGTTTTTATATCGCCGGATAAGATACACCCGGCATAGTGTACAGATAAATACTTGTTGTACGTAACAAAATATAACGTACGAGGAGGTTTATGCATGGCAGACAATCAGAAAATAAGAATTAGGTTAAAAGCTTATGATCATCAGGTTCTTGACCAATCTGCAGAGAAAATTGTAGAAACTGCGAAAAGAACAGGGGCAAAAGTATCAGGACCGGTTCCACTACCGACTGAGAAAGAAATAATTACAATACTTAGAGCACCCCACAAATATAAAGATTCTCGTGAGCAGTTCGAGATGAGAACTCATAAGAGGCTTATCGACATCCTGTTTCCGACGCCTAAGACAGTTGATGCACTGATGAGATTAGATTTACCGGCAGGCGTTGATATTGAAATCAAGCTGTAAAGCTCTATTGCTTTAAGGGGCAGCAGTTGAACACCTTAAAGATGAGTGCAAAAATCAGGTCAAGTTCATAATGAAAGTTATGAACCAATAACCACAGGAGGTAGTATATATGAAGAAATTTATACTTGGTAAAAAAGTGGGTATGACTCAAATATTCGATGACAAGGGATTAGTAATTCCTGTCACTGTTGTTGAAGCAGGCCCATGTACTGTTGTTCAGAATAAGTCAGTTGAGAACGACGGATATAGTGCAGTAAAGGTGGCTTTTTCGGAAATTGCCGAAAGAAAATTAAGTAAACCGTTAAAAGGACTTTTTACAAAAAACAAACTTGCAACAAAGAAATATTTAAAGGAGTTCAGATTAGACGGAACTTCTGAGTTTGAGATAGGAAAAGACATCATAGTTACCGATATGTTCAATGCCGGTGACAGAGTTGATGTAAGCGGAGTTTCTAAAGGAAAAGGATTTCAGGGCATTATAAAAAGATGGGGACAGTCAGGCGGACCTGAAACTCATGGTTCCATGTATCACAGAAGGCCGGGTTCAATGGGAGCCGGTACAAGTCCGGGACGAGTTTTCAAAGGAAAGAAATTACCGGGGCACATGGGAGTAGACAAAATAACGGTTCAAAATCTTGAAGTTGTGAAAGCTGACGGCGAAAGAAATTTATTATTGATAAGAGGAGCAGTTCCGGGTCCTAAGGGCGGATTGCTTATTATAAAAAATAGTGTTAAGGTCATCAAGAAATAATTTTTTTGAAGGGAGGAAATAAAATGCCAAAGTTAGATTTGTATAATATGAGCGGCGAAGTGATAGGCGATATCGAATTAAGCGATAATATATTCGGAATTAAAATAAATGAGAATGTTTTGCATCTCGCAGTTGTTAACCAGCTGGCGAACAAGAGACAGGGAACCCAGTCAACCAAGACGAAAAGTGAAGTCAGAGGTGGCGGAATCAAACCCTGGAAGCAAAAAGGAACGGGCAGAGCAAGACAGGGAAGCATCCGTTCCGCGCAATGGATAAAGGGTGGAATTATTTTTGGACCAAAACCAAGAAGTTACAGATACACACTTCCAAAGAAGGTTAAAAGGCTGGCATTGAAATCGGCCTTATCGTCCAAGGTTGCGGAAAGTGAATTATTTGTAATTGACCAGCTAAATTTTGATGATATTAAAACTAAGCAAATGGTTAAATTGCTAAATGATTTAAAATTGGATAACAATGTACTGATTGTTCTTGCAGAGAAAAACGAGTCTGTTGAAAAATCGGCAAGGAATATAAAAGGTGTGAAAACATCATTTGTTAATACAATAAATGTTTTTGATTTATTAAAGTATGAGAAACTCATTATAACTAAGGATGCGGTTTCCAAGGTTGAGGAGGTGTATGCATAATGAGACTGGCAGAAGACATTATCAGAAAGCCATTCATCACCGAAAAAAGCAATTTGGAAGTTGCAAGCGGCAAGTATACATTTATTGTTGATGTTAAAGCTACTAAGACTGAAATAAAAATGGCAGTTGAAAAATTATTTCAGGTAAAAGTTTTAAAGGTCAACACAATGAACTATGACGGAAAAATGAAGAGAATGGGTGCGCACGAAGGACCAAGAGCAGATTGGAAAAAAGCAATCGTAAAGATTGACCTGAATCCGAAATCTGATGCTTACCTTGTAAAGGGCGGCACCGAATATGC
>JBAZRJ010000074.1:0-3633 GCA_041662985.1 Clostridia bacterium
TCCCGCACTCTATCCGATTCTCAACGAGGTAAGCAAAGCATAATGAAAAAAGGGTGGGAAGGGAGGCGAAGACTACCATTTCGTCTCCTTTCTTTTTTATCTATCAAATCTAAAACAAGGAGATCACGCCATGAATGAAATCCAATTATACTTCGAGCCTTTGATTTCAGAGGACAGTCTTAAGGATAAGGCTATTGTGATTTTAAACGCACTTGACATTTCTACAGCAAGCCGAGAGGATTACATTTCCCGTATAGGACTGTTCCTTGAATTCGTCCAAGAGAAAGGTTTCAGCAACACCAGCTTTCTCGATTTCAAAAGATATTTGGCATCGAGGAATGATATTTCCGTTTCGACAAAAGCCAAATACATGACAGTCACAAAGGTATTTCTTAGAGAGCTACACAAGAACGGGATTATTCCCGATGTTACTATAAACGTCAAAGGTTTTAAACAGGGCAAAAAGCACAAGAGATTCGGGCTATCGCAGGAAGAAGTTAATATCCTTTTGGAAAGCATGAAGGCAATGGAATTGAATTGTCAGAACAGCAGACTTAAGGCGATTCTGTCATTGCTAATTTACCAAGGATTAAGGCAGATTGAAATTGTAAGGCTAGATGTATCGGATATCTGCCTGTCAAGAAAAACCGCTTTGGTCAAAGGCAAAGGACATGACGACAAAGAATTGGTTGACCTTCATCCTCAGACAGTCCAAGCCTTGAAAACCTATGTTGATATCTGCAAGGTTCGAGACGGTGCATTGTTCGTGAGCATGAGCAACAACAATCATAACGGCAGAATCACCACGAGAGCGTTGAGGAATATGGTTACGGGTTCTCTGAAGAAGTTGGAGATCCAAAACAGCACCCATGGTTTTCGGCACTATTTCACGACAAGACTTATAGAACTATTCAAAGCCGATTTGCTGACTGTCCAAAAATATACACGGCATCATTCAGTTGAAACGCTCCAAGTCTATAACGACAACATCGGAAAAAAAGAGACGCTTCAGACCTATTATACGGGTTTTGATTTCAAGGCTTAACTTCCGATAAGGCGCAATACTGGAAGTTGGAAAATGCTAGTAGTATAAAGAATTATAAAATCCTTGTATTTTTATATCAAAATGCTATTTTCAAAATCTATATTAAAACATAAGGATCCGTCTTCGGAAAAGCAACAGGAAGAGTTGAGAGGATTTTTGTAAGCGGGGGCACTATGCTTATAAGTGCTTAATAATGAATATGCTCCAGCTGGCTAGTGTGCGAAATTAAATAAAAAAATAAAAAAAATAGCTTTTCCGGGTTGACAGCTGTCAACCGCAAGCTTAATGTTATGCCAACAAATAAACCATATTACAATTTTGATGATTTCAAACTTTCCCTTCAAGACGCGAATAATATCATTTTTACAGACTATGCAGAAGATGGCAAAGACGAAAAAATTGGTATAACAAAGCTTGGGTTTAGTGCTAATGATGTGCTTAATATTCTCAGAAGTCTAAAGTTAAGTAACTTTTATGAAATAAAACCTCCGGTTACTTCTAAAGGCGAACGTGATTATGCAGATGTATATAAAATCTCAAGGTCAAAAATAAGATTGTATATAAAAATAACTATGCAGGGTAAGAAAATAATAATAATATCTTTCCATAAGGACATTTTTTAAAATGAATGAGAGCATAACATGCGATAAGTGCGGTAAACCCACAGAATTAATTACTGATAATTTCATGTGGCACAATGCATATTTAGGCGATTTAAGCATTAGCAATGTAAAATTTTATAAATGTAAATCATGCTCAAATAAAATTATACCATTTGAAACAGCAATAAAAATAGATGAAGAAGAACATAAGACACTTCAAGGTTGGCTTTGGAAACAGAGTGCCGATGCATCTGAGTTCAATGATAAATTTTGGAGTAACAAGGAAGTTGTTCAATATCTTGGAGTTTCTAGAGCCGCAATCCACAAGAGTTTAAAATATAAGGGACTTATATATCATGTTATTATTGGGAAAGAGGCTTATTTTTACGCTGAATCGGTTAAATTATTTAAGGATAAAGGAGACGGGCGTCTGCCTATATATAATGAAACTATTAGAGATGAATCAACATTGAATGGGCTAAAATTCATTTATCCCTATGATGATAAGATTAAATATAATGTAGATGTTGTAGAAAAGGAGTTATCTTATAAATGAAAAAGAAAGAAGATATTGCAATTAATAAAGAAGTGACCAAAAGAACCGAAGTAAATATTCGCCCTGGCTCTTTAACTATTTTTGCCGATAGCATGCACTTGGCAATAAGAAGCGATAACATGTATATCCTTTCTTGGGTACAAGATCTACCGGGAGACATTAAATTTGAACAATCAAGAATTATGGTAACAGGGGAACATGTTAAAAAAATTATTGACATTCTATGCAAAAGTGCAAATTATTATCCCAAGCAACCAAAAATAGATAAATGATTATTTTGCTATTTATAAAATGATAAGTAATCAGTCTTTTCTTTTTATCTATATTAATTCTTTTGCATAGCTATTTATCTTCATTGATTTGGATTAGATATTTCTATGTTACTACAATGATACTATTTGCCCAATATTCCAGTTTGCACCTAGTTGCATCTGTATAGCTAAGTGACTTATTAAAAGGAGGTTATATCTATTTGCTAAACCGTCGTACGGGTTACACCGTACCGAGGGTTCGAATCCCTCCCTCTCCGCCATCCTTCGCTCCTCGCTTACTCGGCAGCTACGGGTGGCAGGCCATCCAAAAGATATAAATATCCGCAGAAAATCACCAATGGTAGGTCATGGGAAAGAGTAAAACAGATGTGGTACGTTTATATTCTTGAGAGTGGAAAAGACAGTAAACATTATATTGGTTCAACAAACGATTTGAATCGAAGAATTGAAGAACATAATAATGGATTTGTGGAATCCACCTCTGCAAGACGCCCACTTAGGATTGTTAGTTATATTGCAGTTGAAACAGAAGAACAGGCGCATTGTCTTGAGAAATTCTTGAAATCCGGATCTGGGTTTTCTTTCATTAAAAAAAGAATCCTCCAGTTCCCGGTTCTATTTTAGACTACAAATGAAAATCCAATGCCCATATTGCAAAGAGCTGTCCGAATGGAAGAAGAACCAGTGCCCCCTTTGCCATAAATTCGCCATAACGCCCGGCTTTTTCAGGAAGTCATCCAAGAGAACTTCCGGGAGGAGGGAACGTGATTTGGGAATGGCAACGCCTTGGTTGATGACTACTGGCGGCTTTTTCAATATTGGCATCATCTTCAGAAGCATCCCGAGATGGGTTCTTGTATTGGGGGGAATAGCTGTAATCGGTTCGTTCTGGCATGCTTCGACTCTGGAGCCGGACCATTCACAGTCAATCCAGCTGACTCATTCCAACCTGTCAACGCTGCACATTGCCCTGGACGCCTTTAAGAAGGACTGCGGCCGCTTCCCATCCACAGGAGAAGGCCTGTCCGCACTGGTCGCTGATCCGCCTGTGGAAGGATGGAAAGGCCCCTATGTTTTCAAACTCAAGCCTGACCCATGGAAACAGCCGTTCTCCTATGCGTCGGACGGTTCATCCATAAGGCTTTTCTCCACCGGACC
>JBAZRJ010000075.1:0-3528 GCA_041662985.1 Clostridia bacterium
GAAAACGCGGAGGAATTCTGGAAATTTGTTTCAAAAGGCTGCGAACTCCGCAAACTCCATCTCATGGAATCCCCGGAGCTGGACAAACCGTTGACAAGCTATCCCATCAGCGGAAGCAACATCGTCGAGAAAGTTCTTTTCAAAGAATGTAACACAGGCATCTTGCCTGTGTCTTCTCCAACTTCTAAAGAATGTGGTACAAGCGTCTCGTGTACCATGGCGAAGCATCTTAGCGAAGCCTGGCCTGTTTCCGGCAAAGTCTCCATCGACATAAGTATGTCGGGTTTCAACCCGACGATTGAAGATGGCGGTTTAAAACACCGCCCTACTCTTGGCAAAGTCTTCATCAACGCCACCCAGTATTTCGACAACGTCCCCGAACTCGCCTGGAACTTCTACATAGGCGGTTACCAGCCCGCCCAGAAATTGCTGAAAGACCGCAAATCCCGCACCCTCTCCTACGACGACATAATCCACTACCAGAAAATCATAATAGCTCTGAAACGTACTGCAGAAATAATGGAAGGGATTAATGATATAAGGAAGTTTTAAGGGAGCATGAGGCTGGATAAGTTCGATTTTGATATGAAAGATATAAGGTGATTTATGCCATTAAGAGGTGGAGCTAGCGATAAATACGGTAACCGTTACGAAGGGAAATGGACTGTTTATTGTCTTGCACAGGTAATGGCAGAGGAAATAGATTCAATTTATATTGAACCTCTTGGGCCAGAGGGGGAAGGATGTGAATTCTGGACAAAAAAAGGTAATATTACCAAGTATCATCAGGTAAAGCGCCAACATGCAAAGCCCGGTGGCTGGGACACCTCGGAACTATTTGCAAATAAAGTTCTCACGAATGCATTTGAAAAAACTATCGCTCAAAACAGCAAATTTATTTTTATCTCTACGGACAGCGCTGGCTTACTTGATGAACTTATAGATGCGGCAGGGAAAAATACTGAATATGATGAATTTGTGAAATTCTTCCTGTCGAGTAAAGATAGAATAACAGAATGGAATAAGATACTAAAAGGATGGTGTCCTCTTATTTTAGAGAAGAATTCGCATATCAATTATCTCCCTAAAGAAGAACAAGAAGTGGCGCTGGGTCAAATATCACATGAGCATCTGAAGAGAATTGAAATTCGAACTATAGACGAAGATAGTTTAAAAGAGAATGTTGAAACTAAGTTAAGAACATTTTTAAGAGGAGACTATGAAGGTGCAAGGCAATGCCTTGCTGATTACGCTCTTGAGAATATTCATAAAATTGTGTTTGCCGATGCCCTCTGGGTAATTATGGAAAGCCGGGGATACTTGCGGCTAGACTATTCAAAAGATAAATCTGTGCTAGCATCTGTAGATGATTGTAATAAACGCTATGAGTCAATGATTAGACCCATCTCTGGAAATATATCAATACCTCGAGATGAGACAGGCTCCATATGTGATATCATTCTTGGAGAAGATAAAAAGCATTCTGTTCTTGTATCTGGCAAGGCTGGAGTTGGAAAAACATATGTTTTGGGTGAGTCTATAAAATGTATAATTTCCCGGGGAATTCCACATTTGTATGTCAAGGTTGACAGACTTAATCCGACAGAATTGCCTGAAAAGATAGGTGAGCAATTAAGGCTCCCAGGCTCTCCGGTAGAAGTGCTTGGAAATATCGCAAAGACAAGACAGTCTGTTCTCATAATCGACCAATTGGATGCAGTTAGTACAGCATCTGGTCGAAATCCTGAGTTTTTCTTTTGCATAGATGAGATAATCCGACAGACTGAACATTACCCTAATATGCGATTGTTGATGGCCTGCCGTTCTTTTGATCTTGAAAAAGATAACCGTTTGCGAGAGCTGGTTTCAGAAAAAGGACCTGCACAAGAAGTAGAAGTTAAATTATTATCTGTTGATGCTGTAAAGAGCACCTTGGTAAAACTAAAATACAATCCATCCGAATTTTCAGAAAAACAAATCGAATTGCTTCAACTCCCTCTTCGACTTTCAATATTTGCTCAAATGAAATGCAGACCACAAAAAGAAGTGAATAAATTTTCAACTTCTACGGATCTTTTTAATGATTATTGGGATTTTAAAGAAAATGCCGTCAGGGAAAGAATTGGAAAAGGTGCCAGTCAATGGACGAACGTCATTGATAAACTTTGCGGAAATATAACTGAAAACCAGGTTCTTTCGGTTTATGAAAATATTGTCCTTGACGACTTTAAAGAAACAGTAAGAGCAATGGAATCAGAGCATGTATTAGTTTTGGAAGATAAAAAAATAAGTTTTTTCCATGAAACCTTCTATGATTATTCATTCGCAAGACGATTTGTTTCTAAAGGTAAGGACTTGATTGAATACCTGAAAACTGGGGAACAGCACTTGTTTAAACGTGCTACGTTAAGGCAAGTACTCTTTCATATATACGATCATAGCCATTCAGAATACTTGACAGCTATGGGGCGTATATTAGACGATCCAAATATCCGTTTTCATATCAAAAAATGCGTTTTGGAACTCATGGGGCAATTGGACTACGTCGATGATGAGGCATGGAGTTTGCTTAAGGGATATATTGCAGATACAAAGGCGCTACTTTTCAGAGAAGTATTCTTTATATTTATTAATAGCAACAACTGGTTCAAGTTCTTAAATGGAAAAAGGATTATTGCGGAATGGCTGGATTCAGGAAATGAAGACATACATAAGCATGCATTGTTTATACTTAATAATCAGATCAAATATTCACCTAAAGAGTCTGGTGAACTTCTAAAACCATATATAGGGAAATCTCCTGAATGGAATCAAAAGATTCTTAATATCATATCCTATCAAAATCTGCATCTTGATCGAAATATTTATGAACTTTTCATTGCCATGATAGTTGAAGGCATGATGGATGATGACAAGTCCCATACTTTCTGGTTATGCACTTATGAATTATCGAAGAAAAAACCAGCGTGGTCAGCCGGGGCTTTAGGATTTTACTTGAAAAGGCTATTAGGCAAAATAAACATTAATGAAATAGAACACAGGTTTTTCAAACACGATGGGACGGGAGAAAGGGATCTGTTGAAAATTGCAGAAAATGCGCCAGTTGAATATCTTGATAATGTTCTTCCGTTCTTCATGAAAATTGTTCTGGAAACTGCAAAAGAAATAGATGGCAAGTTAAAGATCGATAAAGTATGGTGTTACCGCTTCTACAGAGAAAAGGATCCTGTATCATTGGAAGATTCGATCCTTCTTGGTCTAGAGAAAGCTTTAAGAATATTGTCAGAAAAACATCAATTACAATTTATAAAATTCTTCGATTATCTTTCCCCATATGGTGACTACGACAGTATCAACTTTCTTCTAATTCGTGCTTTAGCCATATGTGACCATCAACTTTCTGATCGTGCTGTTGGATATATCCTTGAAAATCCCCAAAGATTAGAGTCTGGCTGGGCTGGGGGAGGAGAGGGAGACTTTTCCAGTTGGCCAGCATATGAATTAACTAAACACAGAAGTCAATTATGC
>JBAZRJ010000076.1:0-3153 GCA_041662985.1 Clostridia bacterium
AAATTATATTGAATAGCGCCGGACTTGTATTACGCGATGAAGTTATGAAAGAACTTAAATTTGATGATAAGATTTAATTAAATTTTATTTATGAAGGAAGGGATCGGAAAATTTGTCTCTATATTGATTCTGATTTTTGTTGCCATAGAATTTTCTGGATGTGGAGTAAAGAATGAAGGATATGTTAAATGGGGAGATTGTAGAGAACAGATAGCTCTTGTCGATGGATCGTGGGAAAAATACTATAAAGACTTTACTTGTGAAACTGACAATGTTTTTGATAAGCCGACAAGAATTTGTGCGAGTGTAGAAACTGACGGAGATATTTGCAAAAAAGTATACTATTTTTATGAAGAAATTAAATAATTATTAACGAGCGAATATGGAAGAATCAAGTGAAATTTCTGTTAATTGGGGTTTTGTGTCAACCGTTTTGCTCACTTTGATATTAATAGCCGTAACCCACACGTTCACAGTAGCTTTTTGGATAGTCATTGGTTATATCTTATTGAGGCATATTATTAATTTAGTCAGATGGACGTGGAATTCTGAAACTGCAATGACAATAGTTTTTGGTATCGTACTGTATTATATTATCTATATTGCCAAAATCGTTTAATACTGATTTTCTTTTCTGTCTTTATTTATTAAAAAGCCACTCACTGACTTTTTGTTTATTGCTTTCGGAGTCACATATTTAAGCGATTTCTTGTAGTTAAATATTATATCCTTGAATATTTCGTCAAAAGCCTTCAATTCATTCGACTTTAACAAACCCCTAACCTCTTTGAGGTTTTTTTGCAATGCTTCTTCAACATCAAGTGCGTTCATTGTCTTTAATCCACCACCGCGAGGAATAAGCACCTTTCTCACAGATCCACTTACTGATCTTCCCGTCATCCTGTCTAGCGTATCGGCAATATTCCCGGAGGTTTTTTCTATAAATCCTCTTGGTATTGTTGTCTGTCTTAACGTATTCACCTTTTCTTCCATTTTTTTAGAAAGATCTCTGAGTCTTATAAGATTGGTCATCTGTTCATCCGTGGCTTCATATACAGGATTTTTGAACAACCCCCTTGCTGTGGATTTAAGTCCTTTTCGAGTATTTTCCGCTGCCTGTTTAGCTAGTCCGGAAGCAGCCTCTCCATTCGCATTAAAAGCGTTTAAATCTTGACCATGAAGCTTTGCCAAGTTATTAATTTCTTGAATCGTCAGTCCGTTCGTTTGCGCCTTATTCTTCAATTGTTTCAACACCGCTCGCTTTCCTATGTCATTGGTTTTTATATATAGATCATCAAGCTGTTTTATGGCGTCATCAACATAATTGTGTGTTAATGTTTCAGAGCCTGTTTTCATTGACAAGCCTAAATCGGAAAGTTTTTTTGTCGTCTTATTTTTTGCAAGAATTTCGTCCAGTCCACCTGCAAGGCTTTCTATTTTTCTGTTTGTTGCTTTCGTCAAATCCGTATAAGTTTTTACTCCTGAAATATCAATATCAGAGAGAGCCTTTTTTGCCGTTGTTATATCTTTAGTTTTTCCTTGTATGATTGTTCCTGCCAGCTTATTTATTTTTTGAGCGTCGCTGGCTAATGGCTTTATTGCCCGATAGGCAGACCCCAGTAAAGACATTCCCCCACCTAACAGTGCGGCGTTTTTGGTTTGCTCGACATTTCCACCAGTCTGCAAGGCCGTAGGAAGCGCAGTTTCTGCTGATCTAATTAAGGTCTTCTTGACAACTCCCACGCCCCTTGCGAGTTTGTTGGCAGCTCCAGAAGGCACAAAAAATTCAGCCACTTGTTCACCCATTTTCCCTCCGGATTGTATTGCATTTGTCGGCGTAAGTTGCTTATCTGAAAATATCTTTGCTGCGGGTTTGCCTTGCTGCCCCATAACTTTTCCCACAGTCCCCTGCAATATTTTCTGTCCTAGAATCGACATGCCCTGTGCAGTACTTGCAACACCTTTCGCCCCGCCTATTAATGCGTCTTTATAAAATCCCGCAGTTTTTCCTGCGACATCCATTGGGTTAACTTTCTTTAGTTTGTCTGTTAATGATTTTTGCGGTTGCGGAGTAGGAGTCGATCTATATTTCGCTTTATAAGCACTGACAAGCTGGTTGATTGTTGTGATATCCCCCTTCGCCTCTAGTTCCCTAATGGCATTGGATAGTTTTTGTCTTGTTTCTGGTGTTTCTATTGGCATAGTTTTAAAATTTATCGAATATAAAGTTTATAATCCATAACGATTAAGCAATTCGTCCCCATTCGCGCTTGTGTTATCCGCATAATTATCTCCTAGTTTTCCCGTATGTACTGTTCCATCTCGGTTGACATAAGTATAAGAATCTCCATTAATATCAAGAGTTCCTGGGGCTTTTGGGGGAGCATTGTTTCCAGTCGGAGCTTCCGGAGAAGAATAGGCGTTTCCATAATTCGTGATATAAGACGATCCAGTTCCAGACTGTCCGGTAACCTGATCTATTCGCCTTCCATATTCGTTATAAAGATTATCATATTGAGGTTTGATAGCATTGTACTTCTTTCCAATCGATGACTTTATATTTGCCCTAGCTTCTGGTGTTAAGAATTCCTTATTTGCGACAACTCTTTGTGCGTTGAAGCCGAAGTTCTCAAGCCAGCTTTGACTGTATTTTTGGACCGTAGCATATTCACCTTCCCTTACAACAGAATCGGGGTCCATTGCCTTGGCAAAGGAGTATATTAGAGCTTGGTCGTCAGCAGGGTTGTTCGAGTTGTTGTCCATAGAACTAGCAAATGTATATCCCTCTGCGACTTGATTGTATTTTTTAGTGATCGCCTCTCCATCAAACTGGCCAGTAATTTTTTGTACATTATTCCACTGATCTTTAGTTAATCCAGTATTGCCCATAAAAGTATTAGATACAGACACCGATCTCTTCCGATTTGCATCTTCATTCTGGTATTGTTCAAACGATCCTTTATATCCGTTTACTTTGGCATAATTGTATTCCCCTATAATTCCCGTTCCGTATTGTTCTGAAATGCTTGGCGTATTTTTCTGCTTCTCCATTAAATTATCAAATTCCTGTTGATCCTTTTGAGATTTCATGCCGGCTTGTAAAATAGATAATGGGATTCCAGCTTGTCCTGCGAGTTTCGCCAACACGGCCTG
>JBAZRJ010000077.1:0-2720 GCA_041662985.1 Clostridia bacterium
AATTATTTGAAATTTAATTGTAAAACAGAGATGATTTGCTAATAGACCCATATAAATCGTTTGCTATAATATATAAATAACTGTAAATCAATCATTAAAAATGGGCGGCTTAAGCGCTTATACCAATAATTTTATATTAACATCTCATAATAGCATTAATGCATTATTCTTTGCGATTAATGTTCTTTTCCTTTTTTCTTGTTCTTTGAACAAACAAGAAATACCATCCGTTATGAAAATTAAAGTGGTTTTAGATGATACAAATTTTCTAAATTTCTCGGATAATTTCTATTCACCAGAATTTATACCACTTGAAACTACTGATTCTAATTTGTTTCGAGAGATTTCGAACCTGAAAGTCAAGAATGACAAATTGTGTGTTTTTTCAGAGAAACCTGATAATATGGTAAGTATGTATGATTTAACGGGTAAATACCTAAATCGCATATATAGTATAGGAAGAGGTCCCGGAGAAGTGAATTCTTCAACCTCTTTCGATGTCGACACATGTATTTCAATATTAGACAGAGGCAATCGGAAATTGGTTAACTATAGTTTTTCGGGTAAATATATCTCCGAAGTAAGTTTTAACAGCATTTATTTTTATTCCTTTTCATTCTTAAATGATGGACTGATGGTGTTTCATGATTATCATTCGCCAGAGAACAAAAATGGGGATAATGTGCCAAAAACAAAATTGACATTTTGGAAATATGATCAGAATAAAAAAATGAAGCTGATTCATAATGCGAAAGATTTGAATGCGGGGAAATACATTAGGATGACTCTTAAAAACTTTTATACGTTCAATAAGAATAAGCTATATTATTGGGATTCATTTAACGATAGCATATTGGGTATTGACTTGAAAACTTTTGATAATGAATTGCAATATGTACTTGATTTTGGCAAATACCGAATCCCAGATGATGTGTCAGAGAATGAGTTTAAAAAGGAAGCTCCTGCTAAACGTTTTATGAAAGTAATTAAAAAAGGATATGCATCGTTATTTGATTACTACAACTGTGGTACAGGAAAACAGATTTTTATTATATGCAGATATTCTAAATTTTCAATAGGGATAATGAAAGACAAAGAAACGGATCTAAAATGTTTCCCTCTAATTTGCCTTGATAATATCCATCCCAAATTAAAAGCTAATATGAGTTCTGGAAATTTTGTATTAGTGCATTATGATAATAATCAATCGCTAATTTATTTTGAGTGGAAAGCGCTTGACTTTTTGAAAACTTTCGAAAGCTTGAAAAACCAACTTAATGCGACGGAATGGGAGTCTCTGTTAAACTCGAACCCAATACTAAAAAACGTCTTAGCGAAAGTTAAGCCTGGAGATAATCCAATAATAATGAAGGCAAAGTTGAAAGAAATATAGCGTACCAATTCTCACTGCATGAAAAATTTACTTAACATAGGAATATATCTGATTTTGGTGTTAACCGTTATCTTTTTGAGCATAAGTGGATTTAAATCAAGCAAAAGAAATAAGGATTTTGCAACAAGAATTTTAGAACTAAAGATAGTAGATAGTTATAATACAAATTTAATCAATACGGAATTTAACTCTCTTCGTATTGAGCACTACTTAAAAGAAGAAAATCAAATTGTATTGGAAAAAGCAGATAAATCGACCATATTGTTGTCTGACTTAATTAATGATCCTTCTTGCTTGTATTTTTTTATACATGAAAATTCTTGTTCTGCTTGTTTGGAAATCGAGTTCAATCACATAAAACAACTTTCAGACTCGTTAAAAATACCTATTAAATTTATTTTTAATTCACCCGATTGGAGATTTATGAAGTTGCTTAGACAAAATTATAATTTGAAAAATGAATTTTATAGATTACCCGTAGATAATGCAGCACTTAAAGACGAATTGCAGTTTTATCCTTTTTATTTTATAATTAATAAGGGAAGTCTAAAATTTATATTCATCCCACTAAAGGAGCATGAGAAAAGAACGCTCAAGTATTTCGATTTTGTGCGAAAAATAACTAATCCTAAAAATTGAGCAATTTAAGGTTGCATGTTTGTAACTCTCAAACATGCAATTTCTCAAATATTTCAAACTTAATTTATATTTTAAGCAACTAATTCATAACCCTTTGACCCTGTCTTCCAAATACCAACTCTCCTCATTTTCCATCCTGATCATCTTTGTCTTACTGATGATTGTAGGGGCAAGTTTGTTGCCATTACTGAACGTACAGTTAACCCCTTCGCGCTCGTTACCGGGTTTGTCGGTCAATTACCGCTGGCCCGATGCATCTGCACGTGTGATCGAGCAGGAAGTTACGGCAAAACTGGAAGGGCTGTTTAGCTCGGTCAAAGGGATAAAAGGGGTATCTTCCGTATCGTCGAAAGGTTCCGGGCGGATTAATTTGTCGTTCAAGAAAACCGTTAACATGGATGCCGCCCGTTTTGAGGTGGCATCATTGATCCGGCGGGCCTATAGTGAATTGCCTGAGCAGGTTTCGTTCCCCGAACTGTCGATGAGCACAAGCGGTGAGAACAGCAGCCCGACATTGACCTATACGCTCAATGCCAGCGAAAGCCCTTTTTTTATCCAGAAATTTGCCGAGAGCCATTTGGTGCCTAAATTGTCGGTTGTCCCGGGTATCAGTGGCGTGAAAGTTTATGGCTCCACCCCTTATGAATGGGAAATCCGGTTTAACAGCGAACTGGCGCAACAGTTGGGC
>JBAZRJ010000077.1:2763-3078 GCA_041662985.1 Clostridia bacterium
TACTGTCTCAGAAGTAACCCCGAACGCGGAAACAATTTCCGGTATTTATTTGAGCAATGGTGTGGCCGATACCATTCTATGGCGTTCAATCCCCGTGAAAAAGGTTAACAACAGGATGGTCCTTTTGGGCGATATTGCCACCATTGCCTACAAGGAACAGCAGGCCTCGTCCTACTTCAGGATCAACGGCTTAAATACAATCAACATGGTTGTTTACCCCGAAGACAATGTCAACAACATTATTTTGGCAAAGAAGGTAAAGGAAGAGGTGGAACATTTAAAGTCTAGCCTTCCACCGGGTTATTCGCTGCTGCT
>JBAZRJ010000078.1:0-2961 GCA_041662985.1 Clostridia bacterium
GGCGGTGGAAGAATACGGACGGATTAAATTGCCGTCGTCGGACGTGGTCTCTGACCGCGTTCGAAACATTTCGTCCGTTTTGTCGTCCGTATACATATACTTATACCAAATACCCATACATCGTTATTGCGGGATCATCTAATGGTAGGATGCGACTCTCTGAAAGTCGTTATCTTGGTTCGAATCCAAGTCCCGCAGCCTTTCGACTCGCTCACCGCTCGCTCAGGGCAGACCCTTAAGGTGAGATAAATTGAGTCATTGAATTATTGGAAAACCGATTTTAAAAAGAATGGTTTCCGTCCTAATTTTCAAGAGACAATAAGTTTATATGATTAAACAACAAATTAAGAAAATCAAAGTCGAAGATTTACATTTATGGACAGAGAATCCTCGCGACCCTTTTGATGTTAAAGCATCAGATTATGACATTATAAAACGAGCGATTGAAGATCCGAACCAGAAATGGGATTTACCGAAGATGTTAGAAGAAATGGGTCAACATTATGATTTAAGTGAGCTACCGACTGTTGTTGAAATTAAAGGCCGTTATATAATTTATGATGGTAATCGTAGGGTTGCTGTTTTGAAGTTTATTCAAAATAAATCGATTTACGAAAGTTTTGGAGGTGGTATGTTTCCTCAGTTAGAACCTAAAGAACTTCGCGAACTAAAAGAGATACCCTGTAATGTGTGCGAAAATGAAACAGCCCTTGTAAACGTAGAAAGGAAACACACAAATAGCGGTTCATGGGGTGCCCTTGAACGTGACTATTTTTTAAATGTTCATAGGGGGCAGGAAAAAACAGTTTTTCAGGTTATTGATGAAAGAACTCGTTTAATTAGTCAAAATCCTAAACTTAACCAACGCTTTGTTCGTGATGAAATTTTTACTCAAAGTAAGCTTCAGGGGATAGGGTTTAGTTTTGACAAAAAGTCAGGAGTCTTGGTCTCAAATCATTCCAAAAGTGTTTCAAAGGATATAATTGAAAAAATTCAGCATTTGGTTGAGTCAAAGGTGTTGGGGACTCGAGGCGAGTATAGAGGTAAGCCAAAAGAGGCACTTGAAGATCACTATCCGGAATTGAAAAAAAATCTAAAACCTTTCGATAGCTCTAAGCCTGCAATTGCTGTTGAGTTTTCGAATAAAGAAACGGAAAAAAATTATCCTAAAAAAACGAGAAGAACCAGATCTGGAGACGTCGTTATCTTTGGAAAAAATTTGTCTTTAGAAAAGGGCGACTGTAATAACTTATATAGAGATATTACTGATTTACATAATTTCTATTTAAATAATAGGGATATTTTATCGCAAAGTTTTTCATCTTTGATTCGAATGTCGCTTAGGCTTATTGTTGAGGCCGCAGCTGCTTCAACTACTATTGATGCTTATGTTAAAGCTAATTTTGAAACTGCTAAAAAATCTTTATCTAAGGATCAGAAGACAACTTTATCAATACATAGCATAAGTACTCCAAATGACCTAATTAAGCTACTTCACATAGGTGCTCATGATTACTCATCTTCATCTAATCTCGAGCAAACAATAGCTATGTCAATCTTGATTGGCGAGATGTTAAGTGTTACACACAAGAAGAAATAAGCTATAATTTATTTATGGTATTCTTTTCCCCTTTGCGATACCCCGGAGGAAAAAACAAATTAGCAAAATTTGTTACTCTTGTTTGTGAGAAAAATAATATTAACGGACATTATGTTGAACCATATGCGGGTGGGGCATCTGTCGCAATCCATTTATTGATAAATGGTATAATGAGCGAAATTACAATAAATGATTATGACCGTTCCGTGTATGCATTTTGGTATTCTGTTTTATTTGAAACTGAAAAATTATGCAAAAAAATTGAGGAAACCGAAGTAACAATGAAATCATGGCATATACAAAAAATGATTCAAAAAAGAAAAGAATCCTCTGAATTACTTGAACTTGGGTTTTCGACATTTTTTCTTAACAGAACAAATCGCTCTGGAGTTATTTGCGGCGGGGTTATCGGTGGTTTAGAACAGAAAGGTAATTATAAAATTAATTGTCGTTATAATAAAAAAGATTTAATAAAGAGAATTAGGTTAATTTCAGAACGCAGAGATAAGATACATCTTTATAATCTTGATGCTTTAGACCTTATAAAAATAATTGAAAAAAAAGGTAAAAATAGAAATACAATTTTTTATTTTGATCCGCCGTACTTTCATAAAGGTCAGTCTCTATACATGAATTCGTACGAGCATAATGATCACAAGAAAGTCAGTGAGGCTATTAACAAAATTAAGAATTCACGGTGGATAGTTTCATATGATAATGTTCCTGAAATTCAATCTCTTTACAAAAAAGCAAAAAAAATTGACTATTCATTTATCCATGTTTCATATACACCACGAGTAGGAAATGAATCACTCTTTTTTAGTAAGAATTTAATTGTTCCAAAAGTGGGGAACCCTGTAAAAGTTTAATAATATAAACGAATGGCTTATTATTTTGCATATGGCTCAAACCTTAGTGGATCTGAAATGGATAAATGGTGTTGCGATTATAAATTAGTTAGTGTGGTAAAACTAGTGGACTACAAATTAGACTTCACAAGATTTTCAAAAAATAGACAATGCGGGGTTGCTGATATTGTCAAATCCAGTAACACAGTCGTGTGGGGTGTGGTTTATGATATAGGCGAAGATGAGTTTATTTCGCTTGATAAAAAAGAAGGGGTTGCTTCCGGGGCATACAAAAGGATAGAGGTTGATGTGATAAATGTAAATGAGAAAACTTTAACCGCACAAACTTATTGTGTGATGAATAAACAGAATTTCATTAAACCATCAAAAGAATATCTTTCGATAATTATTGAATCCTCAAAAAAACAGAATTTTCCAAAATATTACATTAATTCTCTTGAAAAAACCGAAACTTTATAACGGAATCGACACCACTCACCCCCCCCTTCATAA
>JBAZRJ010000079.1:0-2830 GCA_041662985.1 Clostridia bacterium
TCATGCATAATGTTGTAACAATTTTCGCCCTCATAGCTCAGTAGGTAGAGCGCATCCATGGTAAGGATGAGGTCATCGGTTCAATTCCGATTGAGGGCTCCAATAAAAAGAAGAAGACCAAAAAAAGTTGGTCTTCTTCTTTTTATGCTTTAGAGCATTCATGGTGAGGATGAGGTCAGGTGTTCAATTCCGATTGAGGGACTATGCTTATTTTGTGGGTTTATTCAACAACCATTGCAGCATGCCAGCTCCAGACGTATCATTAGGAAGTTCCGCAAATCCAAGCTTTTCATAAAATCCTTCTTTACCTTTTGCTGCGAGGAGCATTACAAGAACTTGTTCATCGTCAGATTTACTGCTATTTATGTGTTCCAATATTTTTTCTATCATTACCCTGCCAATGCCTTTGCTTTGATATTTCGGCAAGACTATGACATCAACAATAGTTGAAACCCATGAGTCGTCTCCCAAAAGACGTGCCATTCCAACCGTCTGTTCATTATCTTTTGCCACAATCAAAAAGTTATGATTTTTTATTGCCAGCTCAGCTTGCCTGATAGATAGTTCTTTAAAATCTGCTGATTTTCTTAGCATTAAATAATCGTCTAAAGAAATATTGTCTTCGAATTTAATGTTATCCAAAATAATTTTCTCCTGTTCTAAATGATAAAAAATTCAATCTACCACTCAATCTCAATTCCAAGTCCGCCGGCAATCTTCTGTATAAAACCAAGCGACTTTTTATAATCCTGCTCTATTGTTTCACTTGCACCCAAGTCAAGACCAAGATAGCCTTTATAATCCATAGTCTTTAGAATTCTGAAAAATTCCTGCCAGTCAATTGTTCCGTCTCCGACAGGAAGGTGATTGGTGTCTTTTGGATTATTATCCGACAAATGAATATTTGCAAATTTTCCTTCAAGTTTTTTCAATGCAAGCGGAACATTTTCGCGCTGTGAAGAGAAATGGCCGGTGTCGAAGTTTGCTTTAAAATTGTCCATATTGACATCGCTTATAAGACGCAGCATGGAGTCTGCAGAACATACAACCTCGCCTACGCGCGGTTCCATGATTATAGTGCGCTGATATTGTTTCGCAACTTCAGCCGTAAATCTGCATGATTCGACAAGCACGCTCCAGAGCTTCTCCCATGAAAAGCCGTCGGGAATTTTCATTCGGAAGGTATCGCCGAATGAGTAATCCTCATCCAGGTGATAAGGCGATTTTCCAATATACTCAACAGGAGGAGCATAGCTTGCGAGGTGAATGGTCTCCGTACCGAGGTATACTCCAAGCTCTGCAGTACGATTGAAACTCTCATAAGCGGCTTTGCGCTTGGCATCGTCAAGACTTACGAGATTGGGGTCAACACCGCAAAAATTATGAACATGGATTCCGTTGTCATCCAGGCATTTTCTTAAATCTTTCCTGTTTTCCCAAACTCCTTCTGTATGGCGTCCTCCCAAACCTTCCAATTCGAGAAAGTGAAAGCCCATTTTCGAAATTTCTTCGAGAGCCTTAAAATCATCCTTTGGATCCGGAGGATATCCGTATTTTAAAATTGTATAGAGATAAGTAATTCCGATTTTCATTTTATGTTCTCCTTCATTCAAATATGCATATATTTTATCATTAGCTGCCACCGGTCGCAATATGGAAAAATATATGCAACTGTTAAACAAAATAGGAAATGTGGATTAAAAAACTTTAAATAAATTCCAAATATGATTGTAAAATGTGACCGGATAAAGTAAAATTATTGCAAAGAATCATATGAAATAATATGAGAAAAGAGGGGAAATTATGTTGTGGACGAGAATGGAACTTAAGGATAGAGCAAAAGCGGTGCTGAGAAATTCATATTGGACTGCGTTTGTAATCAGCCTTCTTGTAATAATTATAGGAAATGTTGGGTCAAGTGCACCTAAAATAAGCAAAATCAGTCAGAGCGGTGTGCTGAGTATTGATTACAGCGTATCGATTGGTATTTTCCCGGGTATTATTGTCGGATTTTTTGTTTTTGTATTTGTAACATTGTTTATTTTTGCAGTTCGACTCTTCGTAGGATATCCCGTGCAGGTAGGTGCAAAAAAATATTTTATTCAAACGGCGCAGGGACAGGATAATTCGAAATATTTTGAGTTTGCTTTCAATGGAGCAAATTACATGAAAATAGTTTTAACTATGCTGCTGAAAGATGTGCAGAATTTTCTTTGGACTTTGCTTTTTGTTATCCCCGGCATAATCAAATTTTATTCGTACCGCATGGTGCCATATATTTTGGCCGACAACCCAAATATCGGCTATAAAAGAGCAATAAAGCTTAGTTGCGACATGACGAATTTCCATAAGGTAGACATATTCTTGTTGGATTTATCGTTTTTTGGCTGGATATTACTTGGTTTTTTGGCTCTGTTTGTTGGGGTTATGTTTGTTTATCCGTATATAAATGCAACGGAAGCGGAACTATATATGGCGCTTCGCAAGAATGCACTTAATAATGGAATTTGCACGTATGATGAATTGCAGTTAAAACAACAAGCAGAGGTGGTCTAATAAAATGGCGCTTGAAGAATTCAATAAAAACGATCTTGAAGAAACCAACTGTCCCTTATGCGGTGATAATTCAATAGAACAGGTTGTTCCCTATGAACAGTACTCTTATCTGAGATGTTTGAAATGCGGACTGATTTATCTTAACACAAGGCTGAAAGAAAAGGCGCTTACCGATTATTACTCGAGTGAAGAATATTATATTAAATACAGTGCTGATTCCGGATACGAGATGCAGGAAAAAGCTCTTCGCGCAACTTTTCGCAAGTTCCTGAAG
>JBAZRJ010000080.1:0-2773 GCA_041662985.1 Clostridia bacterium
CTTGAGGAGATTTTCAGGAAATAAAACACCTGATTAGTATGAATCAGACAAACGGCATAGAACATTTTTTTGAGACCTGACAGGTTTTGAAAACCTGTCAGGTCTCAAGTTGACGACGAAAAGAACGGACGCGAAAACCTCGCCGGACTGATCATTAGACCCTTATCCCGATTTTCATCGGGACGGTGTGCCCAGGTTCTCTATTATTTTGACTTTTGAGAACGTCTTTATGAAGCGTAAGCCCGAACAATGACACCTATGAAAAATATTAAGGCATGAGATTAGCAATAATTATCATTTTAATTTTAGGAAGAGTAATACAAACATATTCGCAAGATATTGAATTGATTACTAAACAGACGAAGAATCCAACTACGACAGAAAAATATTTTGTTTTAAAGAGTGATGAAAATATAAGGCAAGGATTATATGAAAAACGACGCTCTGACAATAGTTTAGCAATTAGAGGATATTATTCAAAAAATAAAAAAGACAGCATCTGGATTTTCTATGCTTCCAATGGAATTGATACGACATCGATTGGTTACTATACTGACGATAAGCAAGTTAGAACCTGGACTATTTTTGATGACCAATGTAGGGTAAGATACAAATTTGATTATTCGAACTATGATGTGGTTGAATACAACTGGTATGAGACATCAAATAAATTCCCCATTCTGATTAATTCAGCCTGGACCGTGAGCGATATTGATAGTCCTCCATTAATTATTGGAAAAGAAACTCCTTTTCAATTAATTTCCGGTAGTTTGAGATACCCGATCAGAGCCCATGAAAATCGTATTTCAGGACGAGTATTGATTTCATTTATAGTCGATAAGGATGGAAGTGCATGTGATTTTAAAGTAATAAAAGGTGTGTATAAAGATTTAGATGCAGAAGCATTAAGAGCAACGAAAATTCTTGATAAGAATTGGTTTCCGGCGAAAAAAGACGGACAGGCCATTACGATTGAGTATTTTATTCTGATTAATTTTGTGCTGATATGAAGATTTAAAAATTTCACAGCACAACAAAGGGACAAAAAGTAATTAATTCAGACTGTAGAAAATCATTGAGCCTGGGGACTGATGTTGTTAAGTAATGTGAAGTATTTATTGTCGTATTTTAAATTTACTCACCCCAAGCCACCTTGCGGTGGCTTTTCCCCTCTCTCGCGAGAGAGGGGCGGAGCGAGCACAGCGAGCTCGGGGTGAGTAAAGAAGCAAAAATATGACATTTTATCTTTCCAATTACTTATCACTGAAAGCAACGAGATTCATTTCACGAGGCTTTTGAAATAATAATCTCGTTTTTATTTTTGAATGATGGCAGAGTGATTACGCATTTATTCAGTTGATAATTTATGCAGATTTAAAGTTGAACTTTAAATCTGCATAAATATAGTTGTTTATTGATTATTTTTCATGTAATTTTAAACTTCGATTTTAAAATTGTATAAAAATGTTTATTTCACGCGAGATTTACAACGAGCTACTGGAATCATGCCGTACGTTTCCGGTTGTCACCATCACCGGGCCACGGCAATCGGGCAAAACAACTTTACTGCAGCATGTTTTTCCTGATAAAAAAAATGTATCACTGGAAGATCCTGACATCAGGCAAATGGCAATTTCTGATCCCCGATCTTTTCTGAATCAATCGGATACCGGGCTTATCATCGATGAGATACAGCGGGTTCCAGAATTGGTTTCGTACATCCAGGGAATTGTGGATAGACTTCAAGTGCCTGGTTATTACATTCTATCCGGAAGCCAGCAATTGGAGTTATCGCAAACCATTTCACAATCACTGGCCGGAAGAACTGCCATCTTGCGACTATTGCCGTTTTCGATACTGGAAATTCAGGTAACTGCCGCAAGTTTAACTCTTGATGAACTTCTTTTCAAAGGTTTTTATCCACGCATTTATAATGAGCCGATTGTGACCCCGAACAGATATTACAGCAGCTACCTCGAAACCTACATTGAACGCGACCTTCGTCAATTGATTAACGTGAAAGATTTACGGCAATTTGAATTATTCGTCCGGTTGTGCGCCGGAAGGATTGGGCAGATTTTCGTTGCCAGTAATCTGGCAAATGAGGTTGGAGTAAGCGTTCCGACCATCCAATCGTGGCTTTCCATCCTCGAAGCGTCTTACATTGTATATATGCTCCAGCCTTTTTATGCCAATATCAACAAGCGGCTCACAAAATCGCCCAAACTTTTCTTTTACGATGTTGGTCTGGCTGCATTTCTTTCGGGAATAACCGAACTGTACCAAATACGAACCAACACGTTAAAAGGACCCTTATTCGAAAATCTGGTGGTGATGGAAGCGCTGAAGAACAAGTACAACCGCTTCAAATCCTATCAGCTTTGTTATTACCGCGATAACAACAACAATGAAGTTGACTTAATTCTCGATTACACCACTCACCTGGATGCTGTTGAGATTAAATCTGCACAAACATTCGACAAAAGCTTTTTAAAAGGATTAAACTATATCCGAAAAATCCTGCCTGAAAAAATCAGGAACACAACTGTTTGTTATTCAGGAGAAACGGAGCAGATGATTGATGGAACCAGGCTGGTGAATTTTAAAAACATGTTCAGAGACTAGCCAGGCTTGACCAACTCATAAATCAGACAGAGTCGCTTCAATTTACTGATCCGATGACTCGGAGTCATCGGATCAGTTGCTTTTAGCTAAACTCTTACTTTATCTTCTTCCTATGCTAGGCAACAGCTCGGAGTGGCTCCTTTTCCTA
>JBAZRJ010000081.1:0-2681 GCA_041662985.1 Clostridia bacterium
CTAATTTTTTTGAGCACAAAGGACGACTATACAATCGAAGATTGCTTTTAGAACGTAAAAAACAAATAAACATGAGAAATCAACGTACGGAAGCTATACGGAAACGCTACGAAAAACCTACGGACGGAATTATTCCTGTAATTGAAGATGAAGATGTAAATGAAGATATAAATAAGAAAGAAGAAATATTCAAAAATCTTTACGATGAAGAGTTTTGTGGGGAAGGTGATAATAAGTTTTTACCTATTGAGAAGTGGGCGGAGTGGGTCAACTACCGGAAAGAAATAAAACACAAACTTCCCAAATCAACAGCAAGGGCACAATTAAGGAAGCTCCGCAATTTTGCGATTAAAGGAATCGACCCAATTAAAATTATTAATCAGTCAATCGAGAATGGTTGGCAAGGATTATTTGAGATAAAGGTTGAAAACAAAAAAACCTCTTATCAACAAAAAATAGATTCTGCTACATACCGTTACCCGAAAGAAGAAAGAACTGATGGACTATGTATTTGCGGATGTGGTAAAAAAGCAACAAGAACAGTAGATCGTTATTCAGTTGCAACGATGGATTGTTACGAAAAGATGAGCAAAAAGAAAATGGCTTCACTTGGAGAAATTCTTAATGAGAAGTAATTACGGAAAGAAAAAAGAGGTCGAAAGGAAAATGAAGGAATATTACAGAGACAACGGAAGATTCAAGCAACAAAAGAGACGGCACAGAAAATATTTAGAACTAACTGGTGGAATAAATTTAATCAAGGGAATTATCTAAATGGAAACCAAAAAACTAATCACAGACGAACTCAACCGACTAAAACCATTTGGATTTGAAGTATTAACCTTTAACAATAACCGTGCATTCCGTTCGGCACAAAAGAACTTTCCAGACCATTTCATCACCAACGGAAAATATATTGTGTTTGTGGAAGTGAAGCTAACTTCAACAAAAGACAAATTAAGCGAAGGTCAAGAAAAACTTTGTTATAAACTTTCATCTGCAAGCGTTTATAATAAACATACTCACATGAAATTTATAAAATCTGTTGCAGACGCAAAGCGATTAGTTGAGTTGTTGTTAAAGGGAGAGTTATAAGAAATTATGATAGACCAATATAAAATTAGCAAAAGGACAGACACATGAAAATGACAATGACGCTTGGCGGTGGTAAAAGGTTAGATTGTGGACATATAGTAAATCATGGAGAAAACTTTTATCTGTTGCCGAAAAATATTAAAAAACTCTTCCAAAAAAAATAGGTGAAGAGGATGAAGAAATTTGCTCTTCCTGTTATAATCGAAGATGCTTAAAGTTAAAAAGAAAACGGAAAATCGCCGAGACGATAGATGCGTTTCCAGATTTGCCAATAAGTAAACGAAGAAATCAAAATTAAACGGATTATCAAAGTCAATACAAGATGGCATTATGATTTCAGAATACTCAAGATACGGGCACGAACTATACGAATTGAAGTCAAAGAAATATTTGGCTTGGTTCAAAAATAAATATCCACACTTGGACGCTCATCATTTATTGCGAAAGAAGATTGATTATTTAGTATTCCCTTTTCGACACAGCGAACACTTACAAACAGTACATAGCCATAAAGCATTTTACTTTGAGAAATACTTAGTTGATTCAGTGAACATCTTTTTGGTTTACGTTAAAGAAAAATTTAATGAGAAAATAAAATTATCAGACTATGAGCCAGCAACACTTCGGGCATTATTTGAAAGAGTGCAACAGTTAGAGAGGAATAGATGAAAAAGATACTTGTAGCAATCGCACTAACTTATTTGCTTGTACGGTACTTCAAGATACTGAATGAACTGGACAACTTATTTGATGAAAGGAAAATTTATGAATAAGACGGATAAGTATAGACCGAGCAACGGAACAGAGGGTGAAATATTTATGTGTAATTTTTGTTATCACTGTATAAATGAAAAATGGGTACACGAACAAATTGACGGCGATAAAAAATGTGAGCTATTAAACAAAATGATTTTGCTTGATGCAGACGATAAGGATTATCCAGAGGAATTAACCTATGACGAAAAGGGATTTGCGATTTGTAAGTCGTATATTTTCTCGGATTGGGATAACGATGGAGATGCAGACGATCCGCAAAATCCTAAAGCACCAGTTCCGGTTGATCCACAACAATTAGTCTTATTCTCTTTTGATGAAAAGATAGACGAGTTAATCAAAGAATCAGAGTTGGTGAGAGTAAAATGAAACAAAACAAATTTTTTATTCCTTCACTCATCATCATAACGGCACTACTAACCGTTATTGGTGGACTGATAATAATTTTTCTAACGATAAAAGGATTGTAAAATGAAAACACCAAGAGATAAATATTTGAACGATGTTAAGTATAAAATGTTGGTAGATATGATGATAGCATCTATCGATGACTGTAATTATACGCCAAGCGAAATGAGAGAAGCGTCTGTGTTGGCAAGCATCCTTTATGAAGAGCGACACATAAGGCGGTATTGCATCCCCATTGTTACCGAAGAACTTGAAAAATCATTAAACATTATTCATAAATATGTCAGTCAATCAGAGGTTATAAAATGAAAACTGTATTAGCAATCATATTCCTATTATGGACTTCTATAATTCTTCCACAAGAATCAAATCTTGTTTATCAAGAGAGAGGTTCAAATGTAACC
>JBAZRJ010000082.1:0-2660 GCA_041662985.1 Clostridia bacterium
ATGAATCAATCTTTTGTGAAAAATATAAAATCCTTTAAAACTCTCACCGAATATATGGGTTCCGATCACTGCCCTATCATGATTGACATAAACGTAAAATAGGCGTACGATTTAAATAATTGAATTGTAATTTGGATTTGTTTCAATTGGCTTTCGTGATTGAGCTAGTCAATTGGATTTTATATTCATTTTTTTTCATAAGTTTAGGTTTAGTTGGGTTTAGTGAAGTAAGCAGTTGTGTCTTTGACACTCTGCTTATTTTTTTTATTTAACTAACCCATATTCGTGATATAATTAAATTGAGTTAAAAATATCTAAAATATAAATCTCTAAAAAATATCTCATGGAAGAAACTGCAGAATCTCCGACTAGGGTCTCGACTCCCAATAAAAGGAGTGAAATAATGAAAATTGCTTTGTCTTTAGGTTTACAGCCAACAAGAGAAAGCAATAGCCGTCTTTACGGTGAGCATTATTTTGATCTAAAAAAAATTTATCATGATGAACCACACTCCATCGAAGCTTTCAAAAGAAACATTGAACTTTTGAAAGCCGTTGGTAGGCCTCTATGGAGTCACTTCTGGTTTAATCCAGAGGAAAATATCCCGAGTCTTTGGGAAAAATATATTTTAGTTTTCGGAGATATTTTTATTGATAAAGAAGGGCGAGAGTTTTTCCTCACCTTTATCTTTAAGGATGAGTGGAACTTCTCTTTTCCGCCAATAGAAGAGTGCCTCACTCTTCCTCAAAATGCACGTCTTGTTTGTCTTGATGAATAACAAGACAAACATAATATAAAAAACCAGCAGGCTCATCGCCTCCTGGTTTTTTCTAGACCCCTTTACATATAGTGTGCTCTATATATTTATATTATTTCTTCCCTATTTCTCTTGCCCCAATCCAAGCTAATTCAAAAACCTTTTTTTGAGCATCTGCTATCTCCTTACTCTCTATCATTACTGCAAATTTCTCTTTCCATGACATTATTAAAACTTTATTGTTGTATATGTTTGTCTCTGTTGTAAAATAGAATTTATCACGAGGTACAATATATGATTCTCGTAATTCCTCTTTGTCTTTTGCTGTAACCTTTAGTGTATCTGGGTCATCAGGTGCGATAACTCTTACTTTTATATTTTTTAAGACTCTCCTTTTAAAATAATTTCTCAAATACTCCTCTCCTACTGCTTCAAAAGCATCTGTCCCAACAGCATAACCAACTATTTCGATATTTGCTGTCAATGTGTCTTCAAAAGCTTCTTTTATCCTGTCTGTTCCCTCATAATATTTAACTTTAGGTTTCTCTTCTGTATTATATATTGAAAAAAGCTCAGGTAGCAGGTTGTATGCTTGTTTCAATCTCTCTTCGCCCCTTTTAATTTTATTTTCAAGAAAGACTATAACTTTGTCTGGATTTTCAGCTACAAATTTCTGAACCTTTGTTTCTCCAATTGGATTTATTAATCCATCATTGATTAACGATTCTAATATGTCATATCCTGTTGTTCTATTTATCTTTGCATGCTTAGAAATTTCACTAGTTGTAGAAGGTCCAAGCTCTAGTAATGCCAAGTAAACACTTGCTTCTTTATCACCAAACCCTAAGTTTATTAGTTGATTTTTCTTAATCATTCCAATATTTTACCCCCAAATTTAATTTGTGTCAATTTATTTCGACATTTATTACAATAAAGAATTTACAAATATGGCTTTAAATAAGAATATTATTCAAATATATGTAACTTAATAATTTTCGTAATATAATTATATGTGGAAAACATTTGACACTTAATATATATATGTATAAACTTCACAAAAACATAGTTTAAATCATTAAAAACAAATAAAATGAATGAAGTTAAATTAATTAAACCGATGTATTTATGTCAGAATGTGCCGGTTGTAGTTTTTGACAAGCGATGTCCTTCCCCTTGCTTGTACTGTGTTCTTAATCAAAAAACTTTTTTACAAGAGGAAATAATTGCCTCTGGTCTTGGTGATGTTTTAAAAGAGTTATTGAGTCATAAAAGTGCATACTTCAGTGCTGTCACAGACTGTTTTCTTCCTGAGAATAGGGACTTAACTCACTATATAATTGAGAAAGTTTGGAAAAGCAATCCATCTTTTGTTCCTCTTTTAGTTACCAAACAAATTATTCCCGAGAAAACAATTCAAATGTTTATTGAGAATAAGGATCGATTGGTTTTACAAATTTCTGTACCAGGAATAAATCAGGAGATTATTTCTGTTTTAGAACCTAGTTCAACTTCAATTCCAAATAGGCTAAAAATGATTAAAGTACTAACTGAAGCTGAAGTTCCAGTAATTGCAGTTATTATGCCTTGGTTGGGTTTTGATAATCCAAATAATTTAGCTGAAGAACTTGCAAGGGTTGGAATAAAAAGAGCTTTAGTTTCTATGGCTGTTTTAGATATAGTTGCTAAAAACAAAATGTTAAATCAGTCTGATTCAAAAATTAAACAAATTATTGCATCTTACAAAGAAGAAATAGGACATGGGTTTGTTTTACCATTTAATCAAAAGGTTAAATTACTAAAAGATTTAATCAGCTCACTTCAAAGTTTTGGTATAAAAGCTAGAATTTGTACTTATGACCATCCAGACATTGATGGTTGCGGGTTTGATCTGTGTAATAGTTTT